>JAAXJD010000178.1 GCA_012270005.1 Flavobacterium sp. | reverse complement strand
GGCTTTGAAGAAAGATATGTACAAAACATACATATTTTTATATCGCCGGCCATTTCTTTTATTTTAGCCACTGCTTCAGCGCTAAAAAGGTCTTTATAATTTCCCATGGTTTGGTGTTTTTTAGTTAACAGATTCTATTTGTTCAGATACCCATGCTACGGCGTCATTATAACGGCTTTTTTCAAAACCTTTAAATTCTCCCGGCATTACTTTGCTAAACGCATCGGTAAAGTTTTTAACCCCTTCAGAATCGCTTATAATAGCGGCACGGTTCCATTTGGTTATGTTTTCTATACCCAGTAATGCATCTTGCAGCCAGGCACCGGCAGTAAAATCTTTAACAGGAGTATCAAGGTAAAGCAGATAATTTAACTTGCCATTAGTGCGTACCAGTTCGGCCACCTGTTCGCGTACCACGTCAAAGTCGTCTTTAGTAACTTCACCCTCTGCACGAAATGCAACCATACTAGCAGGTACATTTTGAATTTGCGTAATCATAATTTAAGGTTTTTAATTGTTGTTATCTCAAAGTTACCTTATTAGCCTGCGCAAATTTGTTATAGCCCTGCCAAATACCAGCCAAAGAAATGATAAAGTTTAAAGTGGTTTCTCCATTATGTAGTCTTCCATTAAGTAGCCATTGCCTATCTCTACATTTACCTCGCCCGTATTTTTAAACCCTGTTTTAAGGTAAAAATGATAGGCCGGATTAAACCTATTTACATTAAGCAATATGGAATTATTGCCTGCACTTGCAGCCGCTGCCTCTACTTCTTTTACAAAAGACTTACCCAGGCCCTGCCCATGAGTTTGAGGCAGTACATACAATTTATGGATTTTGGTTTTCTCGGGTTCGTTATTGGTTTCATAAGAACAAAAACCTAAGGCATTTCCATCGGCATCTTCAGCAATTAGAAAGCGATGGTTTTTAACTGTTATTTGTTGCTCAATAGCCTGTTGGCTATACATCATATCCATCATGTAGTTAAATTGCCCGGCAGAAAGTATTTCTTTGTAAGTATGATTCCACGTAATTATGGCTATGCTGTAAATAGCGTCGTAGTCTTTAATCGAAGCGGTTCTTATGTTCATTGTAACTATTAAAATCCTTGATATTCATCGGTATTTTGCTTCATGTAAAGGTACAAAAATAATATTGGCACGGATATTGGAATACTCAATCCGAACCTCAAAAATAAAACAGGCAATTAACATTACACTGATCATGAAAACGAAACTAACATACACATTGCTGTTCGGCTTCTTAAGTATTGGTAGCCTATTTGCCCAAAACGTAACTACCGTTAGGGCTGCTAACAGCGACATAAGCGATAATCTTAATCTGCAGGCCGTGTCCTCTATATTCGGAGACTCCCGCGACCTTGAAGATTTTGAGCGCAGGTTAAACGACCCTGATATGATGATATCTAACCTGGATCTTAATGGTGATAACCGGGTAGACTATTTAAGGGTAGTAGAACTTGCAGAACGTAGCACCCACGTTATAGTGCTACAGGCGGTTTTGGGTCCCGACACATTTCAGGATGTAGCTACAATAGAAGTTGAACGCGACCGATATAATAACGTTACGGTACAAGTAGTGGGAGACCCTTATATCTACGGCCCTAATTACATATACGAACCTGTTTATGTGACCAGACCGGTACTATTCGGGTTATTTTGGGTTAGCAGTTACAGGCCCTACTACTCACCATGGTACTGGGATTACTACCCTACCTACTATAATTACTGGACTCCATGTGCGCCTTATCGATACCATAACCACGTAAACGTATATATTAATTACCGCAATACCTATAATTATGTAAACACAAGGTACAGCAGCCGCGCCATGGCTATTTATTCGCCAAGGAGAAGCAATGGCTATGAGCGTATGTACCCGGGCAGATCGTTTGAGGCGCGTAACAACAACGTACGCAACTACTACGAACTGCAACAAAACAGGAACAACCTTGCCGGTGGCCGTAACGGCAACCCAAGGTTTAACAGCAACGGCGTGAGAAATACCGGTGATAATGGCGGAAGGGCTTTTTCCGGTAACGGAAGGGAAAATGGTACACGCAGTATAAACCAGGGTGGTCGCAGTTTTAATAACGCAGCCACAGCGCCAAGCCGTGGTACAAATGACTTTCAGGGTGGCGGACGTAGTTTTAACAACGGGGCTACAGCAAATAGCCGCGGCAACAATGACTTTCAGGGTGGCGGTAGAAGCTTTAATGGCAACAACAATCCATCTTTCGGTACACCTTCAAGAAGCATTAGTAATCCAAGACCTAACGTAAATAATCAATCTTCGGGTTTTGGTAACGGAAGCGGAAACTACAGCGGAAACAGGTCTGAGGTATCCTCTCCTGCTCCATCAAGGCAATACAGTAACCCTGGGCGTAGTTTCGACAATGGCGGTGGAAACCAGCCAGTAGTAAGGCCACAGCAGTCACCTCGTTTTGACAATCCTACGCCGCGAAACAATGGCGGTGGTAACGGTGGTTTTCAGCAACAACCAAGAATGCAGCAGCAGGCACCGGTAAGAGCTAATAATAACCCAGCCCCGTCGATGCCAAATGGCGGCGGCAGAGGTGGAAATATGCAAGGTGGCCGCCCGGGCAGAGGTTAATAGAAACAATATTTTGGGTTTTTTATTTATATACAAAAGCCGGAAGCGTAAAAATGCTTCCGGCTTTTATTATTTTACACGTTTTATATTAATGGCGGTTACCCACTCTTTATTATTACATACGGTACACGTCCCACTTGTTGGCTCTAGCCGCTGTGTATTTGCACAAAAAGAACATGCGTATATACCGGATTTAGGTATTTCGGTACTCTTTCGGTTAAACGGTTGTGGCCGTATGGGCAAGCCAAATTTTACATCAGTATCATCATAAAAATAAACACTTATGGCTCCGTTTGTTTCAATATAAGCATAGCGTACCTGCCCCAGATGTTCAATACCCCTCAGCCTTAACTCTGCAAAAAACTCATCCTGGGCAAGGTCTTCCTTTTCAAAACTTGCTAACGAAAACTGTCCGTCTTCTATTATACATATAGGGACACCCTCCATAAAGTTCTCAAACTTCTTGCTCTTGCCAAGGAGCCAGGTTACCCCCCTGTACATAAACAATATGATAAGAAAGACGGTTATTGCCGGTAATAATCCCACATCTTCATAAAACATAGGGTCTCCGGCCGCAGAACCTAGCGATATAATTATAACAACTTCAAATACCGAAAGTTGTTTCACCCCGCGCTTCCCGGTTAGCTTAAGCGTAGCGAGTACCACTATGAACATTACTATTGTTCTAAACGAAACCTCGGCTAAAAATGTCCAGGGCAAATCATTTAGCAGTAAGCGCTTCCATTCAAAAATTTCTTTCATAAAGGATCTAGTTTCCGTATAAAATTAGTCAGCATTTTCTGTTAGTTAACAAACATTAGCACAACTTTAATACCGCATTACAAACTGCTCAACCACATGGTAATTAACTTTATGAAACAAAATTAATAACATTAAAAACCTAAAATTATGAGTAAGAAAGTAGCCATACTGGCAACCCACGGATTTGAAGAAAGCGAACTGAGTTCTCCTAAACAACACATAGAGCAGCAAGGCTGGACAGCACATATTGTAAGCCCTGAATCAGGCAGTATTAAATCATGGTCTGGTAAAGACTGGGGAAAATCGTATGATGTAGATAAAACTATAGATGAAGTGTCGGCTTCCGATTACGACGCTCTGGTACTCCCGGGCGGTGTAATAAACCCGGATATACTAAGAATAAACGAAGATGCACTTAAACTTATTAAGGCGTTTTTTGAACAAAAAAAACCTGTTGCCGCTATTTGTCACGGTCCATGGTCGTTAATTAACGCGGGTGTGGTAGAGGGCAGAAAAGTAACATCTGTAAAGTCAGTAAGTACAGACCTTAAAAACGCCGGTGCTATATGGAGTGATGAAGAAGTAGTTGTAGACAACGGCCTTGTAACAAGTCGTACACCGGAAGACCTGCCGGCATTCAACAAAAAACTGGTTGAAGAAATCAACGAAGGTAAACACAGTATGCAGCACGCATAATTTTAACAGGTGTTACATAGTATAACTTTATAAAGGTTTTGCAAGTTATTTGCAAAACCTTTATTTTTACCTCTACAAAAATTAATCGCCGTTAACATGAAAAAAATTATGTTATTGCCGGTGCTGTTATTGGCACTGCAATCTTTTGCTCAACTTTCGCCTGTAAATTACAAAGAAGGAGGGCAAAAACTAAGTGGTTTTTCCGGAGTACCCGAAAGGCCATCACAAACTAAAGCAGGTATACTTGTATTACCAGCCTGGATGGGAATAAACGATCACAGCAAGGAAGTTGCCGAAAAACTTACCAAGCGTGGATTTTATACTTTTGTAGCCGATATTTACGGTGAAGGAAAATATCCTAAAGATACAAAACAGGCAGGAGAACAGGCCGGTTATTACAAAAGCCATCCTGAGGCGTATCAAAAAAGAATAAAAGTGGCTCTTGACGAACTTATAAAATCAGGTGCCGATCCGGAAAAAATAATTGTAATTGGTTACTGTTTTGGTGGTACTGGTGCCCTTGAGGCAGCACGTGCAGGTTTCAACGTTAAAGGCGTAGTTAGTTTTCATGGCGGTTTAGGCAAAGATGCTTCAAGAAAAAACACACCTATAAAGCCAATGGTCCTTGCGTTACATGGGGCCGATGACCCTTACGTACCTCAAAAAGAAATTGATAGCTTTATGCAGGAAATGAAAGACGGTAAGGCCGACTGGCAAATGATATACTACAGCGGTGCGGTACATGCTTTTACCGAGAAGGAAGCGGGAGATGACAACAGCAAAGGTGCTGCGTATAATGAAAAAGCAGATAAAAGATCTTGGGCAGCCTTTACACAGTTTTTAAAAGACGTGCTTAAGGAAGAAAAACCGAAAGTAAATAAAATAGGTGACAGTAAAAAGGGACTGGAAAAAGAATAAGAATTTAGCCCCGTTATAAGGGGCTAAATTTTTTAAAGCTTATTAACCGTTTTAAGATAAAAACCCAAAAAATATTAATCCCGGAAAATTCATCATTTCGTATGCGTAAGTCAACCATAATCATATTTTCATCTCTTATTGTACTGGCGTGTGGCGCCGGCAAAAATGTAAAAAGAGATTACACAAAAGCGCCTGTAGAAAAATACATGAAATCAATAAGCCCTGAAGATTTAAAAAAACATCTTTATATTGTGGCAGCAGATTCTATGGAAGGACGAAACACGGGTACTCCGGGGCAAAAAAAGGCAGGTAAGTACCTTATCAGCCAATACCAGGCAAATGGTATGTCTTACCCTAAAACAGCAGACGGATGGTACCAAAAGGTGCCGTCAGAATTTATGTCGAGGGCATTTAGCCCTAAATTAGGAGACTCTGAAAATATATGGGCGTTTATTGAAGGTACAGAAAAACCCGATGAAATATTGGTTATATCTGCGCACTACGACCACGTGGGCATGAAAAACGGAGACGTGTATAACGGTGCAGATGATGACGGATCTGGCACAGTAGCCCTACTGGAAATAGCGCAGGCGTTTATGCAGGCGAAAAAAGATGGCTACGGCCCTAAGCGCTCTATATTGTTCCTGCATGTAACCGGTGAAGAGCACGGGCTACATGGATCTCGTTATTACAGTGAACACCCACTTTTCCCGGTGGCTAACACTATAGCAGACCTTAACATAGATATGATTGGCAGGCGCGATGATGACCATGCTTCAAATGGAAATTATGTATACGTAATAGGTTCAGACAGGTTAAGTACAGATCTTCATAACATTAATGAGGCGGCTAACAAGCGTTATACGCAACTAAACCTGGATTACAAATACAACGACCGTAACGACCCTAACCAGTTCTACTTTAGGTCTGACCATTATAACTTCGCAAAAAAGGGAATTCCGATTATTTTCTATTTTAACGGGGTGCATGCTGATTACCACAAAGCAACAGACAAACCCGATAAAATAGAATACGATTTACTTTCAAAACGCGCTCAACTAGCCTTTGTTACAGCTTGGGAACTGGCAAACCGCGAAAACCGCCCTGTAGTAGACAAAGACGGAAAATAAACTAAAAACTCCCCCAAATGAATTATCTGGGGGAGTTTTCGTTTTAAGTATAGTGATGCATTATTCGAAAGCCGTTACTTTAACAGCATCATCTTTCCCTATTTTATAATAAGAGCCTGTAACGGTTACCATTTCGCCTACCGTAACCTTTTTGTACTGTTTAGGATCTTTCATATTAGGAATACTAACCGTGGCAGTAAAAAACTGACCTTCTGCTATTTTAAGCTTAGCCATATATCCATCTTTCCCTTGAGTGATTTCTGTTACCTTTCCGCGTAGGGTTACCTCCTCGCCTTCTGTAGGCGTAATAACCTCATTATGTGTAGGTTGAGCACTTACGGCTGTTGTGTCAGTTTTTGTACCGCTTGCAGGTAAATTACCTTTTACGGTATATGATTTAGGTTCTTCCTGGTTTTCTGTTTCAGCACTTTTTTTGTTGCAGCCCGTTAGGACGAGAACGGTCGCTGCAATCAGTATAAAATTCTTTTTCATGATAAACGTTTTGTTTTCAAAATAACAAAAAAACCGGCACAAACAGTGCCGGTTTTTATATAATATAACTTAAGATTTACTTATTAGTGCCCTCCACCGCTTACACGGCCAAAGCTAATACCCTGACGGCTAAGGATTCCTTTAACGGTAAACGCATAGAATGCAAGGTAAGCAAAACACACTACGCCAACTATATAGCTGCTGTGTATACCTATAATACCAGCCACTGTACCCTGAGCAAGGCTTACAAGTCCGCCACCCATAATCATCATTACAAGGAAGTTACTTCCCTGAGTGGTTTGTTTACCTAGTCCACTTACCGCAAGGGTAAATATACAAGGCCAAAGCGTACTACAGAAAAGACCAACGCTGGTAAACGCGTAGATACTGATGTCGCCTTCTGTAAGCATACCTATAATAAGTGCTACTATACCCAGAATTGAAAAATACCCCAGCATGTTGGCAGGATTTCCTTTACTGGCAAAGTCGGCAGCAATTAGTACTACAACAATTGCAGCATATACATAGAATGGCGCTAAATCATGTCCCATAAAAGCGTTAACACCAAGGAACACACCAAATGCAAGATAAGGGGCTACTATTTTAAGAAGTACTAACAGATTTTTATCTGATGTAAATGCTTCTACAGCACCACCCCAACGGCCTATCATAAGACTTGCCCAGTAAAGCGATACATAAGGTGCTACAGCACTGGTAGCAAAACCAAGGTCTTCCTCTAAATAAGCAGGTAGGTTACTGGCTGTAGATACCTCTACACCTACGTAAAGAAATATGGCTACCATACCCAGAATAAGCTGTGGATATTGTAGGGCTGACTTTCGTTGTTTTACAAAGTTATCTAACGTTTTTTCTTCCTCTACCTCAGCTTCAGGATGGTTTGGTAGCGATGAAAACTTAAGAAAAACAGCTACAAGCACAAATGCAAGTCCTAAAATAAGGTAGGGAGCTTTAACGCTGTTAATGTCTACTGTAGTACTGGCGGCAGATGCAGAACCAAAAATAGCGAAACTAACTAATAGAGGCCCAATAGTGGTACCAAAGTTGTTAATACCTCCCGCAAGCGTAAGACGCTGAGAACCCGTAGCTACAGGACCAAGCGCTATGGCAAGTGGGTTTGCCACGGTTTGCTGCAATGAAAAACCAAGGCCTACAATAAACAAGCCAGAACGCATTAAAGCAAATGAACCGGTCTCGTCAGCAGGGTAAAAAAGAAGTGTTCCTAGCGCAGAAATCAATACGCCTAAAGCAAGAGAGTTTTTATAGCCAAGGCGCTCTACAATATCTTTCTTGGTGGCAGCCGAGATACCGATATACATAAGAGAACCTACTGTATAGGCTATGTAAAATGCTACTGAAACAAGCTGGCTTTGCCATTGTTCCAGATTAAAAGCGGTTTTAAAAACCGGGATAAGGATGTCGTTACTGGCAGCAACAAATCCCCAAAAGAAGAAAACTGTGACCAGAGGGATAAACTGACCCCACTTAGTTTGCGCGTTCGATGAACTCATAGTTTGGTTAAATAAGGGTTAATTGTGAATGAATAAATGTTTGGGTTACTAATATAGATGTTTATTTTTATTCTACTCTGATTTTTTTACTTCGGTGCGCGGGCCTATGCCGTTAGCGTTGAACGCTTCTATGGCAAAATAATACCCATCGCTCCTATCCAGGCCGCTAAAATAATACTCATTTTTGCCATATACCATAATTGAGCCATATAATTTATCAGGTTCTTTACCAAAATATATAACATAGCCATCAGCAGCGGGTTCCTGTTGCCACTTAAACCACACATTTCGGCGCTCTCCTTTCTTTTTAGGCTCGGCTCTAAGCGGCACAAAATTTTCCACGGCAGCTGGTTTTTCGCCAGATCCCCTGCCAAATATACGGAAACCACTAATAGCAAACTTACCGGTAGGCATTTCTATGTTCTCTAATTTTAGGTAACGGGCTTTTTCGGCCTTGCTTAACTCTATATAATCGTGCGGTACATCATTAGTATTCTTGCTTTTATCTACCAAAACGCGCCACTTTTTTCCATCGTTAGATGCGTAAATTATATACTTATGTCCTTTGGGGTTTTCGGGCTTACCCATTAGCTCCGCATCTTGGTCGGCATAATTTATCTGTATGGCATTTATGATACTGACTTCCCCTAAGTCGCTAATCAGGTACTCCCCTTTTTTAGCCGATTTGGCGCTCCAGTATGTTTTTATATCTTCATCGTTTACATAATTAGCCTGAAAACCACCAAGTGTAGAAGAAACCTGTACCGGTTTATTGTAATTCAGCAGCATCCATCCTGCAAATGATGCAAGTCCGGAATGCGCTTTTTGCTCCGCAGGAAGATACGTTGGGTAATCGCCATAAGCCGTGTTTGAATATAAAACACCATCTTTGTCAAAACCTGCAGGCCAAATGCCTAACCGCCTCTCAAAGTTATTTTTTGTGGAAATAACTATAGTAGATACATGCCAGTAGTTACCATAAGCATCATCATACGTACCGCCATGCCCTGCTCCACCTGCAAAACCTCCCGGTTTATAAGAGAACGTATTAAACGACTGGTAAACAAAAGGTCCAAGTGGCTTATCACTCACAAAAACACCATCGCCATAACCACTAAACTCTGTTCCCGGGGCACCATATTGCAGGTAATATTTTCCATTATGTTTATTCATATACGCGCCTTCCATAAACGGCTGCATAAAGGTATTATCGTTATGCTCTCCAAAACGCTCCCAACCGTGCTCATCATCGTTTAGTGCCAAAAGAGGCACCGGCTCGCCCTCGGGCTGAAAGGTCTTACGGTTGAGCTTTACACCATAAATGGGATACAGATTGCTGCTACCGTAGTAAATATATATCTCATCGGTATCTTTATCCCAAAATATATGTGGATCCCAGGCACCGGCTTCAAACTTATGAACCAGTTCTTTCCAGTTATCGCCGTCGGGCTGGGTACTCATCCATATCGGGAATTCTTTACCGTGCGTAGACCCCACCACAAGCATAGTGTCCCTTACAAACGAAACCGAAGGTGCACAAAGCTCATCATAAACTTTGTGCTCAGGCCTTAAAAACTTACGGCTTATAAACTTCCAGTTCAGCATATCTTTGCTATGCCAGTAGCCCCATTGGTTAGTAGAAAATAAATAATATTCGCCCTTAAAATAAGTAATTACAGGATCGGCAGTAGCTCGGTGTTTTCCCTGTGTTACAAAGTTTGGTATGGGGCAATACCCATAATCTACATTAACGGGATTGCAGTAGGTTTTTTGCTGGCTGTAGCCAAAATTTAAATGTAGCAGAACCAGAAAAATAATTACACTATGTTTCATTGTTATTATTTTTTAAGATAAATGGATGATTTTAATAATCAGCCGCTCAATGTTTTACATCAGAAAAACATTTAGTATGGGATTTGTAATGAAATCTTATATGTTTTTATGCCTTGCCCACTGAAAAACATACGTTTAATAAAAAGGCTGTCCTGAGCCGGACAGCCTTTTGCAAAAAATTAACCAAAACACTTATTTAACTAACTCAAACGTAGCCTTAAGAGTAGCATCAGAGCTTCCGCCTACAAAAACTTCAAAATCGCCCGGTTCTGCCACAAACTTCATGTCTATGTTATAGAACCTAAGGTCATCGGTAGAAATGTCAAACGTTACCGTTTTTGTTTCGCCTTTTTTAATCAGTTGTTTTGTAAAGCCTTTTAGCTCTTTTACAGGCCGGGTTACAGAACCTACAACATCGTGTACATATAACTGCACCACTTCTTCGCCATCGTAGTTACCGGTATTCTTAACGTCTACAGTAACTGTTATTTTATTGCTCCCTGAAAGCTTGTTTGAAGAAAGTTTCAGGTTGTTGTATTCAAACTTAGTGTAGCTTAAACCGTAACCAAAGGCATATAGCGGGCTGTTCTCTGAGTCTGTGTAACGCGACTTATACTTTTGTTCAGGGTCGTTTGTGCCCAGGTAAGGGCGGCCTGTATTTTTGTGGTTATAGTAAATAGGCACCTGTCCTACACTACGTGGAAACGTCATAGGAAGTTTACCGCTTGGGTTATTAACACCATAAAGTGTTTGGGCAATGGCATCGCCACCCATAGTACCCGGGAACCAGGCCTCAAGTATGGCATCCATGTTGTCATTCTCCCAACTTAACGTAAGCGGACGGCCGTTTAACAGCACCAAAACAACCGGCTTACCCAGTTTCTTCAGCTCTGCTAAAAACTCCTTTTGTATACCCGGCAAATCAATATTTACCTGAGAAGCGGCCTCGCCACTCTGGTTTTCAAACTCACCCATCACCGCTACCACTACATCCGCATTTTTAGCAGCGTCCAGCGCAGCCTGCATCATGGTGCGTTTAGTGTCTTTAATTTCAACACCTTTGTTAAATGATACTTTGCTTTGGTCTTTAACCAGGTGCTTTACGCCTTCTTCTACGCTTACCGCGTAACCGTTACGGTCTCCGGCAGCTGCCCACGAACCGATGATATTAAACTCATCGCTTACTAACGGCCCTACAAAAGCAACCTTCTGGCTTTGTTTTAGCGGAAGCACGTTGTTGCTGTTTTTAAGCAATACCATAGACTTGTTCGCAGCATTTAATGCCGCATCTAGGTATTCTTTTTTATAAATGGTAGCCTTTTCACGCTTTTCGTCGTTGTAGCGATAAGGATCTTCAAACAGACCTAAATCATATTTGGCTAGTAACACCCTGCGACAGGCATCGTCTATCTGCGCCATGGTAACTTTACCTTCCTGCAGGTTTTTCTTAGTATCGTTAAGGTAAATGGCGCCTACCATATCCATATCTATGCCTGCTTTAAGTGCCAGTTCGCCCGCGTGTTGTTCGTTTTTAGCATAACCATGCGGAATCATCTCATTCATACCGGTGTAGTCTGTAACTACAAAGCCGTTAAAGCCCCATTCTTTTTTTAGCAGGTCGTTCATTAACCATTTGTTTCCTGTAGACGGAACCCCGGCAATTTCATTAAACGATGCCATAAAGCTACCCACACCCGCATCAACTGTAGCTTTATAAGGTGGAAGATACACTTCACGAAGCAGGCGCTCACTCATATCTACTGTATTATAAACACGCCCTGCCTCAGCAGCACCATAAGCAGCAAAGTGCTTGGTACAGGCTAACACTGTATACAAATCATTCAGGTTATTCCCCTGGAAACCTTTTACACGGGCAAAAGCCATTTTACTACCCAGGTAAGTGTCTTCACCTGCCCCTTCAGATACGCGGCCCCAACGTGGATCACGCGAAATATCTACCATAGGGGCAAACGTCCAGTGGATACCGGCTGCTGCCGACTCCGCCGCCGCAATTTCTGCCGACTTACGGGCTACCTCTAAATCCCATGAGGCAGTTTCGCCCAGGGTAATAGGGAAAATAGTTTTATATCCGTGAATAACGTCATAACCAAAAAGGATAGGAATTTTAAGGCGTGAATTATCCTGATTCATCTTCTGGATTTTTCGGGTATAGTCTACACCGGTAGCATTAAGTATGCTGCCCACGTTTCCTTTCTTAATCTCATCTACCCAGTTTGTACCGCTCTTAGGCCCTGTAATGGTACCATCTGCCGTAAACTGAACCATCTGTGCAATTTTCTCCTCCAGGGTCATTTTGCTCATAAGGTCTGCAACAAATTCAGTACGCGGCTTTATTTTTATCTGAGGTTTTTTACCCTTTTGGGCATATACCGTAATTGTAGAACAAGCCAAAAGCAGTAGTAGCGTTCTTTTCTTCATCCTTAGTTTCTTTAATAATTGTTGTGGATATAATAATGTTTATGGTTTTGTTTGTTGTAACAGCCACTCGTAGGTGGCAGGGTCATTGTAAACGCGCGTCCAGCTGTCGTGCCCCGCATCGTCAAAAACAATAAATTTCAGGTCTTTGGCACAAGGTTTTAATGCCTTATAAATGTTTACAGCGTAGCTTATGTCTACCGCATCATCCATCCGCACGTGATAAATACGGGTGGGTAGGGCAC
>JAAXJD010000046.1:8577-12841 GCA_012270005.1 Flavobacterium sp. | reverse complement strand
TTTGGCTATTATATTATCAGGTTCAAACTCCAAGAGGATGTACTTACCCCTAAATGGCTGAGTAGGGTCGATGGGTTTGGTCTTAATCTTATAGTCGGTACCCTCGGTATAGGCGAGTTCGTTTTCATACACCATTTGTCCCGGTATGGCCAGTTGTATCAGTGCTACTACAGCAAAGACAATTAATAAAATTTTAGTTTTCATTAGGTTGTGTTTTTAAGGTTTGTTGCTTGCGTTTACTTACGGCGTAGTTGGCCACGAAGAAGCCGGCACCTACCCCCACAAACAGCAGCCCGCGAAGTACGAAACTAAGGTCGGGTTCAAAAAAGCTGCAGCCCGCCAGTATGGTTATAACAACCAGGCCAAAATTTACCGTAAGGTACTTTAGCCGGTCTATACCCTGCTTTATGTACCAGAGTCCGGCACCCAGTGTAATGAGGTTCGTAACCACCGCGGCAAAGCCATTTGATACAAACGAAAGCATATACATAGCTAATACTGAAAGCGGTAAAAACTGCGCCAGGTCAAAATCTTTCTGCTTCAGGTTTCTGCCTGTAAAGAACAATGTACCTGCAAGCATCAGCACAAAAACTGCGATATAACCGCCGGGCACTTTATCTGTATCAAGATTTTGCCAAAACTCACGGAATGAACCCATGAACAACAGCACCATAGTACCACATATTCCTATAAACTTGTACCCCCAGCCCAGTTTCGGCAGTTTGCCCGCCACGTACAGTAGTCCGTAAAACACCACAAATAACAGGAACGAGAAATCGCCCGTATGGGAAAAGAATGTATGCGCTGCCACCATAAACGCTATGGGCATCAGTATGTGCAGGGTACGCGTTATGCGCCCTTCTGCATCATCTTTTATCAGGCTGTAATAATATGGTAGCACAATGGCTATCAGCGAAAGATACCAGTAGGGTTCTTCGTACGGGTAGCTCCACCACCCTTTATTTACGGCATATACTACCGCGATTATTAAGTGCAGCACCACGGCAGCATTACTGCGCAGCAGGTATATAAGCGGTGCACACAGCAATGCCCATGTAAGCAGGAATTTAGGGAAATCGCCACTAATGTTGTAAATCTGTGCCACTAAAGATATGCTTGCCCCTACCGAGAAAAACACCAGTACGGCTGCGGTTTCTTTAAAGGCAACGCTCTTGTTTTTAATAATGCAGTAGGCTGCGAAGGCTTGCGAAAGTAACAGCGGTGTAAACGCGAGCAACGTTTTTACCTGCCTGGAGAAGTTATCCCAGTTGTGGGCAAAAATAAGGATGATGCCCAATCCTACCAGTATACCGCCCAGTGCGGCAAATATTGCGAGCAGCGGATTAGCTTGTTGTTGTTTTTTGGTAAGGTAGTATTGCTCTATATCCCAAGCGGTTTGGTGTGTAATTACATTTGCGCGGAGCAACTCGTCCAGGTCTTTTTTTGGTATAGCCATGGCATAGCGGTTTTGGTTAAAGATAAAAAAATGGTTGGTTTATTAAGTATCGAAAAATTAAAAAAGCCCCGCAGCGCATTGCTGCAACTACAGGGCACCGCTAAGCGTTATATATCTTTAGCCTCTATAAGTTGGGCATCGCGGGTATTCTTTTGTACGGCTATTGCAGAAAACACACTCAGCGTAAACGACATTCCGTAGAAGCCCTTTTCACTCAGCAGCAGGTCGGCGCTCCAAACGCCTATTCCCAGCAGCACCACACAAGCTACGGTGGCAACCCAGCTCAGGCCGTAATACAGGTCGGTTACCGGCAGGCCTTCGGCTTTATCCCTTACACTTTTCTGTACCGATATTACAGCAAACAACCCGAACAGCAGTATGGTAAAGTAATAACCTTTTTCGTTAAGCTGCATGGTGGCATTCCATAAACCCACACAGTATCCTACTACTCCGGCAAGCAGTGCTGCCCAGTACCAAGTGAATACCCAACAAATGCAGCGCGAAGCCCAACTTAACATAGGCTATGCCTTACTGCGCAAAGAGTTGCATGATATTCACTTAAAGGGTAAGGTGGTCGATTTCCGTACGCTGGTGCTGGGCACGGTAAAGCAACTGGGCGTATCGCTAAACGAGGTGCTTACGTATAAATCGCTTTACCAAATGCTGTTTATAGCCAACGAGTACGCCACCATGAACCATAACTTTACCTTGGTAGAACCTTTTATTAAGCGCAGCTATGAGTTTATAGAATCTAAAAAGGAAAGCGGCGACAACCAACTCTACTATCATATTTATGTGATTTACTTTTTGGCAAACATTAACTTCCGTAACCACCGTTTTGCCGAAAGCCAAAGCTACCTTACCCACATGAGCACGCTTATGCAAAAGCAGGGCAGCCGCTACCACAGCCGGTTTTATTTAAGGCAGCAACTGCTGCTGGCGCTTAACCTGCATTTTTCCGGAAAGCCCGCAGAGGCTTTGTCAATAGCCGAAAAAGCCCTGAAAAGCGCCACTAAAAAATCGGCTCCCGAAGACGTAAACGACCTGCGTGTGTGCATAGCCATGTTCCTTGTACAGCAGCGCAACCGCAGTGCCCTGAAATACATGGCACAGTTTACCCATACCGATGCCTGGTACGAAAAGAAGCTGGGCATGCTGTGGAGCATTCGCAAAGCACTTATGGAAATACTAATGCACGCACAGTTTGAAAACGAGGAACTGGCATTGGCAAGGCTAAAAAGCTTTAAACGCCGCTACAAAAAATACCTGGAGCAGGTAAACGAGCAGCGCGTTATGGAATTTGCCCTGATTGTAGAACGCTGCATACTGAAGCCTGAAACCGCACGCCACCCTGATTTTAAAGCTGGTATTGTTAAAATGATGAACCCCGCCATTAAAGAGGATATTTTTGTCATCAGCTTTTTGGGTTGGCTTATTGGTTTAGCAGAAATAAAAACACCTTATGACGCGGCTTTGGAGTTTTTATTGGCTCACACAACCTATTAACCACATAATCGAGCCAGTATAGCTTTCCCTATAAGAATACAAATTTAGATGTCAGCTTAAGCATTTTACGTTTTTATACCCTTCTTCAATCACAATATTTCAAAAAAATGTTATATTTACCCTCATAAAAAGTAAAATTCGTAATTTTATTACGTTTATATTTGTAATCACAAACAACACTGCTATAATGCCTAAAATACTCATCATCGGCGCCTGTGGGCAAATTGGTACCGAACTGACGAAAAAACTACGCGAAGAATACGGCACTAATAATGTAATAGCGTCTGACGTGCGCAAAACCGATCCGGAGTTTGTAAGCTCAGGCCCGTTTGAGGTGGTAAACGCGCTGGATTTTAACCAGATAGAGCACACCATAGAAAAACATGGCGTAACCGATGTGTACCTTATGGCAGCCCTGCTTAGTGCCACGGCAGAGAAAAACCCGGCTTTTGCATGGGATCTTAATATGAACTCGCTATTCCACGTACTGAATTTGGCCAAAGCAGGTAAGATTGAAAAAATATTCTGGCCCAGCAGTATTGCGGTTTTTGGCCCTACAACGCCTAAGCAAAACACCCCGCAGTATACCGTTATGGAGCCCAGTACCGTGTACGGCATAAGCAAGCAAAGCGGTGAGCGCTGGTGCGAATACTACCACAACATTTACGGTGTAGATGTACGCAGTATACGCTACCCCGGCCTTATAAGCTGGAGCACACCTCCGGGAGGTGGTACTACGGATTATGCAGTAGACATTTACCATAAAGCACTGGAAAACGGCAGCTATACCTGTTTCCTTTCAGAAGATACCCGCCTGCCCAAGATGTATATCGACGATGCTATACTCGCCACCATAGAAATTATGAAGGCCCCTGCCGAAAACATAATAATACGCAGCAGTTATAACCTGTCTGCCATGGATTTTACGCCAAAGGAAATTACCGCAGCCATACAGCAGCAACTGCCGGAATTTACCATAAGCTATGAGCCCGACTTTAGGCAAAAGATAGCCGACAGCTGGCCGCAAAGCATAGACGACAGCAGCGCACGTGCAGACTGGGGCTGGAATCACGACTTTAACCTGCAATCTATGACCGCAGATATGCTGGCACACCTATCGGAATTAAAAGCACAATAGCTAAACATTCATAAACTAACACACTTTTTTAACACACTACGCAACCCGGGCTTTTGTCCGGGTTTTTTATTTTTGGCAATAACTCCGCCGGAAATTTATACCCTCCCAACGAAAATTTTACAAATAATCTGAGGACACCTGCTGTGCGACAGCATTATCTACAA
>JAAXJD010000046.1:290-8567 GCA_012270005.1 Flavobacterium sp. | reverse complement strand
CTACAAATCATTTTAATTACATATATATCAGTATTTTAAGTATAAAATCATTATCATAAAAAACACGCTGAAAATTCTTACCGAAAAATAGACTAATTACAAATAGCTGATTTTGTTTGGATTATAAAAAACAAATGCTATACATTTGCAGCAAGTTTAACAACAAGATAAAAATTAAAAAAATGAGTTTCACAATATCTAACATAAAGCTACAGGATGCAGGCAGAGTACTTGCACTGGCGATGGGGTATTGTGTAATAAATTTTGGATAGATAATAATATTCAATAACAATATATACAGGCCCCGTTACGCAAGTTTCGGGGCTTTTTTATTTGCACATGCTACAACACATTGTACACATACTAAACGCAAGCCGTCCTGATTTATTCGGGCAAAACGGCTATGGCACAGGACCGCATATTCCCTTGTGAAAGGAGGAATTACACCTTAACAAAGGTAAACAGCCCGGTCCCTTAACGACCGGGCTTTTTTATTGGCTTCATCCGTTCGCCATCAGTGGGATGGGTTCAGCGGGATTTCGGCCTTCAACTTCGGTGCGTTAAGCAAATTGACAGCAGAGGCATTAAAAACAAGCGTTGAATCTGGATTTAAAAAAATAATAACAAAACAACAATCGGTTTTCCGGCTTTCGACTTTCGACCCCGGACTTTCGACTAAAAAGAAATAAATGTTTAAAAAAACAACAAACCCGGCAATCACTTAGTGCAGCCTTAACCAGCCAAACCAGGTGTTTGCCACAATGCTAAAAGCCATGGAAACACTAAACACACAGCTTACGCCTTTTGTAATACGCTTTCCGGCGCTGGTAGAGCAGCGTTACCACAATCCGCCAGGCGCCACTATGGCAGGCCAAAGCATAGAAGCTACCATACACAACCATTTTACAGCTATGAGCGCCACACACCATACCTGGAAACGCGAGGCTTTTTACAGGTTGCTTATGGTTATGTACCATAAAAAATGCTACGGTGTGCTTAGAAATCCGGCGTATATAGATGTATTGGCAAACATAAGCCGCTTTGGCAACAAAACGGTACAACCCATAGAAGACTGGACAAAAGACAGCCTTACTGCCGATGGCCAACTGGCAAGCCTTATACGGCACCTATTTGCCCGGTACGAGGTTCCTAAATTTATGGAGTATGTGTTTGCCGAAAACAACCTTGTACACATGCTGTGGTACATACAGCTGGGCAGGGGCGATAGCGTGTTAAGCCTGTGTGCGTTTCCCGCTAAGTTTACGCACAAAATGGCGCATGAGTTTCGGCTTACGCCCGGCGGTGCCTACAGCATAGAACAGGCCATAAGGCGTGCACAGGCACTAGGCTACGGCGCTACGCAAAACCTTGCGGAAATGATAGCCTGGTCTGCAAACATGGCCGATGTTAAAGACAATACGTTCCGGGCGCAGCTTATACAGTTTATGGCAAAGCAGGCACGGGATGCACAGTTTGCCGAAATAGAGTCGGTAACCGGTTACGTGGCAGATAAGTACGCCGAAACAAACGGTTTTAAGCTAAAAGGCCGAAGCTGGGCAGCACTGGTAAAAGCAGCACGCGAGCACGAAATAGAAAAGGCCAAAAGGCTTGCCGCCGAAATGGGTGGCGACTGGGCGGCACTGCCGATACCTGACTATGAAGTTGTTTCAGATAAAGATACCTTTCGTATAGTGCAGTTGCTAACTTCTGAAGAGCTTTATAACGAAGGCGTGGAAATGAGCCACTGCGTAGCCGATTATGACGGTGACTGCGCTGCAGGTGATACTGCCATCTTTTCCCTACGTAAATTTACCGAGGGCACAGAAGGCTATGAAACCCTTGCCACGCTGGAATACCGGACAGAAGAACATAGTATAGTGCAGGCGAAAGCCAGGTTTAACGAGTATGTGTCTTTAGAGGCAGAGCACCACATAGAAAAATGGGACAAGCTAAACGGTATAGCTATAGACTGTGAGTTGTATATGCCTTACGATGCGCCACAAGCCCCTGTTGCTGCAGCGGTTGCTGCGGTTGCAGGTGGCCAAGCGGCAGGAATGCCACGAATAGAACCGCGTATAGACGCGCTTATGGCACACCGCAGGCTGGCACAGCAGCAAGCACAAAACGCACGCAACACAGACAATGGCGGCGAAATTGCAACTATAGTAAAATTGATACTATTCGCATTAAAAATAGTGTTTGTAATTTCCAGGTTTGGTGGTTCATCAACAACAGAATACAAAACACTGCCAGCCATGTCACAATACGAAAATGCTGTACCAGCAACCCAGGTAACTGACGACTTTAACCGCTCGTTAGACTCAATACTTAAAGAGCAGAATACGCTGCGCAAAGTTACGCCTGCTGCTACGGGCAGGTAAATACAGGAAGCCCATTTCAGGTAATGACACGGGGCTTCTGACTAAAATTAAAAATTATGGCAAAATTAAAATTAAGGGGCAACCACCTCATAGATATAGGATTTCCGCAAAACAAGGCAATAAGCATTGCATTAGACGACATGAAGAAATTCCACAAGCGGGAATCAAGAGAAAGGGTACTGGCCCTGCTTAAAGAAGTATTGGCAAACCCAAGTGAATACATGGGCGACGGTATAATGGGCCGCACTGCCGAGGCATTACTCGAAGCGAAAAAAACCGAGAGCCGGCAGCTTAACACCCAGCGGGCACCCTACGCGATTTTTGGCGAAGACGGCATAGCCCGCGAGGCAAAAGACCAGCTGTACACCGCACTAAAGTTGCCCATAAGCAAGGCCGGCGCCTTAATGCCCGATGGCCACGGTGGCTATGGCCTGCCCATAGGAGGAGTACTGGCTACCGAAAATGCCGTGATACCGTATGGCGTGGGGGTAGATATAGGATGTCGTATGTGCCTTAGCGTATACGACATAGACCCCAGTTACCTGGAAGGTGCAAAGCATAAATACGTCAACCTGCTACAGGAGCATACCAAGTTCGGGATGAGTGAGGTACACAAAAGCCCGGCAGACCATGCTATTTTTAGCCGTAGTGAGTTTAACGACATACCGTTTGTAAAACGCCTTAAAGATAAGGCGTGGAAACAGCTGGGCTCATCGGGTGGTGGTAACCATTTTGTGGAGTTTGGCATAGTAACCATAACCGAAAAAGATGCTACCCTTAACCTGCCTGCGGGCAATTACGTGGGGTTACTGTCGCACAGCGGTTCGCGGGGCCTTGGGGCAAATATTGCCAAAGAGTACACCAGCCTTGCCATGAAGCAAACGCCGCTACCTAAAGAGGCGCGTCACCTGGCGTGGCTGGATCTTGATACGCACAACGGGCAGGAGTATTGGCTTGCCATGAACCTTGCCGGCGATTATGCTTCGGCTTGCCACCATGATATTCATAGGCGCATAAGTAAGGCACTGAGCGCACGCCCGCTTGCCATGGTAGAAAACCACCACAACTTTGCCTGGAAAGAAATGGTAAACGGACAGGAACTTATAGTGCACCGCAAAGGTGCCACCCCCGCCGGAAAAGATGTACTGGGCATTATACCAGGCAGCATGACGGCACCCGGCTTTATTGTAAAAGGTAAAGGTAACGCTCAGTCTATTAACTCGGCGAGCCACGGGGCGGGCAGGCAGCTTTCGCGTACGCAGGCAAAACGCGAAATTACCAACAGCCAGCTAAAAAAGGTATTGGCACACCACGGTGTTACGCTCATTGGCTCCAGCATAGACGAAGCGCCTATGGCCTATAAAAACATATATGATGTTATGGCGCAGCAAACAGCACTGGTAGACGTACTGGGAACCTTTACCCCGAAAATCGTAAGGATGGACAAGGGGTAGTTTAGTTTACAGTGTTCCGTCGCAGTGGGCAGTTTATAGTTCACTAACCGTTTGTAAGGCCGATTTACTGCGCCAAGACGGTAGTGTAAGCGCTGCCGGAGTTATTAAATAAAGAAAAATATCCCTTAAGAGGGACAAAAGAGAGCGGGCAAACCAACGAACCAACTCTTACAAAACCACAACAGAACGCGGGTACACGGCACCTGGTACAACAAGGAGGCAACTTGCAACGAATGCGTAAACCAACCGCACACCACCCTACCGGTGCACGGTGGCCCGCCTGCTTTGTGGTGATTTATATTAACGCATAAAGATAACCAATATGGGACTTTCTAATCACGAAGTTATGTACATACAGGCAAAGGATAACTACCCCTTTAATGTAGACGAGTGCATAGAAAAACTTCAGTACGTTATAGCGGCCGACGATGAACACGCCGGGGCACACTTTTTAATGGGGCAGATTTACGAGGAGCAACTCGATGATTATAAGCAGGCTGAGTACTACTACAGAATGACGTTGTACCTGGATAAGCATTACCTGCCCGTATACGGGCAATACATTTGTATGCTTATTAACCTTAACAGGCTAGACGACGCTTATAAAATTATTGAAGCCGCAACTAAAGTGCCGGGTATGGGCATGGCTTACATAGACTTCCTTACCGGGATGCTTTATGAAAAGTACGAAATGTACAATGCCGCAACAGAGTATTATACAAAGGCGAAACTCGGCGGGCTTAATAACTACTGGATGAGCAATATGGACGATGCCTTAAAACGTATTAAGGATAAAAAGGCACTCGCTAAAAAACTTAGCAAGAAAAAGGAGGCCAAGCCGGAGAAAAATGACAAGAATGAGAAAAATGAAAAGGCTTCCAAGTAATGATAAAAACCACAGGTAATACTGTGGTTTTTTTTGTGGACTGAAGTTGGCCCCACTGTTTACACAAAACTTAAACTACTGTAAAAGGAAGATTCTGTACCGTTTATATGCCGTATCTTTATGCAAATGCATAGTACGCTCTATATAAAAGGCTTGCACCTATACCCTTAAAACAGAAGAAAATGACAAAAACCGCTATATTATTAGGAGCCACCGGCGCTACAGGGACCGAACTACTACAGTTGCTACTGCAGGATAACCGGTACCATTCCGTAAAACTTTTTTCGCGAAAAGCTTCGGGTATCAGCCACCCGAAAATAAAGGAGTATATAATAGACCTGTTTGCCCTGGAGCAGCATGCGGCTGACTTTACGGGCGATGTGGTTTTTTGCTGCATAGGCACTACAAAAGCTAAAACCCCAGATAAAGAAACCTATTATAAAATTGATTACGGCATACCGGCAGCGGCGGCAACCCTTGCAGCCGTAAACGGCATACCATCGTACATTGTAATCTCTGCCTTGGGCGCCGATAAAAACAGCAGTATATTTTACAACCGGACTAAAGGCCAAATGCAGGAAGCAGTTTTAGAAAAAAGCATTACCAATACCCATATAATGCAGCCCTCACTAATTACCACCAAGCGTAGTGAAAACAGGCTGGGCGAAAAAATAGCATCGGCAGTGTTTAAGGTAATAAACCCGCTGCTTGTGGGCAGCCTTAAAAAGTACCGCAACATAACAGCTACCACAATAGCACGCGCTATGATTTGGCTCGACAATAATAGCTATCCTAATATCATTGTACCATCGGATGAAATACAGGAGTTGGGGAAATAAGGAGATGGTGATTTTCGTTATATTTGGGAAAACCTACCCCCATGCATTATTATCGCCATCTTACCATATTATTTGTAACATTACTTTGCGCAGTTGCCTGTTCACGATCAAACATGAAACCGGGGCAACTCGTACGTTTTTATAATAGTGACTCAACGCTATATGGTTTTAAAAACCACGAGGGCGAAATAATAGTAGATACGGTTTTTAGTAAAGATAAAAACTCCATAAAAATAGTATCAGCCAAGGAAGTGTTTAAGGACAAATACTATTTTTACCACGTAACACGTGAGGGTAAAATCGCTGCAAGGGATAGCGTTTATTTTTTAGACATGAACATAGATTGCGAAAGCGAAGGACACATACGTTTTTGGAGTCGGACAAAAGAACACTATCACACAGGGTTGCTGAATGGTAAAGGAAACATAGTAATCCCAGCCTTATACAGCGATATGGAACCCGTTGCAAACGGGCTGGTTAATTGCCTTGAAGGCGCAACATATAAAAATATAGAGGGCGAAATTTACCGGCATGTAGGCGGGCACCATGTACTTCTTGATACGGTGGGTAAAGTGCTGATTAAAAACTTTGAACCTAAAAAAGGTACGCCTTACCTATACAGTCTAAAAATATCTAGCACGCCTGACCCTGACCCATTACGCGAAAGTTTTAAAACTACAAAAGGTAACTATTACTCGTTTTTGGTATTGGAAAAGGAAATGGAACGGTGGTTCTTTAGAGATTTCTGTACAGTAGCATCATTGGAGGATTTAAAAAAACTGTGTTTTAAGGAGATTATGTTTAACGGTAATCCTGAACCAACAACCCCCGATAGTTTATCCGATAAAAAGTTTAAAGAAATAAAAGAATCCATTTTTACAGCTAAGGGAAAACCAAGGATTTCTATTTGGAGCATTCCACCATTTGGCAAGGCAAACGATGAAATTTTCTACGACCATTGCGGAAATTATAAACAGTCAAAGTACCCAATTGTAAAAGTTTCATATGACGCATGGGCAGAATTTCACTTTATTTATACTGCTGGAGGCTTTAAACTCACCGAAGTCAACTTCTATTGAAACCACCCAGAAAAATTACCAAAAAATTATTACACCCATAACAGCACTGCGCTATCTTTGTAGAAGAATTTGGTTTGTATAAAAGTACAGCCTGATTCTTCCAAATAACCGAATTGCCATATCAACAAATAACCTTATAAAAAAATGATAATATACAACGTTACCAGCGCCGTAGAACCTACTGTACACGAACAGTGGCTACAATACATGATGGACAAGCACGTACCCGAAATTATGGCTACCGGCATGTTTAGCAAAATAAAAATTGTAAAGGTGCTGGGCGACGAACAGCATCATGGCGGTACTACCTACTCGGTACAATATACCGCAGACAGCCGCGAAAAACTGGAGACATATTACAGGGAACATTCACCTGCGTTCCGTGCGGAGATGCAACAACTTTTTGGCAACTCAGTGCTACAGTTCCGCACAGAACTGGAAATAGTGCAGGAGTTTTTAGCTGTGTAAAAATAACCCGTATGAAATGGTTTCGCTCTTTGTTTACCAATAATGGTGTATCTGAAAAATTAAAGCACATTGCCCGCTATCTGCCTGAATACTATAAGCAGGATATCCAATTTCGTTACTTTAATGAATTCATGGATCAGTGTGAATGGGGTCTGGCGGCAGAAAGTTTGGTGGAGCTTAGTATACATCAGAACATTATTTTTCTCCAGAGTATTGGAATTACCTTTCTAATATATTTTTAGCAATGGGGATTAAAGAGAATTACTCTTTTTTCCGTAAACAAATAGAAGAAACTTCTAAAGTTATTCCTTTTAAAATACCGTTTGGACAAACTGTTGACAAAGTATCAGACACACTGTTTGCCCATTACATAGCAGAAGTTGTAAAAGATAAATGGGTTAGAGAAAGACACGAACGTGATAATATTGAAAAACTGTCTGGTTCTGATGGGACATATTTTAAATTCTATGGACGGTCGGGATATCTTTATATTGTAAAAAACAGATGTGTTGCCGAGGTCTTTTTAGAAATGGAGCTTAATGGATGGAGAGTATATTTTCCTGAAAAGCTCTCTTGGGTATATTCTTATCAGCCTTCGCAAACTGAAATAAATATAGAAACTATAAAGTTTGAAATAAAACAATGGTCTGAAGATAATAATATACCTATTTTCTTTTAAAGTAATTCCTTAAGCACTTTATTCCCCATAAACAGCGATATTTGCACCATGGATAAAGTAAAAGCTAAAAAGCACCTGGGGCAGCATTTTCTTAAAGATGAAAGCATAGCACAGGACATTGCCGACTCGCTAACCCTACAGGGCTACACTAAAGTGCTTGAAATAGGGCCCGGTATGGGCGTTCTTACAAAGTACCTGCTTCAAAAAGATATTGAAACCTTTGTTATAGAAATAGATACTGAGTCGGTAGAATACCTGCAGGCACATTACCTTAAACTGCACAACCATATTCTCAGCGAGGAGTTCCTGAAAGATGAGATTAATAAAACCATGGGCGACAGCCCTTTTGCCATTATAGGCAACTATCCGTATAATATTTCTTCGCAAATCGTATTCCGTACCCTGGAAATGCGCCACCGTATACCGGAGTTTTCGGGTATGTTCCAAAAAGAGGTTGCTGAACGCATTGTCGCGAAACCAGGGAGCAAGGC
>JAAXJD010000046.1:0-280 GCA_012270005.1 Flavobacterium sp. | reverse complement strand
AGCGTATTTGCGAAAAGAAAGGCATTAAAAACTATGGCATACTTTCGGTTTTGGTACAGGCATTTTTTGATGCGGAATACCTGTTTACCGTACCGGAACACGTATTTAACCCGCCGCCAAAAGTAAAAAGCGGTGTGCTAAGGCTCAGGAGGAAAGAAAATTACCACCTGCCGGTAGACGAAAAACTGTTTTTCGGGGTGGTAAAAGCCGCCTTTAATCAACGCAGAAAAACACTGCGAAACAGCCTGAAAAGCTACATAACCACTGATATTTTAAAGGA
>JAAXJD010000095.1 GCA_012270005.1 Flavobacterium sp. | reverse complement strand
ATATTTTTTTCTTTGTTATAGATATTCGCTAAAATTTCCTATTTGCTACCTTTAAAATAAAACGGAAATAAACATTATGGAACAGTCTATAGAAAAAATAGCGGAAATATTGATGGAGCAAGGTATAAATAGCAATATTCAGTACAGCATTACTGCCTATTCGTTAAATACAAAACTCAGCTTTAAATTTGAAAACGCCACTGATTTATTGGCACTTTTAAAGCAAACTGATGCAACATCAAATCCTGATAAAGCACTCATAGAAAAAGCAATTATAGATGCGGGTTTAAATCCTGATCAGTTTTTCTACGTTAACTTTTTTAAAGAAAAAGTAACCGAGTTATAATAAAAATGCCGTTTCCTAAAAGAGGAAACGGCATTTTTTTTTATAAGAGTATTACGTTACAAAGTACTATTTTACTACCAGCTTTTGAGTCGCCTGACCCGAACCGGTTTTTACAGTTACCATATAAATACCGCTTTGCAAAGACGCTATATCTATGGTATTATTATTACCTGCAACTCTGGTTGTAATCAATTCTTTACCTAAAACATCAGTAATTATTACTGTAGCAGGCGCATTTAAAGCTGCTGGTGTTACAACAACAAATCCTTTTGCCGGGTTAGGATACATATTAAATACATTAGATTTATTGTTTTGCGTACTAGCTGCAGTCGTTACTGTAGTCGTTACTGTGTTAGTAATTATTGGTTCATTAAAGTCAAAATAAATCGCTGCCGATTGGCTCATGCTATCACCCACACCTACTGTTGCGGCAGGCTTAATCCTAAACGAAATGTAGCCATGGCTTGCCGCTTCATCAGCACTCTCGTAAGCGAGATTAATATTATCAAAAACAAATTCCAGCATACCATCGGTACGATTTACCCTGTATCCATGGCTCGATGTTATACTTTGAAAAGTATCTATATCAAGGGTGTCATCTACAGCAACAACTACCCTCACACGCTCTGCATTTGCAGTACCGGTATTTTGAAAACGAACGGTATAGTTAAGGAACTCGTCAGTCTGTGCTTCTGTAATCCATTCACCTTCGTGCACATGTATGTCATTAGGGTCATAAGAATTGGTAGCTACAATATCATAATTAAAAGTATTATTTTCCGGATTAACATCGGTGCCAGATACTGTTACTGCTGCTCCAACAGAAATTAATGTACCTAAATTAACCGTAGGAGGTGTAGCCACTAAAAAGTTTACATAGTGCCATACTCCATTCCCAGGTAGTATATCTTCGTACGTCCAGGTTATGGTATTGCCGTTAACAGTACCTCCATCTGCATAGGTTACCGTGAGTAAAGCAGGGTCGTAAGTAAGGGTTATTGTACCGTTTTGTTCGGTAACATTACCCAAATTATATGCTCCTACCACATAAGAAGTTTCAAATCCCGGGCGAGGCAAATCGTCCGGATAAACATATACCGCTAAATCACTAAACGGTTCCGGAGTAGTTACGCAAAAGTTCTGGGTTATCGGTACACCGGTGTAGTCAACAGTAGCATATTGTAAATCAAACAAATAATTCTGTGAATTTATATTTGTAATCCATAAGTAACCACTTCCCTGTGGCAGATTGTAAAAATGATAACTGCCATCAGCTTCGGTAAAGGTATAAAACACTGCATTACCTATATTACAAGCTAATAACATTCCGCTTAGTGGCTGATCGTCTGCATCGCAGCCATTCCTTTCATCGTCAAAATGCACAATACCTGAAACACCTGCCTCGCCACTACATGTATTTGCAACAAGTTGTATTGGGGTTACCGTATATGTACAAAAATCAAAAGTAGTTTGCATATATACCGTTTGGTTGGGTTGTGTATTTAAAAAGTATTCGGGTGTTGTAATAAGGTCTACACCTTGGTTTCCTTCCCAGGAAAGATAAAATTGCGCATAATGATTATTGGCTGGAGCCAACTGCCAAAGATTAAAAACCCCTATACCACTATTCTGTTCTAACTCGCAAGAGGTTAACGTTTGTGGGTTCTCAGTAAGTGCTTCTCCCGAAGTAATCGTTACAGTAAAAGAATCTTCATAAACACACGCCCCATCTGTTGGGGTGGCATATACATATATAGTAGCAGACTCCGTTAAAAGTGTGCCGGCATTATATTGTGTATTTCCGGGAGTAAGTGGACCTCCGGGCATACTATAATAACTACCTGCAACAAGCGGCTGAAAAACATATCCTGTACAACTCACAACGTCTTCTAAAGGGGGAATACCTGAATTTAGTATAGTTACATAGAAATAAGTATCTGTAATACAGGTGTTAGTACCTTCCTGTCCGTAAACATATATAATAGCATTGTCAGTTACACTCGATCCTGGAGGAAGAGGGTTACCGCCGCCACCGGGCTGCGTATAAAAATTTAAACCTGCAGGTGGCGCTTCTAAAATATACTGAGAGCAAACAGTCATGTTATCATGGTTGTAAGATCCTGTACCAATAAATAAATTAAAAGAAATTCTCATGACTAAACACATTTTTTAGAGTCACTAACAGGCATGAAAA
>JAAXJD010000145.1:9846-12854 GCA_012270005.1 Flavobacterium sp. | reverse complement strand
TTTTCGTTACATCCTAATCTTTTTGAAACTTTTTTTCAAGGCCGCTTTTCAACGTGTATTCTTCTTATTACATAAGAGAAAAACCTCTTTTTAAATCCCATCAAGTTTTATATGAACGTCGCTAACTTCTCTGTTGCGGGTGCAAAGATACCACTCTTTTACACTTAAACAACTGTTTTCTTACCACTTTCTTTAACTTTTTTTAACACTAAACTCTAACACGCTTAAACAATAGAAGTTACGAGATGAAAATAATCGAAAAAAAATTACAGGCACCAATAGAACGAATACATTTTACAGGACTAAGCCAAAAATCGGTAATGCATACCGCCTATTTTACAGTTTAGAAAGCCTCTTCCCTGCTTCAAAAAGTAAATCATCTGTCTTGGCAAAGCAGAATCTTATCAACTTATCGTCGTGAAAATCGCTGTACAAATGAGATACCGGGATAGCTGCGACTCCAAAATCTTTTACTAACCTCTCGCAAAAACTCAAATCATTGTCATTTGAGATAGTGCTGTAGTCGTATAACTGGAAATATGAACCGGCACAGGGAAGTGGATTAAGCCGGGTATGTTTCATCACCTCTATAAAAGTATTTCGCTTGCGCTGGTAGAACGCAGAGAGTTCTATGTATTCATTTGTAGTTTTAAGATAACGGGCAATAGCTCGCTGTAGCGGATGGCTAACACTAAATACCGCATTTTGATGAGCCTTTCTTATCTCCACGGTTAAATATTGTGGCGCAATCGCATATCCTACACGCCATCCGGTTATGTGAAGGGTTTTGCCAAACGAGTATACCGCAACAGTACGCTCCCTTAGTCCGGGATGTTGTAACGGAGTAGTATGCTTGTTATCGTCGTATACCATATATCCATATACTTCATCACTCAATATTATAATGTCAGTATCTTTTACAAGACTATATAGATGTTCCATATCGTCCGTCAACATCAAGGTGCCGGTAGGGTTGTTAGGACTACTTATACATATAATACGTGTTTTGGTAGAAATATGATTTGCAAACTCGTCCCAGTTTATTTTAAAATCGGGGGCCGCCATTTTATAAACTATAGCCTTACCCCCCACTGCGTCTATTGCCGGACGATAACAATCGTATCCCGGCTCAATAATAATTACCTCGTCGCCCGGCCAAACAAATGCCGCTATAGTATCAAAAATCATCTCAGTGGCACCACAACCTACCGTAACCTCTGTTTCGGGATTTAAAGAAACACTAAAGCTACGGGCTGTCATAGCAGCAATCTGCTCCCGTAATTCTAAAAGCCCCGGCATGGGTGCGTATTGATTTGTACTCTCTGAGAGGCTTTCTATGGCAAAATCAGTTAACGTGGCGGAGGGCTCAAAATTAGGAAAACCCTGAGAAAGGTTTATGGCGCCGTACTGCGACGACAAACCGGACATATAGGAAAATATGTGTCTGTTTAAATATGGAAATTTAGACTTGATTTGCATACTATATATAATGAGTACCGAAAGTACGTAAACTACGAATCACAAAAACGGCTTTCTATTAGCAGACAGCCGTGTAAGGCAACTGTTCTATGTTTATGTACCCGATTGAAGTTTCACTATTTTTTTCTCGTTCTTTTCAATTCGTTTTTTAAGGCGTTCAATATCTTTACGGGCATCATCAAGGTCAGATTGCGCTTTTTCTGCCTTATCTGAATCTTTCTCTGCCTGTCTTGCCGCCTTACGTGCTTTCCTGGCTTTAGAACCATCAATAACATCACTCTGTAATTTGCGTGCTGCGTCCTTATTGTTGTCTGCTGAAGAACGTGCTTCTCTTGCCAACTCATCGGCTTTTTGCTCCAAGGCCGGAAGGTTTGTTTCTAAGCCCTGCAATTCGAGCCTGTACTTTTCGTTCTCAGCCTGTAGTTTAGCAATTTTAGGATTTTCGGCAACACTTACCTGAGTAGTAGCCGTAGAGTCAGTTACTGTTTCCTGTGCATAACCAGCATACGAAAGCAATGCTACAAAAACATAAAAAAATCTTCTTTTCATAACTTTACCAGTTTTTCATACTGTATGCAAAATATACGTTGCAACTTAAAAAACGGATTTATTTAACGCGATTTTAACCCGAAACAGCTACAAAATGAGTCCTAAATAACCTTTTGAATTCCATCTTTTATAAACGCAAGGCTACCCAATGCCAATTCCAACGCGTTGTGGGGCGACTTTTGCCACAACGATACTGCTTGCTGCATGCCCGGAACAGACGATGAAAAATTCTCCAGAACTAAATTACCTTCAAAGTCGATTTCTTTTAATGCTAAGAAGAATTCATCCCAGTTTACAGTACCTTCTCCCGGCATACCGCGGTGGCTTTCGGTTATATGAACGTGCTTGAGTAATTTCCCCGACGCTGTAACCGGGTCACGGAAATTGTTTTCTTCAATATTCATGTGAAATGTATCTAAATGCACGGCAAGCGCAGGGGAATTAGCCATGTTTATGATTTCTAAAACATTGGCAGCGGTGTTACATACATAGCTTTCATAACGGTTTATAGGCTCTATGCCAATGGTAATGCCTAATGACTGTGCATAGTTTCCTGCCTTGTGCCAAACTTCTGCAATAATTTCCTTTTCCTGCTGTTGTAAAACATCTCCTGTAACTACGCCTATACCGCCATGAAGTACTCCGCCTAAAAAGTCAGCGTCCAGCCCGGCTGTAATGTCTAACGCCTTTTTAATGGTACCCAATGCCTTTTCAGGATGCGCCGGAATATGCGTTTCTTTAGAAAGGTTTAATGAGCACACTACCCCCAGGTTGTTTTGATTAAGTTGGCGCTTAACCGTAGACACGTCAAATTCCATACTTCCTGGCAGTAATATCTCAATAATATCAAAGCCATGTTTTGCTGTTTGCTCTATGGCAAATTTTCCGGCTTCGGGATTCCATTGCGGTAATACCCAAGAATGTAAAGAAGCAGCGTATTTTAATTTAATAATTTAAAAGTTTTCATGTTGTTGCCGTCA
>JAAXJD010000145.1:0-9836 GCA_012270005.1 Flavobacterium sp. | reverse complement strand
CAGCTTGATCAAAATATTAGAAAAAGTGATGCTCCAGCATTATTAAAAAATCCACCATTCAGACCGTACGCCAAAATAAGTTCCAAAACGTTTATGGCCTGCTTGTTCTAAAAATGGAGAGTATAATGTACTTACCGCCCTGTCGTTATATCTTGCTACCGATGCTATAAACCTTATGTGCGGCCTTGCCCACGGGCCACGCTCGGCAGTAGGCACAATGGTGGGTGCAAGCGTAAACTTAACCATAGAAGCCTCAGAAAAAGTACCGTCCCTACGCTCTGTGTAATGTAGCTCGGTAAGGATATGAAACCAATCCTTGGCATAGTAGAAGAAACGACTGCCAATGGCAAAATCTGTTTTTCGGGTAAAAATTTCCCTATTGTAAAAATCCAGTGCCTTATTATTAGTATCGGCACCGCCTTTACTCTTTATATATACAGCATATGGATTCACAGAGAAACGATCGGACAGGTTAAGCAGCAAATGTTCTACTACGGTAAATGAATACGCTCCTGTGTAACGGCCTTTAGTATCGGGCGCCCCGTAAGTGCGCCAGGTTTGTGTACTACCCGAATCGCCTCCGTTTGCTACGCCTGCGCCATACCTAACAGCAAACTGATTAAATGAGCCCGGTTTTGGGGTAACAAGATCAGTACTGAGCTTTGCACCCAGAACCCAGCCATGGTCTGACGGATAATCGCGGTCTGTATTATTGTGTATACCATCTATAGAATGCCATTCGGCAATTAGCTTTACCAAGTTGCGTTTAAAGGGTTTAAAACTATGCTCCCATACAAACACCTGTCGTTGTCTATAGGTGAGGGATTTATATCCTGTAATAATATTTTCGTAAGAGTAAGGGGTAGCATTGGCAGATGTTGTATCTATAGCCGCCGGAAAAAACATGGAAAAGGAAGTGTTTTTATGCTTTATACCAAAACCCTCAGTAGAATGGTCATCAAAATAGAAATAGTCGCATATATGTATATCATCATACCGCATATAGCGTGCACCTGCCCACATAGACCAATTACTACCCACGATATTTCGGGCTTCTACAAAGGCTTCCGGCACGCTGGTAACCAAACCATTTATGTTTGATGAACCCACATTGCCTAAAAAAGTACCGTTTGTAGAATAAAACGCCAGCCTTACCTGAAAATCAATAGCGGTGCTGTCGTTATTGGCGTTAACAGCCTTAAAGTGGAATGCCGGCAATAAATCAAAGTAATCTCCTTGGTCTGTACGGCCGCCTAAAGACGACTGGTTTTTTAAATTTATCTGGCGCGCTGTGCCGCCATCTATACCCGGCGAATATGCCGCCCCTATGCGCCCCGTTGTACCAAAACTAAAATTTTTATTGGTAATAACTATCTGGGCGCTGATGCTCCATGCAGTAAAAAACAGTACTGCGAGCATGCGCAATGCATGAACCGATATCATAACGCTTGCTTATTTTTTTGCGGTAACGCCTAAAGTTTTAGGCTTGTAGAATTTAACTGCAAAAAGAAGAATTATTACGTAACAGCCAATAGGCAGCAGATATGACGAAGCCACGTCTTTTTCGGCAATGAGACCCATAACCGGCGGAAATACCGCCCCACCAAACATGGCCATAACCAGGAAAGACGATGCCTGCTCTATTTTATTACCCAGCTTTTTAAGCCCCAGGCTAAAAATAGTAGGATACATTATACTCAGGAAAAAGTTAAGCATTACCAGTGCTATGAACGATACCCATCCAAAACTTTGGGAAATAATAATACACAACACCACATTAGCTAATGTATAAACAGCCAGAAGCTTGTTAGGTGCTACATACTTCATAAGGAAGGTACCTATAAATCTGCCAATCATCATCATGGCCATACTAAGCGAAAAATAGTATGATGCCTGATGATCTGTAAGACCCATTTTTTCTACGCCGTAATTTATAAAGTATGCCCAAGTACCGCTCTGTGCAGCAATGTTAAAAAACTGCGCCAGTACTGCAAAAATAAAGTGACGCTGTTTGTATAAAGGTGCACCCGGTACTACATCGGTAACCGATGCATCTTCAGTTGTAAGTTCAGCGGCGTGTGGGTCTTTTAACTGTGGTACTTTTACAAAACTAAAGGCCAGAGCCACAATAAGTATTACCACGCCTATGCCACCGTAAAGTGTTTTAACGGATTCTAAACCTGAATGCTCTCCGGCTCCAAATATAAAGTAGCCACCAAGTAGCGGACCCAGTATGGCACCAAGCCCATTAAACAATTGTGCAAAATTAACGCGCTGATCGCTGGTACGCTCGTCGCCCAGGGCAGCAACAAATGGGTGCGCCACGGTTTCTAGCGTAGCAAGGCCGGCAGCAAGAATAAATAACGCTAACCTAAAGAAACCAAATGACTCATTATTTGCGGCAGGTATAAAAAGGAAAGCTCCAAAAGCGTAAAGCCCCAGCCCCAGAAGCACTCCTTTTTTATATCCGTACTTTTTCATAAAAAGCCCGGCGGGTATCCCCATAAGCGCATACGCACCAAAAATAGACAACTGTACCAGCCCTGAGGTTGCTTTAGAAATATTAAGTACGTTTTGAAAGTGTTTGTTTAAAATATCTCCCATGGTTATGGCTATAGCCCACATAAGAAAAAGGGAGGTTACAAAGATGAGTACCACACGGTACTTTTTTTCGGTAAATTTTGCGTTCATTGTTTTATAGTATTTGAGATATTGGTTACAGATGAAAACTAAATACTGGTGGTGGTTTTATGAGTTACAAAATTTTCAAAATCAGCAAATGTATACTCCGGGCACGCACCTTCCTGCGAGGTAACAAATGCGCCCAGTGCGGTAGCACGAAGCATTATATCTTCGGGAGAAGCTCCCTGAATACGTTTTGATATAAATCCGGCCAAAAATGAATCCCCACTGCCCACAGTATCTTTTACGGTTACCGGGATGGCCGGGGCAAAATAATCCTGATGACCATCGTAATACAGTGCGCCCTTACTTCCTTTAGATATTAAAATTTCATTAACCGAAAAGTGGTCCTGTATGTAGCGTACAGCATCATATTCAGTAGTATATGCTGTTCCCATAAATTCGAGTACACGACGCATTTCCGCCTTATTCATTTTTACAATATCTGCTTTATGCAGCAATTGATTAATAATGGCAAAATCGCAGTACGGCTCACGCAGGTTAATATCAAATACCTTAAGATTAGATGCCTCCAATAACGCAAACAAGGTACTTCTTGACGTTACGCTACGGGCAATAAGGCTACCGAATACAAATGCCGCGGCATTATTCACCTCCTCAAACAGTCCGGGTGTGTTTTCAATAAAATCCCATGCTACCGGGGCTACAATGTCGTACTGTGCTTCGCCATGTGCATCAAATGTAGCAAGTACGGTACCCGTAGGTTGTATTGCATCTATCTGTAAATCAGATTCGGGGAATCCCCACCCTGTAAGCTTGGATTGAAGCTGTCTGCCTAAATCATCATTACCTATACGGCTGATGGCGCGGGAGTTGACGCCCATTTTTTTGAGGTTATACGCCACATTAAAAGGGGCGCCACCTGCCCTTGCTCCATCAGGGAAAATATCCCACAATACTTCCCCATAACAAAACACCCTATCGTTATTCACTTGAAAATCTGTTTTCATCATTTATTTAAACGTTTAAATATTTAAACACAAAAATAGTTATAATCGTTGCTAACCTTCAAACATAATTTACTTTAAACGTTTAAATATTTTAGCAAAAAAATAGTTACATTGACGAGGCTTTGATTTTTAACCTGGCCTCCAGCTCACGTACTTTAGCTGGCGCATCAGTGTCATCAATTCGTTCTAACAACAACTCCATAGCGGCAGATGCAATAGCGGGTAATGGTTGTTTGATAAACGTAACCGGAACCGGAAAGAGTTTATAAGCATCGGTCTGGTCAAATGCTACCACCGCCACATCTGCGGGTACTTTTATGTTATTTTCTATCAACCATCGTAAACCGGATACTGATAATTTATTGGTAATAAAAAACAACGCATCTGGCTTATCAGCCGAAGCGAACAACGATGTTAGCCTTTCGTCCATATCGTCATCTATACGTTTTTCATCTATATACAATATGAACGATTTGTTAACCACAACCCCGTTTTCTTTAAGAGCATCAATATAACCTTCCATCCTTTCGGAAAGGCTTGTAATACCTGTATTATAAGACACTAAAGCAATGTTCTTTTTACCGGAATCTATTAAATACTGGACGGTTTTACGGGAAATTTCCCTGTTGTTTATAAGTACCGCCGGAGCATCAAACCCGGGAACTGTCCGGTCAATTAATACAAACGGAATATTTTTTAGTGCAGCCAGCTCTACGGCGGTTTTATCGCCTTCAACCGGCGCTATTATAAGCCCGTCTACCATCCTGTCCCTAAAGAGCGTAAGTAGCCTGGCGAACTTGGCATCGCTTTCATCACTGCTTCCTATTATGAGCGTGTAACCTTGCTTTTCTGCTTCATCTTCTATAAAACGTGCCAACTGAGAAAAGTATGGGTTAGCTATATCTGCCACAATAAGCCCTATGGTATAGCTTTTTTGCGTTTTAAGGCTGCGCGCTATTTTATTAGGCGTATAATTAAGTTCTTTAGCTGCCTCTAAAATACGGGCTACGGTTTGCTCTTTAATGCTTTTATTAGGCGTATTGTTTAGCACATACGACACCGAAGCGATAGAAACACCGGCCAGCTTAGCTACATCTTTTATTGAACTCTTTTTCACTATATCGTTTGCTAACAGAAGCAAATATATAAATTAAACGTTTAAATAAAAATAAAAGTTAATTTTTTTCGGCAAAAAAAATCCTCCGTATTGCATTGAGGCGATGCTTTGCCCAGCTATACGGAGGATTATATGTAGAAATTATTTTTTACTTTTTTAAGTACGTATCAAAATAATCGGCTATTTTTTGGTTCAAATGAAAACGATCCCTACCCCTAACGTTATGCTCATGTGTAGGATAAAGGAAATAATCTACCTGCTTGCCAGCCTTTATACACGCCTGTATAAACTCCATACTGTGTTGTTGTACAACAACAGGATCCTGCGCCCCGTGAATAACAAGTAGCCTACCCTGCAACTTTGGTGCTTTTTGTATGGTGTTTGTACTATTGTACCCTTCAGGGTTTTCCTGCGGCATATCCATGTAGCGTTCTCCGTACATAACCTCGTAGTATTTCCAGTCAACCACAGGGCCACCGGCTACGCCTACCTTAAAAGTATCGGCGTGGTCCAGCATTAAAGAAGTAGCCATAAAGCCACCAAAACTCCATCCGTAAACGCCTATTCTATCGGCATCAACAAAATTCTTAGCCTTTAAGTATTCAATGCCCTTCATTTGATCGGCCATTTCATTAACCCCAAGATTACGGTGAATTACATGCTCAAAATCGCGCCCACGAGCATCGCTACCGCGGTTATCAAGGGTAAATACCACATAGCCTTTTTGCGCCATATAATAGTCAAACAAATCTGTACCACCCAGCCACTTATTGGTTACTAACTGCGCATGAGGGCCGCCGTAAACATACAACATTACAGGGTATTTTTTAGAAGCGTCAAAATCGGCAGGATAGATAATGCGCCCATTAAGCGGAGTTTTACCATCTGCAGCCGTTATGGTTACCAGTTCCATTCTTGGCAATACCGTTTTTCCTGTATACGGGTTATCTGCTTTTACAACAGAAACTACTTTACTACTATTAAGGTTTTTAATGCTCACCTCATTTGGTGTAGTAGTATTGCTAAATGTATCCTCTATAAGAGATCCGTCTGTGCTGACTTCCACGGCATGCGTACCCGAAACTGTAGTAAGCTGTACTGTTTTGCCTGATTTCAGTTCTGTTTTATATAACTGCCTGTCCAGCCCATTGTTTGCTGTGCCCAAGTAAAAAACATTTTTTGCTCCCTTATCAAAACTAAGCAACTCTGTAACTACAACATCTTTATAGCCCATTTTTTTTAGTAATTTTCCATCGGTGTTATACAGGTATAACTGTTCAAAACCTTCTTTTTCTGAACGGTACAAAAACTGGCCGTTATTACCCGGTATAAACGTAAGACCATGCAATGGTTCTACATACGTTGCAGCCTTTTCTTCAAATAAAGTCTTTATTAAATTACCGTTAGTGGCATCATATTTATTAAGCTTAAGGAAATTTTGCTCGCGGTTAAGGACACCCACAAAAATAAACTTACTGTCTGGCGACCATGTAACACAGGTAAGAAACTGCTCTGCCGGGCCATCTGTTTTTAGGGTAATTTGCTTTTTCGAAGCGACATCAAACACTACCAGCGTTACTTCCTCGCTCTTCATACCCGCCATAGGGTACTTTATAATCTTGACAGCAGCAATGCGCTCGTCCCACTGAATCAATGGGTAATCTGCCACCATAGTTTCATTTTTATGGTAGTACAACAGTTTTTTACTGTCTGCGCTCCACCACATACCTCTGTCTATACCAAACTCCTGGCGATGAACGTAATCGCTACCGTTTACAATACCTTTATCAGTATCGTTAGTAACTTCTGTTACAGCACCAGCTTCATTGGATATCCGTATGTTATTTTCGTTTAGCCAGGCTACACTTTTACCGTCCGGCGAAAGCGCCTGCTGTGCACCGTCAACCGGAGTACTCACGGCAGATTTAACAGTTTTACTGTTTACATCAAAAAGGACAAGGTAACTTTTAGTGGTCCGATCTATTTTAAAGAAAAGTGTTTTAGCGTCATTCAAGACATTATCTGGAGGAAACATTTTAAGAGCAAAGGTTTCTGTACTGAATTTTGCCTTTAAGGCAGCGGTAATATCCTCTTTGGTTAAAAGTACACTCTCCACCCAGTTAGAGGCTTCGGTGCGAAACATAAGTTTTTCGTAACTGTCGTTTAAATACGTAAGCGTATGCGCATCGGGGCGCCATTTTGGGGAAACAATAGTTTTAGGTGCAAACTGCTGGTAAGCACCATACGTTGCTTCCTGTATGGTTAAGTTGCGCTGGGCGTACACTGTAGCTCCAGAAAGCACAAAAATCCATAAAAGTTTTTTCATTGGTAATACTTTTTATAAGTGGCTAAGATAAATAATTATTGATGATCTATCGTTTTTAATACAGCGTTTCCGCCACTGTTAATTTAAGTTGAAGAAACAAAAAATCCGCACCAGTGACCAGTGCGGATTGCGTAAAGATTAAAATAATTCAGACAAAAACAGGTTTTGTTTTAAGTACGCCCACTTCTTCCATGCATTCTCCCATTAATTGGTAAGTACGCTCGATATCATTATCAAGGCCGATAGAAAAACGGATAAGTCCGTCGTTAAGCCCCATCTCTTTTTGTTCCTCAAGAGGTATTTCGCTCGATGTAGAAGTACCCGGTGCACTAAACAGCGTTTTGTAAAAACCAAGGCTTACCGCCAGGTAACCCAGGTTACGGTGCTGCATAAGCTCCATAAGTTCATTGGCTTTATCAAGGTTTCCGGCATCAAGGGTCATCATACCGCCGTATCCGTATTCATGATTTATCATGCCTTTGTATAATTCATGCCCCGGATGGCTTTCCAGACCCGGGTATACTACCCTAAGCCCATCTGCTTCAAAACGCTTTGCCAGGAACATAGCATTATGGCTGTGCTGTTTCATACGTATGTGCAGCGTACGCAGGTTCTTTAAAATACTAGCTGCACGAAGGCTGTCCATAGTAGGCCCAAGTAGCATTGCAGCCCCATCATTTACATTTCTCATGTCGTTTATAAACTGCTGCGTACCACAGGCAACCCCCCCTACAGTGGCGCTTATTCCGTTTATAAACTTGGTAAGGCTGTGCACCACCACATCGGCACCCAGCTTAACCGGCGCTACCGAAAGTGGTGAAAATGTATTGTCTACAACCAGCTTAAGGTTATGCTTTTTAGCAATAGCGGCAAGGCCGGCAATGTCTGCTATTTCAAGCAGCGGATTGCTTACGGTTTCGCAGTACAGCACTTTAGTGTCAGGAGTTATAGCCGCTTCTACTTTATCATGCTTGGTTATGTCTACAAACGAAGTTGTAATGCCAAACTTCGGGAGGAAATTTTTCATAAATGCATAGGTACCTCCGTAAATAGTACGGCTCGATACAATGTGATCACTCTGCCCGCAAAGCTGCATAAGTACCGATGTAATAGCTCCCATACCCGATGCAGCCACGTTAGCGGTCTCAGTACCTTCCATAGCTGCAAGCGCCTGCCCAAGATACAGATTGCTTGGCGATGAATGACGGCTATAAAGGTAACAGCCGTCGGCATTGCCTTCAAAGGTATCGAACATCGTTTTTGCAGAAAGAAACGTATAAGTAGATGAATCAGAAATTGATGGGTTTACCCCTCCAAACTCTCCGAAATATTGTAAATCCTGGATTTTATCGGCAGGATGAAATTTTTTATCAGTCATAATAGTAGTATTTGTAGTTTGTTTATGTATCTACAAATTGAAGTAAATTCAAATAAAAAATCAACCTAAAAAATTATATATAGATTTTATTTCTTTAAATACATCATTATTTAGTAATTTTATCTATTTAACACAAATTTTACAATAATCGCTCCGAAAAAAAATCAGTACACTATGGATGCTACAGATAAAAAATTAATGCATTTTTTGCAGGAAGACAGTACACAGACCACTAAACAGTTGGCTATCAAAGCAAACCTATCGGCTACTGCCACGCACGAACGTATAAAAAAACTGGAACGCGAGGGTATTATAGAAAAATACGTGGCGGTGGTAAACCGTAACAAAGTCCAAAAAGGATTTGTGGTATTTTGTCATTTAAAACTGGTACAACACACAAAAGAAAATGTAACCACATTTGAACGCGAGGTTGCCCGGTTACCTGAGGTATTAGAATGCTATCATGTAAGCGGGGACTACGACTATATCCTGAAAATTTACATGGCAAACATGGAAGAATACAGGGAATTTATGGTTACAAAGCTAACTACCCTGCAGCACATAGGCAGTACCCATAGCACCTTTATGATTGGTGAGGTAAAAAACACTAACATCATTGCTTTATAATAAAGCGTAATAATTTTATTTATCTTTGGTGTACCATCAAAAAAACGATTTAGTATATGAAGAAAATACTTATAGCCTTTGTGGTACTACTGCACACAGGCGGAGTAGCATTTGCTCAAAAAGCACCGCAAACCACTGTAGAACAAGGCGCGCTGCAGGGATTAACGCTTAACAGCGGCATACATAAATACAGGGGTAGAAAGTTTGCCCAGCCACAGGTGGGTAACTTACGCTGGCGCGAGCCGCAAGCGCCTGCAAAATGGACTGGTGTACGAGACGCTACAACCTTTGGGCCTAATGCCATGCAAAAAAACATATTTGGCGATATGATGTTCCGCTCGCCTAAAATGAGCGAAGATTGCTTGTATCTTAACGTTTGGACACCTTCAGCAAAACCTGATGCAAAACTTCCTGTGCTTGTTTACTTTTACGGCGGCGGATTTGTCGCCGGAGACGGTAGCGAAAGCCGTTATGATGGCGAAACTCTGGCAAAAAAAGGGATTGTGGTGGTAACACTTAACTACAGGCTGGGAATATTTGGTTTCTTCGCGCATCCTGAGCTTACGAAAGAGTCTCCGAATAACGCGTCGGGTAATTATGGCCTGCTCGATCAAAACGCAGCATTGGTTTGGGTAAAGAAAAACATTGCTGCTTTTGGTGGCGACCCTAATAAAATAACCATTGCCGGAGAGTCTGCCGGGTCTATTTCGGTATCGGCACAAATGGCCTCTCCCC
>JAAXJD010000042.1 GCA_012270005.1 Flavobacterium sp. | reverse complement strand
CTGCTGTCCCGGTTATTCCTCTCCCAGACATTTTAGGTGCTGGTGAGGAAGCCGGGTTTTTTGTTTTTAATTGGTTGAGTTACCTCAAACATACAAAAATCCCTACCTCAAAAAAAATATATAAACTGCAAAAGTTTCTTCATATTTGCATCCCTTATTACAATCAAAAAATGACAAACATACAATACATCGCCGGGCTGGTAAGCGCCCCGGTTAAAGGCATTGAGGCTGTGCTGCAACTCCTTTCAGAAGACTGTACCATACCCTTTATATCCCGTTACCGCAAGGACATGACCGGTAATCTTAATGAGGTAATTATAGAGCAAATAGCCAAATACAGCCAGGCGTACGACGCCATTGTAAAGCGTAAGGATGCCATTATAAAAAGCATACAGGAACAAAATGCCCTGTCGCCAGAACTGGGTGCTAAGATTAACCAGAGCTTCGACCTTACCGAGCTGGAAGACTTGTACTTGCCCTATAAAAAGAAGAAGAAAACCCGTGCCGATGCCGCCCGCGAAAAAGGGCTGGAACCGCTTGCCAAAATCATCATGAGCCAGAATGCCGATGATGTGGATTTCCTTGCGGCAAAGTACCTTAACGATAAATTAGCCAATGAAGACGAGGCACTCCAGGGGGCACGCGACATTATAGCCGAGTGGATTAACGAGAATGTGTACATCCGTAAAAACCTGCGTCGCGTTTTCGGCCGCAAAGCGGCCATTACAACCAAAATAGCTAAGGGTGCCGACCCGGAAAAAGCTAAAAAATTTGAGCAGTACCTGGACTGGAGCGAAAACCTCTCAAAAGCACCGTCGCACCGCCTGCTGGCCATGCTTCGCGCAGAAAACGAGGGTGTAATTAAGTTCAGCGTAGACATAGAAGATAAAGATGAGGCGATTGACTTTATGGAGCAGGCTATCATTAAAAACAAACGCGAAACCGCAACCCAACTAAAAAAAGCCATAGACGACAGTTACAAACGCTTGTTGGCTCCCGCCATTAGCAACGAGGTACTTAGTGAGGCTAAAGCCAAAGCCGATGCAGTAGCCATACAGGTATTTGCAGCCAACCTGCAGCAGTTGTTGCTTGCCCCGCCGCTGGGTCAAAAACGTATCCTTGCCATAGACCCGGGCTACCGTACGGGTTGTAAAATTGTGTGCCTGGACGAGCAGGGCGACCTGTTGTACAACGAAACCATTTTTCCGCATGCGCCACAAAATGAAACGGCGATTGCCATGAAAAAAATCCGTTCTATGGTTAATGCTTATAAGATTGACGCGATTTCTATAGGTAACGGTACAGCAAGCCGCGAAACGGAAACCTTTATCAAGAAGATAGCCTTTGATAAGCCTGTGCAGGTGTTTGTAGTAAGCGAAGCGGGTGCTTCGGTGTACTCGGCATCTAAAATTGCCCGCGATGAATTCCCTAAATACGACGTTACCGTTAGGGGAGCGGTTTCTATAGGCCGACGCCTGAGCGACCCGCTTGCAGAGCTGGTAAAAATTGAACCTAAAGCCATAGGCGTGGGGCAGTACCAGCACGATGTAGACCAAAGCCTTTTAAAAGGCGAACTGGACACCGTGGTAATGCGTTGCGTAAACTCGGTAGGGGTAAACCTTAATACGGCGAGTAAATCGCTCCTGGGCTACGTGAGTGGCATAGGCGAGAAGCTTGCCGAGAACATTGTAAACTACCGTAGCGAAAACGGTCCGTTTGAAGACCGTAAGCAACTGAAAAAAGTAGCCAGGCTGGGGGAGAAGGCCTATCAGCAGGCGGCAGCGTTTGTCCGCATCCCCAATGCTAAGAATCCGCTGGATAACAGTGCGGTGCATCCGGAAGCTTATGCCATTGTAGAAAAAATGGCCAAAGACCTGAAACTGAAAACTGCCGACCTGGTAAGCAACAAAGAAGCGATTAAAAAGATAAACATCGATGCGTATGTAACCCCGGAAATCGGGAAGCTTACACTTCAGGATATATTAAAAGAACTCGAAAAACCGGGTCTCGATCCGCGTAAAGCCGCTAAGGTGTTAGAGTTTGACCCTAACGTAAAATCCATGGCAGACCTGCGTACCGGTATGGTGCTGCCGGGTATTGTGAACAACATTACCAACTTCGGTTGCTTTGTAGACATAGGTATTAAGGAAAGCGGACTGGTACACATTTCCCAACTTAAAGAGGGTTTTGTAAGCGATGTAAACGAAGTGGTAAAACTCCACCAGCACGTTACCGTAAAAGTTACCGAAATAGACGAAAGCAGAAAGCGTGTGGCGCTTACGATGATTCTTTAAGGGGTTATTTGGTTAAGTGGTAATGCGGTTATTCGTTCTTGGTGGATGCGTTGATTTGTTTATTCGTTAATTTGGATACTACATTCAAATTACACCTGCTACATCCGTCATCGCGAGGAACGAAGCGATCTAAAAATTATATAGTTAGGCTCCCGCTATTGCGGGAGTTTTTGTTTGAGTATTACTGGTATGGGCTTTTTCCAACTAATATTTCTCTTCTGCATTTAATTGCTTATTTCATTAGAAGACAATAATTTGCGATAAAAAACAAGATTCATCCCTATTTTAAAACTTAACTGTTTATGTGAATTATCGGCAGGATAAAGTTTTAGTAGCACTGTATTGCTTTTGCCGGGAGGCAATGTAATAAGGGTAAAAATATTCTTGTCACACGGCACATCTTCAATTTTTACATCAGGGTTGTCTATACAATAAAAATTCTGCCATGAGCAGGTCATTGTGTAATATTTCAGGGTATCCTTTGTGGTATTGGTTAGAGTTACCCATACTTGTAACCATTGCTCACCCGATGCTTTTTTAATTTCTGGTCTGCCTGCTGTAAGAGTATATTTAAGGCCATCGGGTTGTGCAAGGCACAAGCTACAAATGAATAATACAGCTAAAAGGTAAACGTTTTTCATGATTGGTGGTTTTTTACTTGAACGTTATTTATCAAAGATATATTACTCGAAGCATAATATAGGTAATAAATATTATTGGTACGCAGTTTAATAGCAGCCAATAGTATTTCGAAGTTTCTTTATAATGGACGCCTCTAAGGATGTAAATGACGTTAATCAAAGAAATCAGTAATGATGCTAAGAGTAAAAGAATACTTACTTTTTCGAAAGTTCTAAAAGGGATAAAAGCTATATTGAGTTTGCACAGGTTAAGAATCACGGAAAAACCGAATAGCGTAAGCGTTATTACACTATTTCTCTTATGGTTATTAAAATACATTGTTTGTTGGTTAACCGATTGTTTACCTCAAATATATACAAAAACCCCTTTAAGACCCTGAGCCTTAAAGGGGTTTTTAAAAATAAAACAACAAAGTTGTTACAGTTTATTTTCGTCCTGAGCCTGTGCTTTTTTAGGCGCAGTAGTATGGTCTTCGTCTTTAGCGGCATTTTTAAATTCCTTAATGCCGGTTCCAAGCCCTTTCATAAGTTCAGGAATTTTTTTACCACCAAAAAGCAGTATCACAATTACCAGTATTACAAGTATTTCGGTAAGTCCTAATTTTCCCATAACAGATTAAAAATTTAATTATCGTACAAAGTTAACTATAAAATATATTCGTGACTCTATTTACGTCAAATATTTAACTTTGGTTTGCGTTAATTAAGAAATTCTGAAACTAAGGTGTTATTTTTGGTAGCTCGTTTGCCGCTAATGCCCCTTTTTAATACGGCAGAGTTAGTATATTTGTCAATTAAACCGTTACTATGTCGGCAAAAAGGCTTAAAAAGCAAATATTAAAGAAAAAGCTCTTTAATAAAAACCGTTTGGTTATACTAAATGAAGATACCTTTGAGGAGATATTTTCGCTTAGGCTAAACCTTATGAATGTTTTTGTGGGGCTTACTACGGTTAGCATTGTAATGATAGCCCTTACCACCTACATTATTGCCTTTACGCCCCTGCGCGAATACATACCCGGGTATGCCAGTACCCAGCTAAAACGCCAGGCTACCGAAAACGCCATAAAATCAGACTCGCTTATAAAAGTTTTGGATCAGGAAAAGGCTTACCTCGCATCAATTAAAAAAGTGCTTACAGGAGACCTGGACCATACCAAGCTGAGCCGGGACAGTATAGTAGCCGCAGAACAGCAGGAACTGGATCCCGAAAAAATGCAGCCTAACGAAGCCGACCAAAAGCTGCGCGAACAGGTGGCGCTGGAAGATAAGTATAACCTGTTTGAAAAAGCTACACCCAGGGTAAGCCAGGTGCTTTTCGCACCGGTAAAAGGTACCGTAACCCAGCCGTACAATGCGGCTAAAAAACAATTGTATGTAACCGTAGCTGTGGCTAACAATACACCTGTAAAGAGCGTAGCCGCAGGAACAGTAGTGCTTGCCGACTGGACACCTACAAACGGTAACGTAATGGTGGTGCGCCATAACGATGGTATAATCTCTGTGTATAAAGGCCTGGCGGTACTAAACAAAGAACAGGGCGATGTGGTGCGCAGTGGAGAAGTGCTGGCACAAACGGGCTTTAACGGTAAGGGCGAGGACGCCCAGTTGCATTTTGAACTCTGGAAAGACGGTTACCCGATTAACCCCACCCAGTTTATAAATTTTGAGTAATGGATGCTTTTTTTCAAAATATAGCCTTACCATCTTTTATAGCGGGTATAGCGTTTTCCTTTATAGGTTCGTTTATGGCATGGAGCCCACCTCAGGAAATTAACGGTGTGGTAGGTTACCGTACCAGGCGTTCCATGAAATCGCAGGCTCATTGGGATTTTTCCCAAAAGTATTCCGGTAACATTATGGGGGTAGGCGGGCTGGTTATGGCAGTGCTTTCGGCACTAAGCTACTTTCTTCCGGTAGCAGCAGCTGTTAAGCAAACTGCGGGTCTTATAGCGCTTGTAACCCTTTCTGTAGGTATGATAGTAGCTACTGAATTAGCACTGAAACGTAAATTTAAAGATTAAAAATAACCTTATAATGTCATTAAAAACATTAGGAGCTAAAATATTTGCCGGCATTGTTCATAAGCAAACCCAAAAGTGGGCTACAAACCCTGTAGCTACGCAAGAGAGGGTATTTAAAGAATTAATTGCAAAGGCAAAAGAAACCCAGTTTGGCAAAGACCATGACTTCGGCGCAATACAAACCTATGCTGACTATGTGGCAAAAGTACCCGTACGCGATTACGAGGCATTAAAGCATTATGTAGAAAGGGTAGTGCATGGTGAGGCTGATATACTTTGGCCCGGTAAACCGCTGTATTTTGCTAAAACATCGGGTACAACCAGTGGTGCTAAGTACATTCCGCTTACTAAAGAGAGTATGCCTTTTCATATACAAGCTGCCCGAAATGCTATACTTAGCTACGTACATGAAACAGGTAATGCCGGTTTTGTAGATGGCAAGATGATTTTTTTGCAGGGTAGCCCGGAGCTCGAAGAAAAGCACGGGGTGAAGTTTGGCCGCCTTAGCGGTATTGTGGCGCATTACGTTCCGGCGTATTTGCAAAAAAACCGCATGCCAAGTTGGGAAACCAACATTATAGACGACTGGGAAACCAAGGTAGATGCCATAGTGCAGGAAACCATACAGGAAGATATGACCGTAATATCGGGCATACCCAGCTGGGTGCAAATGTATTTTGAAAAACTGCATCAAAAAGCCGGGAAACCGGTGGGGCAGATATTCAGGAATTTTAACCTGTTTATATACGGTGGGGTAAATTACGAGCCGTACCGTGCTAAATTTGAAAAACTTATAGGCCGTAAGGTAGACAGTATAGAGTTGTTTCCGGCTTCGGAAGGTTTTTTTGCCTACCAAGACAGCCAAAAGGAGAAAGGTATGTTGCTGTTGCTCAACTCGGGTATTTTCTATGAGTTTATAAAGGTAGACGAGTTTTTTACCGAAAACCCACGTCGCTATACCATAGGCGAGGTGGAGTTAGGCGTGAACTATGTGCTAATAATAAGTACTAATGCAGGGCTTTGGGCCTACAACATAGGCGATACTGTGGCATTTACTTCGCTGGCGCCGTACAGGGTTGTGGTTACCGGCAGGGTAAAGCATTACATATCGGCATTTGGCGAGCACGTAATAGGCAAGGAGGTAGAAACGGCTCTTAAGCAGGCTATGGAAGGCACAGAGGTACGCATAAACGAGTTTACCGTGGCTCCTCAGATAACCCCTGAAACGGGTTTACCGTATCACGAGTGGCTTATAGAGTTTGAAAACGAACCGCAAGACATGGATGCTTTTGCATTAAAGATAGATGCCGCCATGCGCAAGCAAAACGTGTACTACGACGACCTGATTGTGGGTAATGTGCTCCGTACGGTAGTTATTACCAAGGTAAAGCAAAACGGCTTTCAGGAGTATATGAAGAGCATTGGCAAGCTTGGCGGACAAAACAAGCTGCCAAGGCTTAGTAACGACCGTAATATTGCTGACTATTTTAAGTAAGAAAGCATACCTTAACGAAACCCAGTTTTCGTTAACAGGTCGCAGGAATATGTTAACCAAAACAGGTTTAATTAGGTGAGGATAATAAAATTATTTGTTAGTTATTTTATCGGTAACCGCATTTTAAACACATTAAATTATAAAAAACTTACATTTGCCATAAAATTTACAATGTATGCAAGGAACTAAAAACATTTCACGTTCACGTGCTCAGGAGTCGTCTGCGGCTATAGAGCGCCTGTACATAACCATGCGCCACCTTTTTAACCGCGGTTTTTATAAACCGATGGGGGTAAGTGGCGAAACCTTGCGCGAAGCCCTTTTACAGCTTCGCCCGGAAATATACGGCTCTATTGCCGAAGAAAAAGCCGAACTTAACGGACTACTATATGTTATAGAACGCCTCCCTGTGGGTATAGAGCAATGCCGCTTTATTAACCTTACCAGCGACGAAGGGTATGGCAAAAGCCATTTTAAGGCTATAGTGCCGCCTAAGCGTAAACGCAACTGTTATCGTATAGACGAGGAGCAAATGAACGTGGAAATTACCCGCGGGCGTAGCGATATTTATGATATTCTTACTCACCTTACCTTTATTTACATAGAGGCAGAGAAAATAAAAAACCGCGTACTGATAGACGATAACGGCGAAATAGCACGCGATTGGGTAAAGCTGGAACAGGTTATAGAGAACGAAGAGCCGCTGCAACTGGAAGAGCGTGAGCGCGCCATAAGCCACCTGAGTATTATATTGGGTCGTACCTTTGCAGAGATTAACGCCATATACGATGGTTTTTCGACAAAGGCAGATCCGGACAGGTTCCTTAGGGTAATTTACTGGCTGGGTAAACTGGCTATAGAAGAAGCCCTGGGTGCCGGTAAGCGTACGGTAACCTTTACCCCGGTACTGCGCGAAAGGCTGGGTCACCACATACATGGCGAAATATGGGCCGATAACATAAAGGCCGTACTTAAGCAAAACGGACTCCTGCAACGTCCTATACACATTATAAGTGCCAATATGCACAGTGTAATGAACTCGGTTTTTGCACCATCGCTGTTTAAAGGTAAGTATAAAGATAAAGACGACTTTTTTATATATGAAGAGCTAAGCCGTTCAGATAACGGTACGCTGCGCGATAAGGTTCAGGAAACGGCGCTTAAAAACGGTATGATTTATATGCCCGATACTTCGGGCACTAACATAGACGTTCAGATTTTTGATACGGCTAAGATAGACTTTACCAAAACAGCGTTTCCGGGTGCTAAGGTGGCCGACGAACAGCCTGTAATTATTGTTATGGACTATGCATTTGGTGAGCAGGCTTACGAAACCATAGATGAGCTGCTTAAACCATACAAGGAAAACGATACCAAAACATTAATAAATGTAGAGTCGGTATCTATTATGGGTAAAGCGGGCATCCTGGAAGGTAACAAGGGAGACATTATGATTCCGTCTGCGCACATAAACGAGGGTACGGGAGATAACTATCCGTTCCACAACGAGCTTACAGCAGAAATGTTTGAAGGGCAGGGCATACCGGTATACAGTGGCCCTATGGTTAGCGTACTGGGAACATCGTTGCAAAACAGGGATTTGCTTAAGTTTTTTAACGAAAGTACCTGGGGGGTTATAGGACTTGAAATGGAGGGCGCCTACTACCAGAAAGCCATACAAAGTGCCAGCAAAATACGTAAGAGCATTAACCCGGACGTAAAAGTGCGTTATGCGTACTATGCGTCTGATAATCCGCTTGAAACCGGCAGCACCCTGGCCAGTGGAGGCTTAGGTACCACAGGTGTAAAACCTACCTACCTGATAACCATTAAAATACTGGAGCAAATTTTTAATATACAATAAGACAAACGAATGGAAAATCAACAACATAACCAAAATGTTGAGGTAGACCTGGGTGCCATAACCCGTAAATTAAAACAATACGGTACCAGGGTAAACGATTCTTTTTTTGATGGTGTGCTTTTTATAAAAAGGAACATCATCATTATTTTAATCCTTGTTGTTGCAGGGGGCGTGCTGGGTACTTTGGTAGACCGTTCGGAAAAAAACTACCAGCACCACATTTTTGTTACCCCTAATTTTGAGAGTAACAACTATCTGTATGCTTCGGTAGCACTTCTAGACGACAAAATTAAAGAAAACGACACCGTATTTTTAAAACAGCTGGGTATAACCAGGCCAAAAGATATTGCCAAAATAGAAATTAAGCCGGTACTTGAAATTTACAAGTACATGGATGAGTCTATAGAGGGTAACATGAACAATAGGCTGGAGCTTTTTAAAACCGTGGCCGAAAATGGCGATGTAGATAAGCTTATAGAAGATAAAGAGGTTAGTAAAAACTACACTAACCACGAAATTATAATAAGCACTAACGGCAAGTATAAAGAATCAGAACTTGCCGGGCCTCTAATGAAGTTTTTAAATGCAGATCCTTACCTTAACACCATAGCTGCACAACAGCGTAAAAACCTTGATACCAAGATTGTTGAAAAGGAAAAAATGGTGGCCCAGATAGACAATGTACTTGCAGGCTTTACTGCATCGCGCGCTAATTCGGGTAGTATGTATTATAACGATAATACAGAGTTAAACGAAATGCTAAATGTGCGAAACAGTTTTGTTATACTGCTGGACAACTATAAGGTGATGAAGATAAACTTCAGCAAAATAATTAATGATAAAGCGAGGATACTTAACCAGTACGATTCTAACATTATATCAAAAAAAATGAAGCTGATATTCCCTTTGGTATTCCTTATCATTTTTGCGGTGGTTGTGCGTTTCCGTAAGGCATATAAAAAGCAGATGGCCAAAAGGCAACTACAAACCAGCTAACGTATGATACAGGTTTTAGTTACCGGTGCCGGCGGACAGCTAGGCCAGGCTTTGCAGCACGTGGCTAAAGGCTACATCGGTTTAAGCATTTACTTTGCAGATTCTGCCGAAGGTAATATAGCCAGCTTCAGTACACTGGAAAAGCTTTTTGAAAAAGTAAAACCGCAGTATTGTATTAATGCTGCGGCGTACACCGCTGTAGATAAAGCCGAAACTGAGCAGGAAGCAGCCCGCCTGGTTAATGTAACCGGTGCTGCTAACGTAGCTAAAGCATGCCTGGCTTATCACGCCAGGTTAATACATATTTCTACCGATTTTGTTTTTAACGGTAAAAAAAAATCTCCTTACACTGAGCAGGATGAACCGGATCCTATAAACGTTTACGGTGCTACAAAACTCCTGGGGGAGCGTCAGGTAGCCGCCATACTGCCGGCGCATTATATTATACGTACCTCATGGGTATATTCTGAATACGGAAATAATTTTATGAAGACCATGTTGCGTCTTGCAAATAGCGGTAATACGCTAAATGTGGTAAACGACCAGTATGGTACACCTACAAATGCGCTGAGCCTTGCACAGGCATTGCTAGATATAATTATCTATGAGCACAGCCATAATTCAGCTCAATTCGGTACGTATCATTACAGTAACGAAGGTGAAGTAACCTGGTACGGCTTTGCGCAGGAAATTTTTAAGAAACACAAACTGTCGCCTGAGGTTAACCCGGTAACATCAGCTTACTTTAGCACACCTGCTACGCGCCCGGCTTACAGTGTAATGGATAAATCTAAAATAAAGGAAACGTTCAAATTAAACATACCACAGTGGCAAACACTGCTGTAAGAGCAAGATGATAAAAAAGCTTAAAAAATTCTTTGAATCTAAAGACCGCAAAACGGTACTGAAGAATTTTTTTTCCCTGTCTATTCTACAGGGGCTTAACCTGTTGCTGCCGTTTATAACCTTCAGGCACCTTATAAAGGTGCTGGGAATGGATAATTTTGGGCTTATACAATTTTCGTTGGTTTTTGTAACCTATTTCCAAATCCTTACGGATTACGGATTTAACATGAATGCCACTAAGGAAGTTTCCTTACACCGGGATAACCCCAAAGCATTACACAGAATATTTAGCGAAGTGTTTTATACCAAGCTGCTCCTTATGTGCATAAGCGTTATTATAATGAGCCTGATAGTATTTAATGTTCCTTTGTTTAAAAAAGATGCATTGGTTCATTTTATATCCTTTGCTGGTTATGTGGTAGGTATGGGTATTTTCCCAATGTGGTTTTTTCAGGGATTGCAAAAAATGAAGTACATAACGTATATTAATATTATTTGCAAAACGTTGTTTACCGTAGCAATTCTGGTCTTTGTAGACCGCCCGGATGAAACCTGGCTTGCCAGCCTTTTTACAGCCTGCGGATTTCTTACGGCAGGTGTTATATCACTTTTTTTTGTGTACAGGCAGTTTCAGGTTAAAATGCACAAGCCTTCTTACAGTGCCATAAAAACCCAGATTATAATAGGTAGGTACCTGTTTTTTTCTGAACTTAAAATATCGCTGTTTACTAACACCAATACCTTTATAATGGGATTGTTTTTAGGCAAGACGGCTGTAGGGTATTTTATGGCAGCAGAAAAAATATGCCGTGCCCTTGGGCATTTGGCTACGCCACTGTCTAATGCCATGTTCCCGTATATGTCGTTAAAAATGACCGAAAGTTTTGAGGCCGGCTATGCGGAGGTAAATAAAGTGGTAAAAGTAGGGGTGTTAGTTTTTGTACTTATGCTTGTACCACTGTACATCCTGGCACCGTGGATTATACACGTGTGTTATGACCTTGAAGCAACCTCTCCGGCTGTGCTGCTGTTCAGGATACTGCTTATATTACCCGTTACCACCTTTATAGACAGTATGTATGGCAAGCAGGTACTTATTACACTAAATAAAGACAATTTATATTTTAAGGTTATACTGTTTGCGGCCTTGCTTAATGTAAGCCTTAACGTATCATCATTAATGTCGGGTTATGGTACTACAGGTACTGCGGTGTCTATATTTATAACACAGTTGTTTATAGATGCCGGTATGTTTTACTACGCCCACAAAACCATAAAGGGATTACGAAGGCAAAATTTATCTGCCGTATAACTTACAGCTAAACGGCTGTACACTTTTAAAAGAACTATAATGCCTATAAAGAAGATATACATATTTCTGTTTTTTACCGGACTCTTTTTCCTTGGCTTTAACGAGTATGAAGGTATACCCATACTTGGAGAGTTTCAAAAAGAGGTTGCGGCACTTTTCTTTATTCCGGCATTTTTATTTTTGTTGCTTTCAAAAAAGGTATCCATTCCTTTAAAGAACCCTGTAATGCTTTTGTTAGTGGCATTTTTAGGGACTTGTGTACTGTCTACGTTGGTTAACCTGCCTACCATATTTACTAACTATTTTAAGTTTACCTCGGGTATTAACCGAAGCATAAGGCAGTACATCTCACTATTTATATCGGCCGTAGCCTTTTTTATACTGTACTGGAATGTGTTTACACACTTTACTGTAAGCGAGTTGCTTTTAAGGATGCGAAAAGTTATATGGTGGTCATTACTATGCTGCTCTGTGTACGGCTTTTTTGAAATAGCCACAGTTGTTTTTGGTATTTCGCCGTTTCGGTATGTTTTAGATGGTATAAACTACCTGCCGTTTTTAGAAGTAGCTTATCACCTAAATGCCAGGATATCGTCTTTCGCACTGGAGCCACCGTTTTTGGCCATATATTTAACCACTATTGCCGGGTGGATGTTCAGCTACATACTTACCAAGGATAAATGGACTAAGTTTGTGCCTACGGTACTTATTTTAATACTAACTTATTTTTCGGGTTCGCGTACGGCACTGATTATCATTTTTATTCAGCTTGCTATTTTCCTGTTTATACTATACCGCGACAAAAGGTACAGAAAGCACATAGCCTACCTTACCGTTTTTTCGATTTTCGCCTCGGTGTTGCTGTTAACCATCAATGCTAAAAAAGTAGTAGAAAGTGTAGAAAAGAAAGTAGAGTCGCTTCAATTTTCAGATAACTTAAAGCGCGATATATCTAACAAATCAAGGCTTGGTATACAATATGCCACGCTACAGGTATTTTTAGACCATCCGGTAATTGGCGTAGGATTTGGCCAAAGCCCATATCATAGTCGGTTTTATTACCCTAACTGGGCCACGCATAAAAACTGGGAGTTCGAATATTTGTATAAAAACCAAAAAGAGCGTTCTTTTCCGCCGGGGTATAATCTGTATGTAAGGATGCTGGCAGAAACCGGAATTGTGGGTATAAGCATATTTTTATTTTTAATGTACACTACACTTCGCCTGTCTTATAATTACATGAAAAACAAAGACAATAATGTACGTATACTAGCCATAATACTATTCATATCCTTTGCCGGACTGATTATTAATTGGATGCAGATAGATACGTTCAGGATCTATGGTTTCTGGATTTCCCTGGCGTTATTAATAAAGCTTTCTCAAACTATTGCCACGCAAAAAAATGAACAAGACAGCAGTACTGATACCCCACTATAATAATCCGGAAGGACTGGCCGCCTCGCTTGCCTCTATAGGGCAGGAGGAGCACGTAGATGTTTTAATGGTAGACGATGGCAGCCGGGTAAACCCTATTAACGAAGAACTGATGCGCCGGAGCTTTAAGGCAAATGGGCAGCTTATGTATATTTATATGCCGCAAAACAGAGGTATAGAGTACGCGCTTAACACCGGTTTAGAGTATTTGCACAAAAAGGGGTATTCTTACATAGCACGGCTGGATTGCGGCGATTTGTGCCTAAACAACCGGTTTGCGGTACAGCAGCAATTTTTAGAAGCTAACCCAAGCGTAAAACTTGTAGGCTCTAACGTGGCTGCGGTAGACTTACAGGGCGGGCACTTGTATAACCTTGTGTTGCCGGAAACGTACGAGCAGCTAAAACGAAAAATGTACCTGAACTGCCAGGTAATACACCCATCGGCCATGTTAAACGCCGAGGTACTTAACACCGTGGGCTATTATCCTGATAACTATAAGTATGCCGAGGATTATGCATACTTTTTCAAGATAATGAAGAAGTACGAAATTGCTAACATCCAGCAAAACCTGGTTCAGATAGAAATAAACCCCTCAGGTATATCGGCAACCAGGAGGAAGAAGCAGGTACAAAGCCGTCTGCGGATTATGGCTGATAATTTTTATTTTGGTTTTTATCCGGTTTACGGCATACTGCGCAGCCTGTTGCTGTATGTAATGCCTACCGGGCTTATACTTGCACTTAAAAAGAAGCTGAGCAAATGAAAACTGTAACCTTACAAAAAGTATATACGGTGGTACTGGCGTTGCTTGTGGCGCTGTTTCCATTTTCTAAGGCATTGCCAAATATACTGCTGCCACTGCTGGTAGTACTGTTTGTAGCCGATGTGCGTAACGTAGATTTCAGTAAGCTGAAACAACCGGTAGTATATGCCTTATACACGGTTATGGGCTATTTGTTTATAAAAGGAGCCCTACGCGGCAGCCTTTTTTCTGAATTTTCGGTATACAGCAAATACATCACCATACTGGTTATGCCGGTGCTGTTTGCTAAGGTAACAGATTACCTGCTGATTAAAAAAGTATTGCTGGCGGGTATAGTGGCTACGGTGGTGGTAAGCATTATAAAATCATTTGTATACTACGCGGCACACGGTAACTTTCCGTTTAACATAGGGCTGGAGGTAAATGAAATATTAATATTGGAACGCCCTTATGCAGGCTTCTACGCGGTAGCCGGTACACTGCTGTCGCTGCACCTTATTCCTAAAATGCCACGTTACCGCTGGCTACTGGTTGCAGCAGCAGGGCTGTGTGTTTTTTTTATTGTTTTTATAGCCGCCAGAATGTCGTTAATATCGCTGGTAATATGTTTGGGTATATACATTATGTTTTATGCCCGTATGAAGCTCTTTATGCGTTTGCTGATAGCATTTGCCGGATTGTTGCTGGTAAGCGGTGCGGTGTTCCTTAATAAAAACCTTTATAACCGCCTTTTTGTAGACCAAACCATGGATACTACTATAGACTACGAACCGCGTGTGGTAATATGGCAGTGTGCCTACGACCTGTTACATAACCCGGACTATAACCCCGTGTTTGGCTTTCCGTCTAACAAAGTGCTTGAAAATGAATATGTAGACTGCTTTGCTGGGAAAATTACAAACAACGAAACCAAGCGCGCCTGGTTTATAAAAGTTAAGTTTAATTCGCACAACCAGTTTCATGACTATATGCTGGCCCACGGTTTTACCGGGCTGCTGCTGCTTGCAGGTTTTATGCTTATGCTGCTGTACCACGTAAGGCGAAACTTTATATATTTTTCTATAGTACTATCGCTTATATTTTTTATGGCAGTAGAGAATATCTTTTTCCGTCAGATGGGGTGCTATATTTTTAGTATCTTTATCGCCTTGCTGCTAATTAACAATAATCAGATCATTGATGAGGAAGATCAAATTAGCTCATATCCTTTTTTCTTCAAGCGGGGTTGATACCTATGCCCGTTTAATAACCGGAAATACTGATGCCGATAACTTCGAGCATATTATTATCCATGGCATTAACGATACTGATATTCCATTTAAATCAAAGGACGGAACTGTATTTAAAAGCTACCGCTTACCGCTGGAGCGCAATATATCTGTTACAAAAGATACCACTTGCCTTTATAAGGCCTATAAGATTATAAAGGCCGAAAAACCCGACGTTATACACGCACACAGTGCTAAAGGCGGCGTAATAGGCAGGATTGTGGGGAAACTTACCGGTACCCCGGTACTGTTTACACCACACGCATTTTCTTACCTAAGTGCCGAAACGGGGTTTAAAAAGTTTGTCTTTTTAACCATAGAAAAATTGCTTCGCGGAAGTTCTACGCTACTGGCTACATCGCAGTCTGAAGCTGGCAGGGGCATAGCAGAGGTAGGCTTTAGCCGGGATAAAACTATTGTGTTTAACAACAGTATTAACCCTGTGGCCCAAATACAGCCACTAACATTGCAAAAAACCTGGCCCGATACGTATCTGTGTACCATAGGAAGGCCCAGCTACCAAAAGAATATTGAACTGATGATAGAATCGCTTTACCACGTAAAGCAACAGTGGCCCCAGGTACACCTTGTAGTAGTGGGGGTAGGCTTTTTATCAGATAAACTTAGCGCAGTAAAGGAAATCATCCGTAACCGTAACCTGGAAAGTAATGTAACGATTATAGACTGGACATCGCGCGAAAACACCCTTAACATACTCAGCCATTGCAGCGTGTACCTCAGTACATCGCGTTACGAGGGTTTGCCATACGCGGTTATAGAAGCACTTGCCCTGCAAAAGCCGTGTGTGGTAAGTAATTGCGACGGTAATAAAGACCTAGTGGAAAATGGCTATAACGGCTATGTAATACCCTCAGAAAACCCCGCAGACTATGCCGAGAAAATACTGGCCTTGTTAAATGATAATGTTTTACAGAAACAGTTTTCCGAGCACGCGGGCGAAATGTTTTCTGAGCATTTTAACCTTCAGAACAACATATCCCTTATAGAAAATATTTACAAAGAAGCTGCTGCACGTAAGTAATTTAGTAGCTTTTTTTTGAGAAACGAAACGTACAATGAACAACATACAGGTTTATTCCCGAAATACATTATTACACCGACTGGGCTTGCCTACGGGTACCAAGAGTGTAATATTTTTTATATCGTTAATGCTTATTACACTACCCATGGCACACGTATACAATACGCTTGCCGTGATTTTGTTTGTGTTGTTTACAGTGCTGTCTTACCAGCGTGCCAGCATGCAGATACACCGTCACGCTGCCTTGTGGCTGCCCATTATACTTGTTGGGCTAATGACGGCTTCTGTAGCGGGGAGTGTAGATACGGTTGTATCATTTAAGGCGCTGAGTAAAGAGGCACCGTTACTATTTATACCCCTGGCGTTTGGTATTATGAGGTCGCTGCGCTACAAGCACATAAACGATATACTACGTTACTACAGCAGTGCCATGTGTCTGCTGGCCATTTACATAACCCTAAGGGCGGTATTCAGGTTTTTTTCGGGGGAAGGAATGCATGTTTTTTTCCTTAACGGTTTAGCCACGCTTAGTATTTCCTTGTATCTGTCGGTATTCCTGTCGCTGGCCATGTTCTACTTTTTGGGTAAAAAAAACAATACATACTGGGGTAAAGTGGCCATGTACTTCTTGTTCTTTGTTATCATTTTATTGTCAAAAAAAATAATCATCATTACAGATGCCTTGGTGGTTATTGTATACTACCTGTTCTTTTCTAAAGACGACCGTGCAAACCGCGTGTACTCTATACTGTTGTTTACCGTGCTGGCCTCGGCATTAGCCTATTACGGTAACGTATCTGAAATTATGGAGCGCGAAAATGAAAGGCGCACGGGCGCACCGGCTACAGAAACGGTGCACAATATAACGCTGCAGGAAGCATGGACAAAAGAATCCTTTTCACCTGCTGATTATCTTAACGGCTATGCCTTTCGCCTGTACCAGCTTCGCACTGCTAAAGAAATGCTTTCAGGCTCGTCGCGCATGCTTTCGGGTTACGGAATCAATGCGTCTTCGGTTGAGGTGAAAAAGCGTGGTGAAGCCCGCGGCCTTACCTATACCGGCTGGGCAGACCAGCCTTATAATACGCTGAACTTCCATAACCAGTATATAGAGGCATTTTCAGATTTAGGCATAGGTGGCTGCCTGCTTATTATAGCCATGGTGGTGTACAGCCTGTACAATGCCGTAAGGCGCAGGTATTTTATACACATAGCCTTTTCTGTACTAATGATAAGCCTGTTTTTAACCGAATCGTTTTTATGGAGACAAAAAGGCCTGGTGTTTTTTACGGTCTTTTACTGCCTTTTTAACACTCCCGGCATATTTGTAAAACAGAATAATGTATAAAAAATCGTTTATTTGCACCGTGCTGTTTACAGGCCGCCTATAATCACGCGTATTACAGTGCGGTAGCTCCTGTGCAATTATTATATTTAGTATGAACACTTCAGAAAATAAAGGATTTCCGGCTTATATAAGGCTAACAAACATTGTTGTAGACCTTATGTGCATCCTGCTTTTATCTGTACTTATATTTCAGGATGTTGCCCGCAGCAATATGTACTTGTGTATATACGCTTTTTGCAGCTGGAGCATTATAGGCTATTTTTCGGGTTTTTATGAGGTGTACCCGTTTACAAAACCGGGCAAAATAGTAGCCAAAGTAGCGGTGCAGCTTGTACTGCATACGGCCGCCATGTTCTTCTTCCTTTTATTTTCGGCACATACCGTGGTGGGGCTCGCCGTACTTGCGGGCTATGCAGCTGTCTGTGCCTTGCCGGTACTTGTATTAAAGCTATTTGTATACGTATACTTAAATGCCTATAAGGCAAAATGCCGTTGTGGTAATACGGTTATTGTAGGGTATAACGCTACGTCGTTGCAGGTAAAAGAAGCCCTTTTGCGCCACAACCATAATGCAGTGCTTGGGTTTTTCTCAGACCGGGATAGCGGGGCAAACATTACAGGAGGTATAGCGCAACTCGACTCCTACATACAAAACAACGGCGTAAATACTGTTTACTGTAGCGTATCTGAAGCTACTACACAGCAAATAAACCATTTGGCCACCCTGTGTGAAACCAAAGGTATCCGGTTTAAGCTGGTACCCGATGGCGGTGTAACCATACTTCCTAAAAAGTTCCGGATTTCGTATTACGAAGTTTTTCCTTCTTTTACGCTGTACCGCACACCGTTACACGACCCCATTGCACGCCTTTTAAAGCGTGTTTTCGATGTGGTTTTTTCCCTGTTAGTTATCGTGTTTATTATGTCATGGCTTATACCTATAGTGGGCTTATTTATTAAATTGGAGAGCAAAGGCCCCGTGTTTTTTAAGCAAATCCGCCTGGGTGTAGACGGTAAGGACTTTTGGTGCTATAAGTTCCGTTCTATGCAGGTGGCTAATAACGAGGGGAACCTTACCGTAAAAAATGACCCAAGGGTAACCCGTACGGGCAAGTTTTTGCGTAAAACAAGCCTGGACGAAATGCCACAGTTTATAAACGTGCTTATAGGCGATATGTCGGTTGTAGGGCCAAGGCCTAAAGTGTACAGCCACCATAACCAGTATAAAGACCACATTTACCGCTTTATGGACCGCCTTAAAATAAAACCCGGCATTACCGGCCTTGCGCAGGTAAGCGGCTACCGTGGAGAAATAAACAGCGATGGCGAAATGCAAAACCGCATACGCTACGATGTTTTTTACATAGAACACTGGTCTATGCTGTTTGACATGAAGATAATCATGCAAACCGTGGTAAACATTTTTATGGGCGAGGATAAAGCCTATTAAAAATGTTACCTTTGCAGCTACAAAACATAAACACACAATCTGCATAAACACATGAACATTTTATTACTTGGTTCAGGCGGTAGGGAACATGCCCTTGCCTGGAAAATGCTGCAAAGCCCGCTATGCGATACTCTTTTTGTAGCACCCGGTAATGCCGGAACCGCCGGTATAGCTACTAACCTTGCTATTAACCCCGTAGATTTTGAGGCTGTAAAAACCGCTGTACTTACTAACAATGTACAACTGGTGGTAGTAGGCCCGGAAGACCCGCTGGTTAAAGGCGTGTACGATTTTTTTAAGAATGATGAACAACTGGCACACGTTCCGGTAATAGGCCCGTCTCAGTATGGTGCGCAGCTGGAAGGCAGTAAAGAGTTTGCTAAAAAGTTTCTTATAAAACATAACATCCCCACTGCAGCGTACGACAGCTTTACTAAAGAAACCGTAGAGGAAGGATGCAAATTTTTGGAAACCCTAAAGGCGCCTTATGTGCTTAAAGCCGATGGCCTTGCTGCCGGTAAAGGTGTTCTTATATTAAACGACCTTGAAGAGGCGAAGCAAGAGCTTAGGAATATGCTTGTAGATGCCAAATTTGGCGATGCCAGTGCCAAGGTGGTTATAGAGGAGTTTCTGGATGGTATAGAACTAAGCGTATTTGTACTTACCGATGGTATAAATTATAAACTGCTGCCTACTGCAAAAGACTACAAGCGTATAGGCGAAGGCGACACAGGCCTAAACACTGGCGGTATGGGCGCTGTAAGCCCGGTTCCGTTTGCCGATGCCGAGTTTATGGAAAAGATAGAAACCCGTATTGTAAAACCTACTGTAAATGGCCTTAAAGCCGATAATATAGATTACAAGGGGTTTGTGTTCATAGGGCTGATAAAAGTGGGTAACGACCCATTTGTTATAGAGTATAACGTGCGCATGGGCGATCCGGAAACAGAAGTGGTTATCCCAAGGCTAAAAAGCGACCTGGTAGAAATTTTTGTAGCCATGAGCCAGCAGAAACTAAACGAAGTGGCTTTTGAAATAGACGAACGCAGTGCTACCACAGTAATGATGGTAAGCGGTGGCTACCCTGAAGATTATGAAAAAGGGAAGGTAATTACAGGCCTTGATGCCGTTGAGGGTTCGCTGGTATTCCATGCCGGCACTACGCTAAAAGATGGCGAGGTTGTAACCGCAGGGGGCAGGGTACTTGCCGTAACCTCTTATGATGATAACTTTAAAGAGGCCATAAAAAAATATTACCAAAATATATTTAAAATAAATATTGATAATATGTAGTATAGAAAATATATAGGCTTTGACCTTTAATTAAGAAAGGAAAGAGTGTGCCGTAGTATCCTGGTCGTCGTCGTTGTTAGCTTTAAATATGTTAAGCTGTTTTAGCCAGTAAACAAAAGCAGCGCAGCAAATCAGGATAAATACCCAGGTGATGATGTTTGCAGCCCACCAGTTTTTAAGCTCAAGGCTGCGGAAGAAATCCAAAGGGATGAAAAGGAAATCAGTAAAAAGAGATCCAAGGCCTTCAAAAAATGCTTTCATTTTTTAATAAGTATTATATTAATAGACACAAAAGTATAAAATTATAGTATGCTGGCAAGTATTTTCAGTAAAACAAGGCCCATAAATTATGTTTTATTAGGCATTACCCTTGTTTTATTTTACGGACTTAATGTAAGCAGCGATCTAAGCTGGCTTTCGGCACCGCTGTTGCTGGGCCAAAAAGCAGGTTTATTGCTGCTGCTTTGTGCATCGGTACTGCTTGTGGGGTTTATTACCCTGCGCAATACCCTTACTAAGGCTAACAGCTATGCCGTGGTACTATTTATACTGTTTTTTATACTGTTTCCTACCACGCTGGTAAACGGTAAAATTATTGTGGCCAACTTTTTTTTGCTCCTGGCATTAAGGCGTTTAATATCTTTACAATCGTTGATTTCGCCTAAAGAAAAGATATTTGATGCTACGTTCTGGATTTTGGCGGCATCAGTATTCCATTTTTGGTGTATTATTTACCTGGTTATGGTATTTGTGTCTATTGTATTTCACGTAGCCAGGGATTACCGCAACTGGATTATTCCGTTTGTGGCTCTAATGGCGGTAAGCATTATTTACACTATGGTAGGGCTTAGCATAGGCCACAATCTGTTCGATCATTTGTTTGATGATATGTACGTAAGCTTTGATTTTACCTATTTTGAAAACGTGTACCAAAATATAGCTTTGTCGTTGTTTGCCCCGGTAGCCCTGCTGTTTTTATTGCCTTATGTAGGCAGTATAAACAGTAAACCACTAAACCTTCAGGCCAGCCACAAAAAGGTGCTGTACTCGTTTTTAATAGGTGTGGGTATTTACATACTTAGTAATCATAAAAACAACAGCCTGCTTATATTTACCTTTGCGCCACTAGCCATAATGGGTGCTAACTTTATGGAAGCCCAAAAAAGCGACTGGACGCGTGAAGCCATAGTATGCAGTATAGCGGCCATAGCATTCTTTATATTCTTTGCACAGTTGTAAAACTACAGGTCTATATAAAACAAATAAGGGTTGCTACTGCATCCCTTATTTGTTTTATAACTTTACCCCGTAGGCTAAATCTCCTGCATCGCCCAGTCCCGGCACTATGTATTTCTTTTCGTTCAGGTGGCTGTCTACGTCGGCTATCCACAGGTGGAAGTTATCGGGCAGGTTCTTCTGTAAAAATTCTACGCCTTCGGGTGCTGCAATGGCTACGGCTATATGCACAGCGGCCGGGGTTTCGTTTTCCAGTAATTTAAGGCAGGCCGCCTGTAGGCTTAGGCCGGTGGCAAGCATAGGATCTGCTATTATTACTGTTTTATTTTTAAGGGAAGGCGCTGCCTTGTATTCCATTACTATATCAAAATAATCGTCGTTGTTAGGGTGGTGGCGGTAGGCCGATATAAAGCCGTTTTCGGCATCGTCAAAAAAAGAAGTAAACCCCTCATGCAGTGCCAAACCGGCGCGCAGTACACAGGTTACTACTATGCCGTGTTGTAGTCTGGTGGTTTCTTTAGTGCCCAGGGGCGTGGTTACGGTGTGCGGCTCATAGGGTAATGATTTGCTTATTTCGTAGGCCATGATTTCGCCAATGCGGTGAATGTTTTTGCGGAAACGCATGCTGTCGCCCTGTATGCTTACATCGCGCAGCTGCGATAAAAAACGGTTTAAAATACTGTTGTTTTCTGAAAGGATATGAACCTGCATTTTGCGAAAAAATTTGTTTTGGTGTTATAAAAGTATTAAAACTATATTTGTAAAAAAATAAAAAGTATGTTTTCAGGATTTGCATTCCCTATTTTCGAGCAGAGTATAAAAGACTATCACGTACACGACAGTATAGATCAGCCTATTAGCAACCCATACGACAAAGGTAGTATAGAGCACCTTTTGTATGCAAAAAACTGGGTAGATACCGTACAGTGGCACTACGAGGATATAGTACGCGACCCGAACATAGACCCTGTAGCTGCACTGGACCTAAAGCGTAAAATAGACGCCAGCAACCAGGTGCGTACTGATATGGTGGAATATATAGACAGCTATTTCCTGGACAAATATAAAGATGTACAGCCTAAAGCCACGGCAAAGATAAACTCTGAAAGCCCGGCATGGGCCATAGACCGCCTGTCTATCCTGGCGCTTAAAATATTCCACATGGCCGAAGAAGCTAACCGACCTGATGCCAGCGAAGAGCACCGTGCAAAATGCCAGGAAAAGCTAAACGTGCTGCTGGAGCAGAGAAAAGACCTTAGCACTGCCATAGACGACCTGCTTACTGATATAGAAAATGGCGATAAATACATGAAAGTGTATAAGCAAATGAAAATGTACAACGACGAGGATCTTAACCCGGTGTTGTACCAGGGCAAGAAATAATATAAACACAATAGTACCCTAAACCTTCCTGCCCTGTAGCAGGGAGGTTTTTTTACTAATACACGGTTTTACACACGTATGCTCTCCGTGAAATACCATTACTAAACAATGCCGCATAAAAAAGGAAAAGGCCACATTCACTTGCTTGTACTGCGATTTTCGGCCATGGGCGATGTAGCCATGACGGTACCTGTACTCCATGCCCTTACCACCCAGTACCCCGAAGTGCGGGTTATAGTGGCATCGCGTGCTGCCTTTAAGCCTTTTTTTGATGGTTTACCTAATGTAAGTTTCCACGCGGCTGATTTAAGCGGTTCGCATAAAGGATTTTTTGGCATACTGCGCCTGTATAAAGAGCTAAAGGCGCTGCACATATACGCCGTAGCCGATTTACACAATGTATTGCGTACCAAAATCATTACCAAACTATTTGCCTGGCGCGGTAAAAAAACAGCTACCCTTAACAAAATGCGCGATGCGCAAAAGCGCCTTACAGCAGCCGTAAACAAGGATTTTAGTGCGGTAACGCCCATTATATACCGCCATGCCGATGTTTTTGCTGCACTGGGCTTTCCTGTGGTATTAAACGAAAGTGCGGCGCTACCCAAGCCTGCACTGCCTAACGAATTAAAGGATATTGCAGGGCCAAACGATACCATACGTATAGGTATAGCGCCCTTTGCCCAGCACAAGGGCAAGGTGTACCCTACAGATCTAATGCAGCAAGTAATAGGCGCCCTTGCGGCTAAACCGGGCACCAGGCTGTATTTATTTGGCGGAAACAAGAACGAAGCACACCAGCTTAAAAAAATGGCTGCTGAGTGCCTTAATATAGAGGTTGTGGCAGGAGGGAGGTTTACCCTTAAGCAGGAACTACAGCTTATAGCAAACCTAAACGTTATGCTGAGCATGGATAGTGCTAACGGACACATGGCAGCCATGTACGGTGTGCCTGTAATTACGCTTTGGGGTGCCACGCATCCGTACGCGGGGTTTGTACCGTATAACCAGCCGCTGTCTAATTCCGTTACTGCCGACAGGGAGAAATATCCGCTGTTGCCTACATCAGTTTACGGAAATAAAGTAGTGCCGGGTTACGAAGATGCTATGCGTACCATAACACCGGAGATGATAACTGAAAAGATAAATGAAGTGTTATCAAGTTAATTTGTTTATTCGTGGATTTGTTAATTTGGAATACCCCTGTACACACTAGAGTTACTACAGAGTGAACTTCCGAATTAACACATTAACAAATCCACGAATAAACTTAATTACACATCATCAAAATCAACATATAGTTCTTCTGATGTAGGGTGTGCCTGGCAGGCCAGTACAAGGCCTTCGGCTATTTCACCATCGGTAAGTATAGCGTTTTTCTTCATTTCTGCCGAACCTGATTTAACACGGCACACACAGCTGCTGCAAATACCACCCTGGCAAGAGTATGGAGCGTCTACGCCCTGTTTTAGCGCGGCGTCTAGTACGGTGATTTCCTTTGGCATAAAAAAGGTGGTTTCCTCGTCGTCTACCAGTACGGTTACCTTAGTCTGTCCACTTAGGTCGGCCTCTATTTTTTTCTCGGCTATGGGGGTAGAAAACAGCTCAAACTTAATGTTCTTCTCCGGAACGTTGTGCTCTTTTAGCACGTCGTTTACGGTAAGTATCATTTCCTCCGGGCCACACAGGTAAAACTTGGCAAACTCTTTTTCCTTATGCTTGTTGTTTAGCACAAAGTTTACTGCGGCACGCTCTATACGTCCAAAAAGCGCATCGCCGGCGTGGGCACGGCTGTATACAAAGTGTACAAAAAACCTGCCGAGGTATTTTTCCTGCAGCTGGTGCAGCTGGTCGTGGAAAATAGTATCCTCAGGGCTTTTATTACCGTATACCAGTACAAAAGTACTGTCGGGCTCGTGTATAAGTACAGACTGCAGTATGCTCATAACAGGGGTAATACCGCTGCCGGCAGCAAACGCTGCATAGTTACGCTGCCTGTCGGATTTCGGTTCAAAGATAAATTTACCTTCGGGCACACCTACCTCCATGCTGTCTCCTACAGCCAGTTTTTCATTGGCAAAAGCTGAAAACCCACCGTTCTTAACCGCTTTAATGGCTACGCGAAGTTCGCCGCTGCCGGGTGCAGAACAAATAGAGTAGGCTTTGCGCACTTCTTGCCCTTCGTACTGGGTTTTTATGTTAATGTACTGGCCGGCTGTAAAGTTATATGCTGCCGAAAGGTCTTGCGGAACCTCAAAGGCTATAGAAACCGCATGAGGGGTTTCCCTGCGGATGTCTTTTATTTTTAACGAATAGAATGTTGACATTGCTTGCTTGTTATTTACTGCAAAAATACAGATTATGACATGAGTAATAAACCAAAGGTTAAAATTTATATACCTAAGAAAGTTATACATAAGATTTTTATGTATACATTTGCTGTACAAATTTGTAGTACATGAAAAACTCCCAACTGTATAAAGGTAGCCTTAATACTATAATAATGAAGCTGCTGGAAGAAAACGGCCGCATGTATGGTTATGAAATTACCCAAAAGGTAAAGCTGATAACCCGCGGTGAACTAAACATAACCGAGGGTGCGCTGTACCCTGCATTACATAAGCTGGAGGCCGATGGCCTGCTGGATGTGGAGGTAGAACGTGTAGATAACCGCCTGCGTAAGTATTACAAGCTTACAGAGCAGGGCGAAAAAGAAACCGTAAACCGCCTGGAAGAACTGCAGGAATTTATTAAAAACATGCAGTCGCTGGTAAACCCTGCGCCTAACCCAGACCTTCAATTTTAAACGTATGAAGCTTACAACCGAACAAATAAAAGAGGTACAAAATGCCTTGGGTGCTACCCGTGTGATACACTACGATATTTTAATTGAAATCACAGACCATGTGGCTTCTGTGCTGGAAAAGCAGGAAGGCGATTTTAAAGAAAACCTTACGTGCTATATACAGGATAATAAAGCCGAACTGCAAACGCTGAACCGAAAATTTAAGCGTATGGGTGCCGCCAGGGGGATGAGGCTGCTTTTTGCTAACCTGTTTTCGTGGAGAATACTATTAGTTTTTGCAGGCATAATTAGCCTTGGTAAGGTTATACAACTATTTGCCAATCAAGATGACATGGGAATTTTTATGTTCCTGATTTTTAATGCATGCACTTGTATAGGGTGTTATCCGGGTATTAAGAGTATTATGTTGAAAAAGCAAAATTTTTCGTTTGATAGCGGTATAGCTGTGCTGCCCTCTCTATTGCTTTACCCCAGTATACTGATGCTAAGCCGAATTCCAAATCCAGATTTCCTGATTGTGTATTATGCTGCCGTTGCGGCTTTTATGATAAACATAAATTTTACTACAAGGGCGCTTTACCACAAATATACACGTATATACTATGCCTAAGTTAACTGCAAACCAAATAAAATTCATAGACACCTACCTGAAAAATTCAGGGGTATTTTATATGGATATAAGGGCCGAACTTACAGACCACATCGCCTCTGGAATAGAGGCGTCGGGTAAAGAAGTAGACTTACAGGAGTATCTGCCGGCCATAAAGCAGCAGATAAAACACATGAATCGCCATTTTGAACGGATAGCCCTGCGCAGAAACTTTAAGGCAGTAATGATAGAGGTGTGTAAACCGGGATTTTGGAACGTAATTGCAGGGCTTATAGCCACTACAGAAGTATTACTGTATTTTACATCACAAAACACGGCTTTGATGACACTTATGTTTGTTGTTCTTGCATCCTTTTTGGGCGTATCGTTCAGGCCTGTAGTACAGGGCAAGGGGCCCGTGTTTTCGTTTAGGGAGCGTTACAGGCTAATAGACTATAGCATTACCGCGTTTTGCATGGGTTTGCTTAAGCTTTCCGCTATTTCTTCGGGGGTTTATGTGCATCTCATAATTGCGGGTTATGCGCTTATAGGCAGTGTTTGCTTTGCTTTTTACAGTGCTGCAAAATTACAAAAGGCACGTTATAATGTAATATTATCATGAATCAAGTAACAACTCAGGTTCCGGTTAATGTACTATACCGCTATATAAAGCAACAGGGTATAGTGTACGACGATATTTGCCATGAACTGGCAGACCATGTTATTTGCGCCCTGGAGCAAGACACTACAGTAACTCCCGAAAACTTTCAGGAACGTTTAAACGCTTATATCCATTCCCATAATATGGTGGCTATGATTACGGCTGCTAAGGAACAGGTGCGCCTACGCGAAAGAGGTTACCGTAAAGAAATGGTAAAAGGATTAGCCTCCCCAAAAGGGCTATTGCAGTTAATTCTTTTTTTTGGGTTATTTTATGCGGCGTACCAAAATGAAGTTACTAAATATATGGCTGAAGCCGTGTTTGTAATAGGAATGTTATTTGGTATGTGGGCCATGGGTTTTAAGAGAGGGGCAAAAGCCTTACCCGACTATAAAAAGCTTATAACACAAACTGGTTTTTATTTTGTGATACCTCTACTATGGTTTAGCCAGCAAAGCCGGTTTATAACACCAGATACATTAATCTTTAATGCAAGCAGTGCCGTTAGTATGGCTTTAATAGCAAATATAGTATTGCTTATGTGGCAGATAAACCGAAAACACAATCGTAAATATTATGCCTAAACTAACCACAGACCAATTGCATTTTATAGATACCTACCTTAAAAATTCGGGGGTAGAGTATGTAGACATACGGTATGAAATGACAGACCACATAGCCTGTGCCCTTGAGGAACAGGAGGGCGATTTTAGTGAGCGCTTTAGGGAGTATATGATACAGAATAAACTCAGCCTGCTGTCTGGGAACAGTAGGTTTAAACGGCTTGCATTAAGGCGCGCCGGGTCAGAACTATTGAAAACGCTGCGCCAGCCGTGGGTATTTCCTGTGTTAATGGTATTGGTTTTTGTAAACCACTATCTCTTTTCAGGTACTAATCTTTCGGATGCAGCCAGTTATATGCGACTAATATTTGTAGCTGCATATTTTGTGGGGCTGGCAAAGGTATCCGACAAAAGTAAGTTTTCCGTTAGCTCTAAGTTGTATGGTGTATGTGGGTTTATTTTATATTATGGCAATATTATAATTATACCCGAACGCTTCATCAAGAATTTATGGATAGTGTTTACTGTGTATTCCGTAGTAATTACAATGGGATGTGCCCTTAGTGTTACAGCTTTGAGAGTACATAAAAAATACAAACTAAATTATGCAACTTAACAAACTAACCACAGACCAATTACATTTTATAGATACCTACCTTAAAAATTCGGGGGTAGAGTATGTAGACATACGGTATGAAATGACAGACCACATAGCCTGTGCCCTTGAGGAACAGGAAGGTGATTTTATGGAGAATTTTGAACGATATATGGCCCAGAACAAAAGCCAACTATTGCTTCAAGGCAAGGCATTTGGATGGAAAGCTGGTAGGCGCGCAGTCAAGCATTTCTTTTCAGTACTGTTAAGTTGGTATGCTGCATTACTGTTTTTGGTTTTGAGTTTTATTTCATATAAAGCGGTTTCATTATATGGTGTAGAGCGGGTCGGGGAGACCTTGTATATTGTTTTTTCGGGTTTGTTTCTTACAGCCGTATTTATAACTATAAAAGGGAGGATTACTGCGGACAGAGGTTATTCGGTCGCATTTAAAGCCCTTACTGTACCCTGCTTGTTTATATATGTATTCCAAATTGTAGTGAATCCGTTACGAATAACATCTCCCTATTTGTTGGCGGCATTGATTAACTCTTTTTACCTGGTTTTTATACTAGCTGTTTTTGTAAACTATATTGTGTTAACTAAAAAATATAATGCCCGTTATGCAGCATAATAAGCTATCAGCCGAACAAATAGACCAACTGTACCTTTTTGTACAAAATAACGGCGTACACTATTACGACCTGCAAACCGAGCTGGTAGATCATCTGGCGAATCATATAGAAAGCCAGTGGAAAAGTAATCAGAATCCTGACTTTGAAGCTGCCCTTAGTTTTGCCTATTCTGGATTTTCTGATGATGGTTTTCCATCCTTGGTGAAGCTCAGGAAAGAGGCATTGGGTAAGCGTTATGTAAAGTTGGTAACAAAAGGGTTTATAGCCTTTTTTACTCCTCCGGCTATCCTGGTTACCGTAGCGTTATTATTTGGGTGGTATTATTTGTTCAGGTTTGATAAAGAGATTTTTGGGGTGCTGTTTGCCGCTATGCAAATGGCTGTTTTGGCGTGGGTCCTTTATCAACGGAATAAAATAAAGAAAAAAGCAGAGATAACCGGGCGCAAGTGGCTTTTTGAAGAACTCATATACAGTAGTGCAATTGTATTGGCATACATGGGATTTTCTTTCCAGATAGTAAGGCTCTGTTTTATGAAGTATACTGTTGATTTCTTTACCTATGGTATCCCGTTAGTGGTTACGGTGCTTACGTTAAACAGTTACATAGGGATTTTTATGATTCCGTCCAGGGCAGAAGAATACTTAAGGGATACCTACCCTGAATATGATTTGGTTTAACCACGAAGATGAATTATAATGAAGCAATTATCAGCCGAACAAATAGAACAACTGTACCTTTTTGTACAAAATAACGGCGTACACTATTACGACCTGCAAACCGAGCTGGTAGATCATCTGGCGAATCATATAGAAAGCCAGTGGATGTATAACCAAAACCCGGATTTCGAAGACGCGCTTAGTTTTGCGTATTCGGGGTTCGAAAAAAATAGTTTTACAACATTGGTTGCCGCCCGAACAAAAGCGCTTTTAAAAAAGCATATGAGGTTTGTAGGAAGTTGTTTCGTTTCCTTTTTTACATTCCCGAAGCTCATTGTTACTGTTGCCTTGTTTTTCTCGCTGCACAGTATTTTTTTGATTGATACTGAAGTACCTATTTTTCAGCTCTCAGTACTTGCATTGCAACTTATGTGTTTAGCAAAATTTAACCTTACAAAAAAACATTTTGAAAAACGTTTGAAACAAAAAGAAAAAGTATGGCTGCTGGAACAGTTGGTTTATAAAAGCACCACTATGCCGGCGACTCTTTTTATTACCGGTATCTCATTTCAGTTTACAGATAACTTTAACGGCCCGGGGGTTGTAGCACAATGGGTGCTGTCCGGGATATTTACCCTGGTTTTTTTGCACAACTATATTGTACTTTATGTAATACCTTATAGAGCAGAAGAATACTTAAGGGATACGTATCCGGAATATGATTTGGTTTAACCATGAAGATGAATTATAATGAAGCAACTAACAGCCGAACAAATAGACCAACTGTACACCTTTACCAGGCAGCACTTTGTAGAGCATTACGACCTGCAAACCGAACTGGTAGACCACCTTGCCAATGCCATAGAAACGCGCTGGGTTAATGAACCCAATGTGCCATTTGAAGATGCACTGCAGGCTGCGTTTAAAAAGTTTGGCGTCTTCGGGTTTAGCGATGTTGTAGAACAGCGCAGCAAAGCGCTTGGTAAAAGGTACCAAAAACTGATGTGGGGGTATTTTAAAACTTTTTTTACTGTACCAAGGTCGCTGCTTACCCTGGCACTTATAGTCTGTGCAAAGCTTATTTTGGCATATAACGTATATGTAATGTTGGCCCTGTACATAAGTATGCAGGTATATTCCCTGTACCGCATGAGCGTAAACATAAAAGCATTTAACCAAAAAGCTAAGGAAACAGGCCGTAAGTGGATGTTTGAGGAAATGATTTTTAGGGGTGTTACGTTCTCTGCCCTGGCGGGGTTTTGGTTTCAGTTTGGGCAAATGATGTACAATACCCAAAGCGTAGCCGGGCAGTGGCTTATAGCCGTGCTTAGTGTAGTGTTGTTATTGCATAATTATATAGTACTGTTTATCATCCCATCAAAAGCAGAACAATATTTAATAGAAACCTATCCGGAGTACAAAATGGTGTAATACTATGGAGAACAATACAAAACCAAGAAAAACAGTATCGGCTACACAAGTGGAAGCATTGTTTTATTTCCTGAAAAGCAGGAACATAAAACATTACGACGTACAGTGCGAACTTGCCGACCATATAGCCAATGCCATAGAACAAATCTGGGAACAAAACCCCGATATATCTTTTGCCGACGCTCTTGCAATAGAAGAAGAAAAGTTTGGCGGTAAGTTCGGGTTTATGAAGATAATGCTTAAACGCCAGGCTGCCTTGCGCAAAAGATACCGTAAAATGTTTAGAGGTTATTTTTTCTCGTTTTTTAAATTACCACAGCTAATAGGCGTGGCGGCTTTTGGCTATGCGGTATTCCGGTTGTTATTGTGGTGGCCCAAGGCCTATATTTTGTTGTTTGTAGTATCTCTATTCATTATGATTTTAAGAGTCAGAAGTTTAAGCAGAAGATATGCGACTAGTCCGCATGGACATCACTGGCTTATGGAAGAAATGATATATGCCCGAGATGGGTTTGGGTACATGGTCTTTTTTATTAATCTTGCCTGGCAAATGTGGCGGGATGAATATCCACCCATATTGCTACTGTTCGAATCGATACTGTACACCTTACTAATGCTGTACGTATATGTAAAACTGATAATAATACCCAACCGCGCCGAAGCCTATCTTAAAGAAGTTTATCCAGAATACGGAAAATAAACCTTGCTATGAAAAAGATTACCGCAAAAAAGATATACGCATTATATGCTATAACAAAAAAGCATTACATAGAATATTATGAACTGCAAAAAGAACTTGTAGACCACCTTGCAAATGCCATAGAGCAACGCTGGGTTACAGAACCCAACATTCCGTTTGAGGACGCATTACAAGATGAGTTTAAAAAGTTTGGCATCTTTGGGTTTACCACTCTTGCCGAACAGCGCCAACTATCGCTTACCAAAAAATACAATAGCTTGGTATGGCGTTATTACAAAGATTTTTTACAAGTACCTCGCATCCTGTTTACGTTGGTGTTTTTCAGCGCAGTGCTGTTTCTTTTTACAGAAAATGAAATTTGGATGAGCCTGTTGCCTGCAGCCGCTTTGTTGCTGTTTTTAACGCGTGCAATACAACTGTGGCGGCGCTATCGTAAAAAAGTACGTGCTACGGGTAAAAAATGGCTGTTTGAACATGTTATTTTTAACTTCGCAGGTTTAGGAGCGCCCACAATGCTGCCTTTTCAACTGGTGCATTTTTATTTTGAGTACAGGGTTCCGGTGGTATTGGTCTGGGTAAATGCAGCTTACTTTACCGGAATGGTGCTGTATTATTATGTTATGCTTTTTACTGTGGCATCACGGTCTGAGGAGCATTTGATGCAAACCTATCCGGAGTATGCTTTTGAAAATATCCCTCAAAAAGTGTAACGTTCTGTAATGTAGTTACACTAATCTTTAAAAACCGTCACACAATTATGTTTAAAAAATTCCTCTGGCTAGAGTGGAAGTCCTTTACAAGGTCGGCTTCCTTCGGCGTTAACATGGTCATTAAGATTATACTGGGCTTTTTGGCAGTAATTTACAGCATCATGTTCCTGTTTCTTAGTGCCGGTGCATACTATGGCATTAAAGAAGAACTTCACCAGGATCCTTTAGTGGTAGTAAGTAAATACCTTATTTATTATTTCCTTGCCGATATGGTAATACGGGCATTGCTTCAAAAAGTACCTGTACTTAACACACGGCCGTTGCTGCCGCTGCCCATAAAGCGGAGCACAGTTATAAACTTTGTGTTAGGCAAAACGTTTCTGTCGTTTTTCTGCCTGCTGCACGTATTTCTGTTGGTTCCCTTTAATATTGTATTGCTCATAGAGGGGTACGATCCAGTGGGGGTTGTGTTCTGGTGGCTGGGCTTGTGGCTTATAGTATACATAAACAACCTCGCAAACCTGCTTATGGGCGATAATGATTTTATCTTTATCATCTTCGTAGGTATACTTGGCGCTCTGGGAGCATCGCACTACTTTGGTTATTTCGATGTTACCCTTATCACCGGGGTATTGTTCCATAGCCTGTACAGCACCTACTTTGCCTTACTGGTTCCGGCAGGGATATTTGCGGGATTATTTTGGTACAGCCATAAGTTTTTCAGCAAAAAACTTTACCTGGATACCGGCCTTAAATCAAAGTCTGAAATTGCCGACGGGCGCGAATATACGTTCCTTAATCGTTTTGGTACCATGGGTACTTTCCTTAAAAATGATCTAAGGCTAATCCTTAGAAACAAGCGCAGCAAGACTACGGTTATAATGAGTGTCATATTTATTTTTTACGGCATATTATTTTACAGTGGCGGTATAGAGGCTTATGACAATACCCCCATGAAAATGTTTGCCTCTATATTTGTAACCGGTGGTTTTATGATGACCTTCGGGCAGTTTGTGCCCAGCTGGGACAGCTCTTATTACCCGCTAATGATGAGCCAAAACATTCCGTATAGCCAATACATAGCCAGTAAATGGTGGCTTATGGTGGTAGGCGTGGCATTTAGTACCCTTATCTGTTCGTTTTATTTGTACTACGGGGTAGAAATTTACCTTATGATACTATCTGGCGCTGTGTTTAATATAGGTGTTAATTCGCTTTTAGTACTTTTGGGCGGAGCCTATGTAAAAACGCCTATAGACCTGGCCAGTGCCAAGCAGGCTTTTGGTAATAAGCAGGCATTTAACATAAAAACCTTTTTAATATCATTACCTAAACTGTTGCTGCCTATGCTATTGTACACGCTGGGCGCCAAGCTTATAAGCCCGCTTTACGGCTTTATATTTGTAACAGCTGCGGGATTATTGGGGCTTATATTCCGCAAGGCAGCCTTTAAGGCCATAGAGCGCATTTATAAGTCAGAAAAGTACGATACCATAGCGGCTTACAAACAAAAGAACTAATTACTAATACAACGCTTCATCAACCATGATACAGATACAAGACCTTAAAAAAGCATATAACGGCACAGTAGTGCTAAACATACCAAACCTTACCATTAACAAAGGCGAAAGCTTTGGTCTGGTAGGTAATAACGGTGCCGGTAAAACCACCCTGTTCAGCTTGCTGCTGGATCTTATAGAGCCCAGCACCGGGCATGTAGAAATTAACGGCATACAGGTAAACAAAAGCGAAGACTGGAAACCCCTTACCGCTGCGTTCCTGGACGAAAGCTTCCTTATAGGGTACCTTACCGCCGAAGAGTACTTTTATTTTATAGGCGAACTTCGCGGGCAAAACAAAGCATCGGTAAATGAGCTGCTGGCTAAGCACACTGATTTTTTTAACGATGAAATATTGGGCAAAAAGAAATACCTTCGCGACCTGAGTAAGGGTAACCAAAAAAAGGTGGGCATTATAGCTACCCTTATAGGTAATCCTGATGTTATAATACTCGATGAGCCGTTTGCAAACCTGGACCCTACCACGCAGTTTAGGCTAAAGAAAATTATAAAAGACCTTGCCGAAGATAAAACCAAAACCATACTGGTAAGCAGCCATGACCTGGCGCATACTACAGAGGTGAGTAACCGCATAGTGGCCATGCACAAAGGACACGTGGTAAAAGACCTGTATACATCGGCAGAAACGCTGGAGGAACTGGAAGCGTTTTTTGCAGTATAAAAAGTTAATTCCCTGCCCTGTGGCGGGGAATTTTTTTTAAAACAACTGCCATTACAAAAAAGAACCGTATTTTTACCCTCTACTATACTAAAAAGTAATTTTGAAAGTTTAGGATAAAAAATTCTTTTGTGTTGAAAACCAGTTACTCAAAATATATTTTGTTTTTCGGGGCGGCTATTTTTGCCATAGGCTGCTCTACAAAAAAAGACAAATTTATAAACCGTAAATACCATGCCATGTCTACCAAATACAACGTTATGTATAATGGTAACAATGCGCTTGTGGCAGGTGTTAAGGAGCTTAAAACCAATCTTAAAGACAACTACTGGGACGTGCTCCCCGTAGAACGTATGCAGCGGCCCCCTGAAGAAATGGAACCCACTGACCGCCGTAATGCTAACATAGAACGTGCCGAAACAAAGGCCGTTAAAGCCATACAAAAACACTCTATGGACATAGGCGGGCAGGAGCGTAATCCGCAAATGGATGAAGCCTACCTGTTACTGGGCGAAGCGCGCTACTACGATAACCGTTTTATTCCGGCTATGGAGGCGTTTAACTATGTGTTATACAAATACCCTAAGAGCAGTGCCATAGATGAGGTAAAAGTATGGCGCGAAAAAACCAACATAAGGCTGGATAACACTGGTGTAGCCATTAAAAACCTTAAACAGCTCCTTAAAGAAAAAAAGGAGGTTATGGACAGGCAAATTTATAGCGATGCTAATGCCATACTGGCCCAGGCTTACATAAACGAAGAGTATAAAGACAGTGCTGCAACCGTACTTAAAGAGGCAGCTAAATCCAGCCGCGATAAAGAAAAGAGAGCCCGTTATTATTTTATTACCGGGCAGCTTTACGGTAAAATGGATAAGCCCGACAGCGCTTTTGCCTATTTCCAGAAGGTGATAGACATGAAGCGTAAGTCGCCGCGCATATACACCGTGCAGGCACATGCCATGCAGGCGGGTATGTTTAACCACAAAGGTGGCGATACCCTTGCCTTTATGGAAAAATACCGTAAAATGCTTGCCGATAGAGAAAACAGGCCATTCCTTGATATCATTAACCATCAGGTAGGTTTGTTCTATGACCGCCAGGGCAATACTAAAAACGCGGTTAAGTACTATAATGTATCCATAAAGAAAAAAGGCGCGGACAAATACCTTACTGCCAGTAATTACCGAAACATAGCCGAGATAAACTTTAAGCAGGCCAAGTATCTTGTGGCGGGCAAGTACTACGATAGTACACTGGTAAATATGGATTTCCGCACCCGCGAATATAAAGCCATTAAAAAGAAACGCGATAACCTTGAAGATGTTATTAAATACGAAAACATAGCTAATACTAACGACAGTATTTTATATGTGGCAGGGCTTTCGCCCGAAAAGCGAGTGGCATACTATAATGACTATATCGAAAAACTAAAAAAACAAGACGAGGAAGCCCGTAAAAAGGCAGAGCTTGAACTCCGTAAGCAAGAGAACCGTGCGGCTAATGCAGCAGGCGATGATCCTATGGGGCAAGATGCCCCGGACGCTAAAAATGCTTTTGCCGCTAACAAAGGCAACATATCTGCTGCCGAAATGGCAAGGAATCGCGAGGCATCTTCGGTTTTTGCCAGTAATAGCCCTAAAAGTAGTGGCGTAGCCAGAAGCGCAGGTGGTGCGGCATCGGGTCCGTTCTATTTTTACAACGATGCTAATGTAAGTTCGGGTAAAGCTTCGTTTGCAGCCAAGTGGGGCAAAAGGCCGCTTGATGATAACTGGAGGGTACTTTCTGAAATGAAGTCTGGTGGCGCAGGTTCAGATGTTAGCGCTGCAGACCTGGAAGACGCAGATAACAATGGTACGGCTTCGGGTAAAGATAACAAAAAAGACAAGCCGCTGAAACCGCGTTACGACCCTGAGTTTTACATAGGGCAGCTTCCGCAGTCGCAAAAGGTATTAGACAGCCTTGCCAAAGACCGCAATTATGCGTACTTTCAGCTAGGCGCCATTTACAAGGATAAATTTAAAGAGTATAACCGTGCTGCCGATAAGCTGGAAAAGCTGCTGACGTATAATCCGGAGGAGCGCCTTGTGCCGCCGGCTCTTTACAATTTGTATCGTATATACCAAACGCTGGATCCTGCAAAGGCAGAAGTGTATAAGCAACGCATACTTTCACAATACCCGGATACCCGTTATGCGGCAATCATTAAAAACCCTAACCCGGAAGAACTGTTTGCCGGAAGCCCGGAGGCGGTGTATAAAAAATTATACGATGAGTACCGTAAGGGCGATATTCGCGAGGTGTACGAAAACATTGGCCAATATATAGATACCTATGAAGGGGAAGATATACTACCAAAGTTGGAGCTTCTAAAAGCCAGGCTTGCAGGAAGGCTCCAGGGTGTAGAAGAGTATAGAAAAGCGCTTAATTATGTAGCCCTTACCTATGCTAACGCAAAAGAAGGTAAGGAGGCCGATGCCCTGCTTAAAAAAGACATACCGGCACTGGAAAAAGTAGCCTTTGGCGCGGCGCCCACCAGCTTTAAAATCATTTTTAAGTTTGAGGCTAACGACCCTAAAATTGCAACTCTTATAAAAACCATTCAGCAGTTTATAAAAGACAACAATAACAATAATATTACCGTAAGTAACGACATATATACGGTTAACGAAAATATAGTGGTTATCCACGGCCTTATAAACAAGCTTGCCGCTAATGATGTGGCCACCATACTAAGGGATTACAAAGAATATAAAATAGCACAGGTGCCTACCATTATAAGTGCTGAGGATTATAAGGTAATACAAATAAAGAAAAACTTTGGGCAGTACCAGCCTGTAAAGTAACACGTATATATATAGGAGTAGTATGTTTGAGAAATCGCAGAAATCATATACAGATCTTTTAGGAAAAACAAACCGTATTGTAGAAGGTACGTCTATAACGGGCGACATAGTCTCTCAGGCCGACCTAAGGCTCGACGGTGTTATAGTAGGTAATATAACAACACAGGGCAGGGTGGTTATAGGCCCCGCCGCCAGCGTTACCGGAGATGTAAAATGCAAGAGCGCCGATATAGAAGGAAAATTTAACGGGCACATAGAGGTGCAGGAACTTCTTAGCATAAAAAACAAAGCTCACATTCAGGGTGAGGTAGTAGCCGGCAAGCTTGCTGTAGAACCAGGTGCGGTTTTTACTGCTACCTGCACCATGAAAAATACGCCAAAAAACAATCCGGCCCATGACAAACAACCCGCAGGACAATAATAAAAAACCAAACCCCTGGCTGGCACTGATAAGCATCCCTACACAAATGGGGCTTATCATTTTTTTATTTAGTAAACTGGGCTCATGGCTCGACGAAAAATACCCAAACCCTAACGGACTATATTTTATTATCTGCACTATGGCAGGTGTTGCTGTGGCATTATATAATGTTGTACGTCAGGTAAATAAACTTAATAAATAAATGGATAAAAGCTTTTTTAAAACCTTTGCTATTGTTTCGGGCCTTGCCTGTGTATTTCTAATTACCAACGTGTTACTGTTTCAGTTGCCTGATTTAAAAGCGCAAAGTGCTGATTTTGTTTATCCTGTGTATGTAACAGTACTTTTCTTTTATGCCGTTTGTGCAGCAATATTATTTGTATTGCATTTTATATCCAAAAAAAATCCCGGGCAAACAGGGTATATTTTCCTATTCTTAACCACCTTACAGGTTGTAGCGGGCTATTTGTATATCAGGCCTGTTTTATCGAAAACGATTGAAGCCCCTACAGAGAAAGTCAACATTTTTGTTATTTTTATGTTATTTTTAATGTTGGAGGCCTATTTTACAACGGTTCTCTTAAACAAAAAACAATGATTTTTTCCAAAGGCTGAAAATTCTCGAAAAAAGTAGATTTTCAACATTGATATATTAAATTAAAGCGTACCTTTGCGCAAAATTTGAGGACTGTAAAATTAAGATAGTTAATAAGATGGTGTTTTCCGGACAATTTCTAAAGAACTCAGTTGCGGCCCTGTTGCTGGTTCTGCCCCTTATTTCTTCTGCTGGTTCAACTGAGGATTCAATCCACGTACAGCACGATAGCGCTGCCGTACATGCTGAAGCCCCTGCTGCACATGAAGCCCATGAGGGTCATGCTGCAGAGCCTGCTGATGAAAAATCAAAAATCAACGAGCATATTGCCCACCACCTTCAGGACTCTCATGAGTTTGTGTTCTTCTCTGACGAGGAAACAGGTGAACACTACGGTTTTCCGCTACCGGTTATCCTTTATGATAACGGCGTGAAATTTTTTATGTCGTCTGCATTTAACCATGGCGAATCTGTGGCTAATGTAGATGGTAACTACTACAAGCTTTTCCATAACAAAATATACAAGACAGATGCTGCCGGCGATCTTAAGCTGGATCATCATGGTCACCCAACCGTGGCTCAGGCTATGGATTTTTCTATAACTAAAAACGTAGTGGCTTTATTGTTCACGGCGTTACTTATGTTTGTGTTATTTACAGGTCTTGCTAAAACGTATAAAAAAAGTCCGAACGCGCTGCCTACAGGTTTTGCACGTGTACTGGAGCCACTTGTTATATATGTAAGGGATGAAATAGCCAGGCCAAACATTGGCGAGGAAAAGTATAAGAAATTTATGCCGTACCTGCTTACAGTGTTTTTCCTTATCTGGACGCTAAACCTTCTTGGCCTTACGCCACTGGGTATAAACGTTACCGGTAACATTGCTGTAACGGTATGTCTTGCACTGTTTACATTCTTTATAACACAATTTAGTGCTAACAAAGAGTACTGGGGCCACATCTTCTGGATGCCGGGTGTTCCTTATGTAATGAGGATAGTACTTGCGCCTATAGAAGTACTTGGTCTTTTTACTAAGCCATTCTCACTACTTATCCGTTTATTTGCAAACATTACTGCGGGTCACACGGTGGTTATGGGTCTTATAGCGGTAATCTACGTAATGAAGAACCAACTTACCATAGGTGGTAGTATAGGTGCGTCAATGGTGCTAACACTGTTTATCTCTGTAATAGAATTGCTTGTGGCGTTCCTTCAGGCGTTTATCTTTACCATGCTTTCATCGCTGTTCATAGGTATGGCAGTGCAAGAGCATGATCATCACCATGACCACGCACATAGCCATGACGATCATCATGTAGAGGATCCGGAAATCCCGGTAATCTAATTTTTGAGAAAACAACTAATTTAAAATAGAACATTAATTTAATTAATTATATATCATGGAAATTCCAGGTCTAGTTGGAGCCGGTCTTATTGTAATAGGTGCCGGTCTTGGTTTAGGTAAAATTGGTGGTTCTGCAATGGATGCTATTGCCCGTCAGCCAGAGGCTGCTGGTAAAATCCAGACTGCAATGATCATCATCGGCGCACTTCTTGAAGGTCTTGCATTCGGTGCTCTAATCCTAGGAAAATAATTAAACAAACACCTGCAACGGTTGGTTGCAGGTGTTGTTTTAAAGCTAATTAGAAAAACAACAACAATACCAGTAATAAAAATATATGGATAAGTTAATTAATGATTTTTCGTTTGGTTTGTTCTTTTGGCAGGCTATTATCCTTGTAGTAATTATTTTCCTTCTTGGAAAATTTGCTTGGAAACCTATCATCGAAGCGCTTAACGCAAGGGAAGAAGGTATAGCTAATGCTATTGCATCTGCAGAACTTGCCCGTAAAGAAATGGCTACACTTAAGGCTGAAAACGATGCTATCCTTCACCAGGCACGTGCCGAAAGGGATGCTATTATGAAAGAAGCCCGCGAAATAAAAGATAAAATGATTGCTGCTGCCGAAACAGAAGCTAAAGTAAAAGCTGATGCTATTGTAGAGAAAGCTAAAGCTGAAGTAGCTGCTGAGAAAAATGCTGCCATGGCAGAGCTTAAGAGCCATGTATCTGCGCTTTCGGTAGAAATTGCAGAAAAACTACTTAAGGCAGAGCTTGCTAATAAAGAAGCACAGACCGGCCTTGTAGAAAAAATGCTTGACGAAGTAAAACTAAACTAATTTCACCCGTATGAGCAGAGCTGCAGTACGATACGCAAAAGCAATACTAGACCTTGCACAAGCCCAGGGCGTAGCCCCACAGGTAGCTGCCGACATGGAGCAGATTACTGCTGCCGTAAAAGAAAGTAAGGAGCTGTCTAACTTTTTAAACAGCCCTAATGTAAAAGGCGATGTAAAGCTAAGTGCGCTTAAAGAGATATTTGCCGGTGCACAACAAATAACAGGGTCGCTTTTTCAGTTGCTACAGGAAAACAAAAGGTTTGGCATACTTGCTGCAATCGCCGCACAGTACAAAGAACAGTTTGATGCTGCCAGTGGTGTAGAAACAGCTGTGGTAACTACCGCGTTTCCTATAGATGCAGATTTAGAGGCTAAGGTACTTGCTAAAATAAAACAGTTTACCACTAACCAGGTAACCATTAAAAATGTAGTAGACCCTTCTATCATAGGCGGGTTTATTATAAGGCTTGGCGATAAGCAATTTAATGCCAGTATAGCGGCAAGGTTGCTTAACCTAAAAAGGGAGCTGGCCAACTAATTATAACCAGGCTATTATTTAGAGTAGTTCATAAAACAGGTAATTAAACTTAATTATACAGATGGCAGAAATTAAAGCTGCTGAAATTTCAGCAATATTAAAGAAACAATTGTCCGGTTTTGAATCGGGTGCTACACTGGAAGAGGTAGGTACCGTACTTCAGGTAGGTGACGGTATTGCCCGTGTGTACGGACTTAACAATGCTCAGTATGGTGAGCTTGTACAGTTTGAAAGCGGGTTAGAAGGTATTGTATTGAACCTTGAACAAGACAATGTGGGCGTAGTATTGCTTGGCTCATCAGTAGGTGTTGCAGAGGGTTCTACAGTAAAAAGGCAAAACCGCATTGCTTCGCTAAAAGTAGGTGAGCAAATGCTTGGCCGTGTTGTAGATACACTGGGTAACCCTATAGATGGTAAAGGACCTATTGGTGGAGATCTTTATGAGATGCCGCTAGAGCGTAAAGCTCCGGGTGTAATTTACCGTCAGCCGGTAACTGAGCCGCTACAAACCGGTATTAAGGCTATCGATGCCATGATCCCTGTAGGACGTGGCCAGCGTGAGCTTGTGATTGGTGACCGTCAAACCGGTAAAACTACCGTTTGTATAGACACCATTCTTAACCAGAAAGAATTTTATGATGCAGGTAAGCCTGTATTCTGTATATACGTTGCTGTAGGCCAAAAAGCCTCTACAGTAGCAGGTATTGCTAAAACCCTTGAAGAAAAAGGTGCTCTTGCATATACCATCATCGTTGCTGCTAACGCTAGTGATCCGGCTCCTATGCAGGTATACGCGCCAATGGCAGGTGCTGCTATAGGCGAGTACTTCCGCGATACAGGCCGTCCGGCGCTTATTATTTATGATGACCTTTCTAAGCAAGCAGTAGCATACCGTGAGGTGTCGCTTCTACTTCGTCGTCCACCAGGACGTGAGGCATATCCGGGTGACGTATTCTTCCTTCACTCTCGCCTTCTTGAGCGTGCCGCTAAGGTTATTGCCGATGATAGCATTGCTAAAGAAATGAACGACCTTCCGGAATCACTTAAGCCAATTGTTAAAGGTGGCGGATCGCTTACGGCGCTTCCTATCATCGAAACACAGGCGGGTGACGTTTCTGCATACATTCCTACAAACGTAATCTCGATTACAGATGGTCAGATCTTCCTTGAGTCAGATTTATTTAACTCAGGTGTACGCCCTGCAATTAACGTAGGTATTTCGGTATCTCGTGTAGGTGGTAACGCACAGATTAAGTCAATGAAAAAAGTAGCGGGTACACTTAAGCTGGATCAGGCTCAGTACCGCGAACTTGAAGCGTTTGCTAAATTTGGTTCAGACCTTGATGCGGCTACTATGAACGTAATCGAAAAAGGTAAGCGTAACGTAGAAATCCTTAAGCAAAGTGTAAACGATCCGTTTACAGTAGAAGATCAGGTTGCTATTATCTACGCCGGTTCTAAAAACCTGCTTAAGAGCGTACCTGTAAACAAGGTAAAAGAATTTGAAAAAGACTACCTGTCTTACCTAAACGCTACACACAGGTCTACACTTGATGCGCTTAAAGCTGGTAAGTTTACAGACGAAATCACAGACGTGCTTGAAAAAGCTGCTGCTGAAATCGCTTCAAAATACTAAAAAATTAATTTAGCAATTAATCAGTGTAGCAGTTGTTACATTGATTAATTGTTTCATTATTACATTGATAAAATGGCAAACTTAAAGGAAATACGTAACAGGATTGCTTCCGTTTCATCGACCATGCAGATTACCAGCGCGATGAAAATGGTTTCGGCTGCAAAGCTAAAAAAGGCTCAGGATGCTATTACTGCCATGAGGCCTTACTCTCAAAAGCTAACTGAGCTATTGCAAAATCTTAGCGCTACGCTGGAGGGTGATACAGGTGGAGCATTTGCCGAGCAACGCCCGGTAAATAAAGTCCTTATCGTGGCCATAACCTCTAACAGGGGTCTTTGTGGTGCTTTTAATACTAACATTATAAAGCAGGTAAAAAACCTGCAAGACGTTGTTTATGCCGGTAAGCAGGTAGAAGTACTGGCTATTGGTAAAAAAGGTAACGACGTTTTAAAGAAGCTTTCTAATGTGGTAGAAAACAAAAGCAGCCTGTACGACGCGCTTACCTTTGAAAACACAGCCCATATAGCACAATCGCTTATGGACAGGTTTACTGCCGGTGAGTACGACAAAATAGAGCTTGTATACAACCACTTTAAAAATGCAGGTACACAGGTAGTAATAACAGAACAGTTTTTACCACTGGTACCGCCACAGGCAGGTAAAGAAAGCAATACTGAGCTTGATTACATCTTTGAGCCATCTAAAGAGGAAATCGTGCTTAGCCTTATTCCGCTTTCGCTTAAAACCCAGCTTTACAAAGCGGTTCGTGATTCATTTGCTTCAGAGCACGGCGCCCGTATGACGGCCATGCACAAAGCTACTGATAACGCTACCGCACTGCGCAACCAGCTTAAACTTACTTATAACAAGGCCCGCCAGGCTGCCATTACCGGCGAAATCCTTGAAATTGTAGGTGGTGCTGAAGCGCTTAACAATTAATATATACAAAACAAACATAATGAAGAGGCTGCCTACGGGTGGCCTTTTTTATTTAGTCATTTAGTTGTAACGATATGTTAAAATTTTTTACTTAATTTACGCCCAAATTTCTACTATGAGAAAAAAACTAACCAAACTTGAGGCATTGAGGGGCTTTGCTGCAGTATATATGTTGTATTTCACCATTTATTTGCTGATGGTTTAACACTTTTTGGAAAGAACATTAACGTGTTGTTCAAATTTGGACAGGAAGCTGTGATTTTGTTCTTCGTACTTTCTGGTTTTGTGATTTATTATTCTTACAATGTGGGTAAGGATAAATCATTTAAAACTTTTTTTTTAAAGCGTTTCCTGCGTATTTATATACCTTTATTTATAGTTTTCGCCACTGATGCCATTCTTAAGAAAGCCGGTGGTTATGAGTTTACAAAAAACACATTATACGATTTAGTTGGTAATATTCTTATGTTACAGGATGTAGCAAGCCTAAAGCCGAATGTTGTTTGCTCACCTTTTTTAGGGAATAGTCCGTTATGGTCTCTTTCTTATGAGTGGTGGTTTTATCTTGTTTTCTTTTTTGTATACAATAAATTCAAAGACAAATCTTCGCTCATAGTTTATTTAATAGGAACCATAGCTACTATAACCTATTTGATTTACCCCAATTTTGTGAATAGGGAGCTTATGTATCTTGTCATTTGGTGGGCTGGGGCTGATATTGCTAAGCTTTTCCTTGAAGATAAGCCTATGAGTCTTTTAAATGTAAAAACACCGCTTATATTTCTTACAATCTGTACTTTGTTACTTGCTGTTAATGTCAAGCTTCAAAATGCTAATGTTACCATAGGTGTGAGTCCATTTTTAGAGCTTAGGCACTTTGCATTTTCTATTGTAGCCATAATATGCGCTTTTTTATGGAATAAGTTACATTGGGTTGGTTTTAAATATACTTTTGGCATTTTCGAGTTTATCGCCCCAATATCATTTGGTATTTACATATCGCACTGGTTTCTTATCGTAGATGCTCATTACCTTGATGCTGTCGTGACGAATCCTATTGTACGAACATTACTTTACATTGTGGTTTGCGTTGCATTTGCTTACCTGGTAGAGAAGATTATATATGTAAAACTTAATAAGTATATAATGCAACGTTTTTTTAATAAAGCGCAAGCATAAACAGTTTACATACTATGTTTTAGGTCACTTTAAGGTGGCCTTTTTTATTTATACCGAAATGCGCCAATGTACTTTTTCGGTATTTTGTACGTTTGTTGTTCAATTACTTTTAAGATTTAAAAATGTTTATAAGAAAGTTTTCTATAGTGCTGCTCGCTATGGCAGGTATTACGGTTTATGCGCAAACTGGTAAGCAGGTTACGCTAAGCCACGGTTACAGGCCGGAAACTACCTACAAGCAGACCCTTGCCCAGCAGCATAGCACTACCATACAATACAAGGCAAATGAAGATGTGCTGAATGTACTGAAAGAGCAGGGAGTGCAAAACCCTACGATCCAGGAGGTAAAATCAGACTATACCAGCGAGGTAAGCACCGGGAAGTCGTTAGACGGCAAAACCTTTCCGCTTACCATAAAGTTTATAAAAGCGCCAGATAGCTTTGGCAGGAATGGGATTACTTCGGCTACTAAAATATATGGCCATGGCGAGGTTAATGCACTTCCTAAGATAGATTCTATCGTAGCACCTGAAATGGCGGATGCTTTAAAAAAGTCTGTACTTAAAACGCTTGATGGTATGTTTAACCAGGTAAAATATCCTGAAAGGCCGTTTAAGCGGGGCGATACCCAGCAGGTAGTTTCGCCGGTTACCATGCCCCTTGCCGGTACGGTGCTGGAAATGGATCTGATAACCGATTACACACTGGTTGAGATTAAAAATGGCATTGCCCGGTTTGATATTGCCATTAGCTACAAGGCAAAGAATAACGATCCTAAGTATAATATCACGGCTACAGGCAGAGGTAAGGGCTTTATGGACTACGATATTAAGAAGTCTTTTGCAGTGGCCCAGAAAAGCGACATTTTAATGCAAATGGCCTTTACCTATAAGGAGTTTGATATGGACATAGCCTCAGAAATGCACTATGATATTAAGAGTGCCGTATTATCTGATGCCAAATAAATTAAAAACGCCACCCATACGGGTGGCGTTTCAGTTAAGTAAATTCAGTATAAACTTACCTCTTTATCACTTTTACAGACGATGTTTTATCGGCCGATGTAATTTGAAGTATATACGTTCCTTCGGCAACATTGCCAAGGTTTAGTTGTAGTTGTACTGCAGATGCATTTTGCTGTAGCACGGTTTGACCTAAAAGGTTTACAAGTGCCACCCTGTTTATTACTGTAGATGACTGAATGTTCAGTACATCGTTAGTAGGGTTAGGGTATACTACAAATCCGTTTTTACCAAAAGTATCTGTGCCAGATACGTTGTGAGCGGTAATTGCAGTATAAGTACTTGTACAACCGTTTACGGTTTGTGTTACGTAATATGTAGTATCATTAGTAAGCGTAGCAGAAGTTTCTACCGAAACGTACTGACCGTCTACCATTACATACCATGACACAGTAGCGTTGTCTGCTGTAGTAGCGCTAAGCGCGGCTACCGTATCGCCATCGGTAAAGTTTTGATCGGCTGCTGCAACCGGAGCATCTACAACATTTACGGTAACGCTAACAGCTTGTTTTTCGCTGCTGCAGTTTCCTAGTGTCTGGTTAACGTAGTATGTACCTGTAGTAAGGGCTGTAGTGCTGCTTAGAGCTTCGCCTGTTTCAGTAGCGTACCAGTTTAATGTAGCACCCTGACTTGCCGTGGCGGTAAGCTGTGCTACAGTAGCCCCATTACAGAAACTCTGAGCGGTAGCTGCAGGAGCTGCAAGGTTTGTAACCGTTACCTGTACGGCAGTAGCAGTACTTACACATGTACCGTTTGCCGCAGTAACATAATAGGTACCTGTGTTAAGCGCTGTACCTGAAGTAAGTGCTGTACCACCCTGAGTGGCAGACCATGTAAGGGTAGTACCTTGTGCCGCTGTAGCCGTAAGCTGAGCTACAGTAGCGCTTCCGCAGAATGTTTGTGCGCTTGCCTGTGGTGCAGCCGGAGTTTCGCAGTTTGTAGTGAAACTACCTGTTACAGCTCCTGATGAACACACGCTGTTATATGCAGTAGCACTATAATAGTATGTTGTAGATGGCAATAGGCCTGTAACTTGTAAAGTACTTGTAGTGGTGTTAAACGGAGATCCGGTTACCGGTGTAGTCATGGCTTCATCAGTATACAAGTTGTACGTATAGCCGGTAGCCGGCGCACTGCCTGCTAAAAGGCCAAAACTTACGTTTGCACCGTTAGAAGTTGCAAAAGCAAATGCACTGTTAAGCACAGGACATTCATTTACAAGTTGTGCAGATATTGCGAAAATGTTCGGTACCGGTTCTGTAGCACCAGACGATGTTTTAGTAAAGGTTACCGATGCAATGTTTTTAGACTGGTTAGCCGCATCTACCGGTAGTGTTACATAGAACACTTTAGAAGCACCGGTTTCTACACCTCCTGTAGCGTTAGCCCTGTTTGCACGTCCTATGCCAGATATTAGTGCTGGCTGGGTTGCTGTAGCTGTACCGTACCAATCCAGTAATGAAACAGATGTTGCAGCCTGGCTGGTGTTATCGGTAAAGTTTATTTGTGCATTAATTGTAGAACTACCGCTACCCGAGGTTACTGCTACATAAAGGATAGTAGCTTTAACAGGGGTTGTAAGCGTAAGGGTTCCGCTTTGGTTTTGTGCAGGAAGTCTTAACGAGTTGTTTACGCTATAGTCGTTCAGTAAGAACTCCAGTCCTGTAATGCCACTGTTTGTAAGCCTTCTATTTAAAGGCAAACCAATTCCGCTAACACCCGAAGTGCTATTGTTTTGATAATCAAGTGAAATGTATGAGTTGTTTGCTCCATCTACAGCAGCTGTAGTGCTTAGGTTAGCTATACCTGTACCGTTAGCAATAACATCGCTGTCAAAGCCGGTAACATCTATTGGAGTATACATACTTTGGGTTGTAAAGCTAGCCAAAGCAGACCATGTGGCGTTAAAACATCCTGTGGTTTCAGCTTTTACCCTGTAATAGTATGCTGTGCCTGTTTGCAGGTTAGTAAGCGTATAGGTATTTGTAGTTGCTACATACGTAGTTAACAGGTTGCTCATAGCGGCATCAGCATAAACTTCTACTGTGTAAGAAGGAGTAAGGCCACCTGTACCCATTACCGATGTCCAGTTTAGGTTAGCACCAGAGTTTGTAATGTTGCTTGCTCCAGCGTTTACTGTAGCTTTAGCACATGTAATAACATTGTATACGGCTGCCTCGCTGTATACCGGGCCAAAACACTCTATACCGCCATCGTTATAAGCATAGGCAGTATAATAATATTTAGTGTTAGCCGATGCAAAGTCTGTAAACACAGGGGCTGTTGTGCCTGTAGCCACTACAGTACCCCCACCAAAGGCAGTTCCTACCGCGTATGTAGTGCCTAATACAGGCGATGCCGTTAAAGGCGCTGTGCTGCGTACCAGTATATATCCTGTAGGGATTAAAGAAGCGTCAGATGGGCTTACTGTAATTGTTGCCCCACTTTCGGTAACATTACTACTATCTACTAACGGAATTCCTGGTGTGGTGCAGTTAGCAGGTTGTTCTGCTACTACAATAGTATAATCTTCTGTTTCACCGTAGCTTTCGTCTCCACAAGGAGTCATGTCAGAGAAATAGTAAGAACGAACACGCATTCTGTAGTTTCCTTGCAGAGTACCTGCCGGAATGTTTATGGTGCCGGTGTAAGTAGCATCATCACCCCAAGAGCCATCAACGCTTATTGGGTGTTCACCCTCGTCGTCGAAGTTTAAGTTTTGATTCCAGTCTACAAATACACTTACCGAATCATAACCACCCAAACGGGTAACGCTGATGTCAAAAGAAGAACCTGCGGCTTTACTTACCTCCATATCGGTATAGTTTTCGTAGCCACTGTCTGATTCTGTACTGTTATTTATGTTAGTATATCCGCCTGTGGTTGTTACCTGCGTAATGTAGTCATCAGTAGGGAAGTTAATTACAGGTATACAGTAGTTAGGCGTAAACGAAGCTACAGACCATGAACTGTAATCGCCGTTTCCGCAATTAGTACGTACATAAAGGTAATACGTAGTACCCATAGTGGTATTTGCGGTAAATGAAGGTGTTGTGGTAGCAGTTGCATCTGTCGGCGCTACAGGTTCTGTAGACAATACGTATTCGTATCCTGTAGGGGCGGTGCCCAGTGTAGGTGTGTTCCAGCTAAATGTGCTGCTTGTAAATCCGTAGTTAGCCGCAAGTCCTGTTGGGAAATAACAGCTTGGTGGAGCTAGTACGGTAATGGTATAATCTTCAAATTCTCCCCATGGTGCAGGCCCACAGGCACTTTCAATGTAGCCTATGTAGCTGTTTGCAACCCTCATGCGATAATCGCCCGGAGTTTGCGTGCCCGGAATGTTTACCGTACCGTTGTAGCTGTCTGTGTAGGTGGTAGTAGCTACAATGGTTTCTCCTTCGTCAGAAAAATCCAGGTCTTTATTCCAGTCTACCCAAACATAAAAGTAGTGGGTACCACTGCTTACTTCTAAATCAATATTGAAAGACCCGCCAGGTACCTGAGATACAGCCTGGTCAGAAAAATCAGTATAGCCCGTACTGCTCACGTCGCTTTGGCTTGCAATGTTTGTAGCGCCATTTGTGGTAGACACATTTGTAAGATAGTAAGATGTACTGCTGGTAAGGCCTGTAGGGATACAGTAGCCAGAGAAAAACGTGCCCGAAACGTAGTTAGAATCGCATATACCGTTGTTTGCCTTAACCCTGTAGTAATATCTTGTATCATTAGCAAGGCCGGTTATGGGTTGTACCAAACCGGTAAGTCCCGTAAAAGGTGAGCCTGGTAGGGCTTCTGTGAAGGCTACATCTGTGTAAACCTCTACAGTGTAGGTTGCAGGCACGCTGCCTGAACCGTTAGAGGCAAGTTCCCAGGTGATGTTTGCAGTGCCAATCCCGGTTATTTCTGCATTTACTGATGCCAGCTCAGGACAGTTAGAAAGTACCTTGGCGGACACAGCGAAAATATTTAACGCACCCGACGAACTGCTTTTTGTAATGGTTATGGTTTCAATCTGTTTCGATTGGTTTTCCAAATCTATATTTGCTGTAAGCTGATATAAACGCGGATTATCAGAAGGATTGTCTAGCCCGTTAGTATTTACATTTACACGGCCAAAGCCAGAGGCAGCCACCGGTAAATCAGTACTGTAATACCAGTCAGGTATTGTGGCAGATATTGCGGTTTGAGACGTACCATCGGTAAAATTGATTTCTACGATAATGTCAGAATCTCCACTACCCGAGGTAGCCAGGAAGTAAAGTTTAGTTGCCGACAGCTGGTTAGAAAACGTTAGTGTTCCGCTTTCGCCGGCAGCACTAAGTTTTAGCGAATTGCTGTCAGAAAATGATGCAAGCTGATAGCTTAGGCCGGTAGTGGCCGCTACTGCAGAGTTAATTAATCCTCCTACAGGCAGGCCATAAGCAGGTGGAGTAGACGATCCAGTTGCCTGAAAGTCATTAGCCACAAAAGCGTATCCGGCATTATCTACATCAGATGTAGTGCTGGATGACGCGCCACCTAGCCCGTTTGCTATAACGTCTTGGTTAAACCCAGACGATACGCTTAGGGGCTGATAGCTTTGACCATACGAAATCCCAAATGCTGTGAACATAAGGAATCCCGTAAGTGAGCGTAAATTTCTTTTCATAAATGTAATAGTTGTTTATACTGAATGATAAAAATACACAGAAAACAGCGTGGTTTTAACAAAGGTTTAGTATTATAACAATTATCTTGTGAAATGGTAAATTTTAACTAATTGAGCTGTTTTACAAAAAAATGTAACTTTAATAAACTGTTTTTCAGTTGCTGTAGTGCTGAAATGAAGAATGCTTTACAAAATCCTATACTATAACCTAATAAAAAAGCACCTTACGGTGCTTGTGTTTTATTCTGTAAAAAGGGCTCTTAGTTCGGTAGCCTCGTTAGGTTTCATTTTGCCGGCAAGTACCAGGCTAAGCTGTTTGCGGCGCAGCGCCGCTTCATAGCGTTGTTTTTCGAGGTCGGTTTCCGGTATTAGTGCGGGTCCAGGCACCGGGCTGCCGTAATCGTCTACGGCTACAAAAGTATATATGGCCTCATTTGCCTTGGTTTTGTTTCCGCTTACCCGGTCTTCAATCCAAACGTCTATAAACGTTTCCATGCTCGATGTAAAGGTACGGCTCACTTTTGCTTCCATGGTTACCACGCTGCCCAGCGGAATAGAATGGTTAAATGCTACGTGGTTTACAGATGCCGTAACCACAATGCGGCCACTGTGCCTGCGGGCTGCAATACTTGCGCATCGATCCATACGGGCAAGGAGCTCGCCACCAAAAAGGTTATTAAGCGGATTAGTTTCTCCCGCCAGTACTATGTCGGTCATAATACAAACAGAATCTGAGGGGTGTTTTGGCTGCATTATTTTATTTGCGTGTATTTGTTGCGTTTTGCGCAAAGATAATGCTAACCGCCGGGCAAAAAAAATCCTCAGCAACGGGAGGAACTTTTTTACGATATTGTTGTTATTTTACCAAAATCCAGGCATCTATATCGCCATTTTGGTGTATTTCGTTAGCATTTTGCTGGGCTTCGGCATAGGTAGCA
>JAAXJD010000003.1 GCA_012270005.1 Flavobacterium sp. | reverse complement strand
AAAAAATGTATTTTTACTAGTATTAATCCTGTATCGTTATTTTAGGACTAGTCACTAAAGCAGCTCTCACTTTTCAAAAGGCGTGCTGTTTAATACTTCGCTGGTAAACTGTATTTCACTTACTATTTTATTGATTCCCTCCCTTACAATAGTAAGCGGATGACTGGGGAATTCGGCGTCATATTGCTGTTGTTCTGATTGGTTCATGAGTACGCCGCCTGTTATGGTTTTGTCATACGGATCTGAAAACCAGTTTAGGAATCCATGTTCTCCAATAGATATTTCATTTCTTTGCAGTAGTTTTTCCGCTACAACCGCATCACGTATACCGGTTACACCAGTTTCAATAGCCTGTAGTTTTGCAACAAAGCTAAAATCCCGAAAGGGGATGGTAACAGATGCTACATAGGCCATGCCTGCGGGCTGTTTGATTTTAAAAATTGCTTTGACCGCAGTAATTCCATTTAAGGTTACAAAATGAGTTTCTATAAGTCCACCGTTATTTGGATATATAAGTTCCCGGTAATACGATTTTAAAAACTCAATGTCTTTTGCAGTGGGTAAATCCGGTTGCTTGGCAAAATAGTTCACAGATAACGAAGCAGATTCCGATTCGTTTACGTAAACAACTATGCTGCTACGTTGATCGGCTAGGTGCCAGCCCAAGTCAGGAACGGTAATACTGTTGACACTAATGTTATTTTTTGCCTTTTTAAAAAGTCCGAACACCTTGTATAATTTAATTAAAGTTTGCTAATATTTGCGGCAACTATCCGTCTGTTTTAGTTTCATCGTTTTGCTCTCCCACACTGCCTTCCGGCGGATAATTAATTGTCCCGTCCAGTTTGTCAATATGCTCCTGTCTAAAAAACGGTAGCTTCAACTCGTTAGCTTCGCGCCATTTTTTTACGGTTTCCTTCGCCTTATCCGTTTTTTCCTGATCTATGCCTTTATCCTGCGCCATATATAGTGTTTGGCTTGGGTAGGCAAAGTCGCTACCACTTTTAGCAACAATGTCTAGTATTCTCAGTAGTACATCTTCCTGTACTTCCTGAGAGGCATCGAAGCTGATAGCCTCTAAGTATGCGAAGATTTCAATCTTATGGCCACTGGCACTCATGCCTACAAATCTTACTTTTGCGGGATCGTTATTTACATTTGGGTGTGCATACAGCATACTCCTTATTTCAACCAAAAGGTATCGTAGCTGATCAGGCGTTGTTTCCATACGAAGTTCCAGCGTAGGATTAAACAAGTAGCGGTCTCTGTGCGCGTAGTTTTCTACATTAGTACTCGCAAATTGTCCGTTTGGTATCGTTACCACAGTACGCTGGGGTGTACGCAGCCTTGTGCTTCGCATACCAATAGATTCAACAGTACCTTTAATATCGCCTACGCGGCAAAAATCACCCACCCGAATGGTTTGGTCAGCAATAAGGCTTACACTGCCTACAAAGTTCTCCATTGTTTTTTGCGCACCCAGTGCTAAGGCCAAACCGCCTATACCCAGTGCTGCTATCCATGTGGTAACATCAAATCCTATTGCACCTAGTAGTGCTATTATACCGATTACGATAATGGCTATTTTAGCCATACGGCGTATAAACAAAATCACCGAAATAGCCGATATACGCTTGCGTATGGTCATTCGGTTTTTAGTGAAATCACTCACAATATCGGTAAGGCGCCATAGTAATATTAGTATCGCTGCTATGCCTATGGTAACGGTTATGGTACTGAAACGCTGACGTATAATTATGGAAATCCCTACCTGTTGTGAGGCTTCAACAAATAGTAATACGGAGATATACAATCTAAGCGGTAAGCCCAGAGCCTGAATTATCAGCCACTTTTCAGGGTTACGTGCTTTCTTCCAAATGCCACGCATTATAAGCCCCATTAACGCTACTAGTAACCAGGATGCTATGTAAGAAAGCACAATAAGTACTACCATGGCCAGCCAGTGCCCAAGCGGTACACCACCTAAAGTGCGCTCTTTTAAATTATCTGAAAGTACAATATCCAGTAACGAGGATTCGTCTGTGCCGGTTGCAGAAATAGCAGCAACGGTTTCCGCAGAAAATTGCCATAATGGTGGATTTTCTTCGGTATCTCCGCCACGATTTTCCACATATAGTTTAATTTCTTTTCCATTTGCAGTAACGGTACCTACAAGATCCTGTCCTGCAGGCAGTTCATCGTCAGCGCGTCCTTCGTTTTTATCGCTTATAAGCGATGACGGAATCATGTCGCCACCCTGGTCCAGCAATTTCTGGAATTTGGTTACAATCTTGGTTCGCTGTCTGTTACTGCGCCAATTTCTTTTAAGATTAAGATAACGGCTTGCGCGTATGTAATTTTGGTCGGCAACAGCCTGAATAAAGCCATTAACGGTACCCCGGGGGTCTCTGCGGTTTAATGAATCAGGTGGATATACCGGATTTTCGGTAGTTGCCTTATCTGCTTCGGTTCCTCCGGCAGATGGTAACAACTGGGCTTGTAACGCAGCCTGCATAGACAGCAGTAGTACAGCGGTATACAGCCATTTTATATATCGTAGTTTTGTATGTGTCTGCTTCATGAAATTCCTGTGCGGTTTTGGCTATTAAAAGTACAAATTTACAATACTTAAACAGCTTGTTTTAACGTTATGTTCGCAAAAACATTTAGGCTTTTGTTATAGCATATTTGTGTAGCTTTGTAAAAAACAAGGACAATGAAAACCTTTATATACGCCCTTTGCCTGGGGCTTTCTGTTTCAGCTTTTGCCCAAAATCCAAAGAATGTCGACTTTAAATCGCTAAATGCCCGCCTTAACTTTGATTATGATAAAAAGGCTGTCAGTGGATCTGTTAATTACACTTTTGAAGTTGAAGGACATAAGCCCGATACCATATACATAGATGCACAAAATATAAATTTTAAGACAGTAAGGGTAAACGGCAAAAAGAAGACCGGATGGGTGGTTACACCAAAATTTCTAAAAATTTATAAAGGATTTAAAAGAGGAAAGAATAAACTGGAAATAACATATAACGCCAATCCGAGGCAAACCCTCTATTTTGTTCAGGATGGCGATGACCAACAAATATGGACACAAGGGCAGGGGAAGTACACCAGCCATTGGTTGCCTAGTTTTGATGACGTTAATGAAAAGCTAGTGTTTAATATAACTGCAACATTTGTTAAAGCGTAAACGTTTTTATCTAACGGGACATTAGCAGACACTATAACGAACGGAAACTTAAAAACCTGGAGCTTCAAAATGGATAAACCCATGAGCAGCTACCTGGCAATGTTGTCTATAGGCAAATTTCACCGATGGAATATGCAGTCTTTCGGCGGAACACCTATTGAGTTGTATCTTAGAGAAAAGGACACGGCTAAGTTTCTATCTACTTACCGTTATACCAGCGATGCTTTTGAGTTTTTAGAAAAAGAGACCGGCGTGCCGTACCCTTGGGGTGTATATAAACAAGTACCTGCCGTAGATTTTCTATATGCGGGTATGGAGAACACTACAGCAACTATTTTTGCCCAGGATTACGTTGTGGACGAAATTGGTTTTAACGACCGTACTTATCTTAACGTTAACGCACATGAGCTTGCCCACCAGTGGTTTGGCGACCTTGTTACCGAAGAAAGTGGTAAACACCACTGGTTACAGGAAGGTTTTGCCACCTATTACGCTATGCTTGTAGAGCGCAGGCTATTTGGTTACAATTATTTTAATAATGAGTTGTATCAAATGGCAGAAAGGCTTCAGCAAGCGTCTAAAACAGATACCATACCGGTATTAAATGAAAAAGCGAGCACCCTCACGTTTTATCAAAAGGGTGCATGGGCGCTGCATGCCTTATCTCAGGAAATAGGAGAGGAGGCTTTTAAAGCTGCAATAAAATCATATCTTGAAAAATATGCTTTTAAAAATGTAAATACAGACCAATTCTTGGCAGAAATTAAATTAGCGGCGCCACAATGCGATACTAATGCATTTAAACAGCGTTGGTTAGAAAGTGCTGTGTTTCCCATTCAGGAAGTTATGGGTATTTTATCTAAAAATGGATTCATTAACGAGTATCTCGAACTTGGTGCAATGGCAGATAAGCCGTTTGCTGAAAAAAAAGAACGTTTTTTAGAAATAATGCAGTCAGACGAGGTGTACTACCCTTTAAAAGAGGAGATACTGTTTCAGATTGTTAAAGTGCCATTTGCGGAAAAAGAAGAACTACTAAAACTCGCATTGGCAAGCAACAATATCAGGGTAAGACAAAGTGTGGCGCGTACAGTTACCACAATGCCGGAGAGTTTTTATGAAAGCTATCATAGTCTTTTAAGCGATGAATCTTACATAACCCGCGAAATAGCCCTAAATGTGCTCTTTAAAAAGTTTCCGAAAAACCAGGTTGCCCTGTTGGATGAAACTAAAAAATGGTACGGATTCAATGATATGAATTTGAGGTTGTTGTGGCTTACTCTTGCGTATTCCTGCAAAGACTATCATCCTGAAAAAAAAGACGATTTCTACGGCGAACTTATTCACTACGCATCTCCGAAGTTTGATAGCGATATCAGGCAAAATGCGCTTGCTAACCTTCTTTATATCGGTAAAGCTGATCCTATAGTTTGGCAGGATCTGGCTAATGCACTAACGCACCATAAATGGCAGTTTGTAAAGTTTGCAAAAGACAACTTAAGAAAGCTTATAAAGAAGCCCGGATATAAGGAGTTGATTATTAGTATTGCACCTTCTTTAAACGATGCGGAGAGAAATAAGCTCGAAGCATTACTGAATGAAAAATAAAAATTGGTAGTAAATATTTTCATTTTTTGGTCAGCAAATTGCCGTGTTAAATGTTTTTGTACCCTTAAGGATTTTATACTAAAAAGCTGCAGTATGTTAACATTAAATGTGAAATAGTTAGACTAATGGTTAAATTGACTTTTTTTAACCTTTTCTAGGTATTCTCAATCCTTTTAGGAAGCTTATTTTTGCAAAACAACACACAATTATGCAATATAAGTTTTTAAAAAATGGATTTAAGGTAAGCGTTACCTCGTTCGGGTGTATGTCTTTGGAGGAATACGGAATAGAGAACGATTATCTTATAGGCAGTGCTATAGACAAAGGAGTAACCTTGTTTGATACAGCGGATTTATATAATAAAGGAGAAAATGAAGTACTTTTGGGTAAAGCACTGGGTAACAACAGGAAGAAAATTTTATTAGCTACAAAAGTAGGAAACAGGTGGCGCACAGACGGATCTGGCTGGGACTGGATTCCTACGAAAGAATACATTCTCGAAGCAGTAGACCACAGCCTCAGGCGTTTAAATACCGATTACATAGATCTTTATCAACTTCATGGAGGTACGCTGGACGACCCGCAGGACGAAATAATAGAGGCTTTTGAACGCCTTAAAGATATGGGTAAGATAAGGGATTACGGTATTTCATCCATCAGGCCAAATGTTATAAGAAGCTATGTTTCGTATTCTAACATAGTTTCGGTAATGACGCAGTATAGTTTGCTGGACCGTAGGCCTGAAGAAGAGGTACTTCAACTCTTAGAGGATCATAAAATTGGCGTTTTGGCCAGGGGTACGCTAGCGTCTGGACTTTTGGCAGGCAAACCCGCTGCGTCATATCTTAGCTTAAAAGAAACAGAAGTAAGAAATATACAACGTAAGGTTATAAAGTTAGCTCCTGTAGGGAAGACTCCGGCAGAAACTGCCATAAGATATGTAGCAGATCATCCGGCGGTTACTACGGCGGTGGTGGGGGTACGTACCTCACTTCAACTGGACGAAATGATAGATGCAGGCAGCCTTTCGCCGCTTACAGAGAAAAAAAGAAGTGCCATAGCGGCTATTTGGACGGGTAATAGGTACGAACAACACAGGTAAAATAAATAATTATTTTTTTTAGGATTTACTAAACGAAATAATGTGTTTAAATGCCTACTTTTGCGGTTTATTAAACAGGAGCATGCAAACCAGCCAAGAAGAGGAAAAAAAACAACTATATAATTACCAGGAGCGTGATATTGATGCCATTTTTGAAAAGTTTGATGGCAAACCAAACGACTATCATTTGCTCTACCAGTTGCCTACCGGCGGCGGTAAAACGGTAATTTTTTCGGAAATAGCACGAAGATTTATTGAAAAATACAATCGTAAAGTACTTGTGCTTACACACCGCATAGAGCTAAGTAAGCAAACATCAATGATGCTGAACAGTTTCGGGGTTAAAAATACCGTAATAGACAGTGGCGTAAAAGAGTTACCCGAAGACAATGAGTTTTCGTGCTACGTAGCCATGGTAGAAACGCTTAATAACCGCCTTAAAGATAAAAAGTTCCACATGGATTATGTGGGGCTTGTAATTGTAGATGAGGCGCATTACAACAGCTTCAGGAAGTTATTTACCTATTTTAAGAATTCACTGTTTTTAGGCGTTACTGCAACACCGTTAAGCTCTAATATAGAGCTACCCATGTACGAAACCTATAACGAGCTGATAGTGGGAGAGCCCATACAGTCGCTAATAAACAAAGGTTATCTTGCCCGTGCCGTAATGTACGGCTACGATGTAGAGTTAACTTCGCTTAAACTGGGTATTAACGGAGATTATACTGTAGCATCGTCTGATGAGTTATATTCGCGTGGGATAATGCAGGATATGCTTTTACAGGCGTATTTGCAACGTTCGCAAGGAAAAAAGACCTTGATTTTTAATAACGGTATTAATACTTCGTTATACGTGTATGAAACCTTCAGGGCTGCGGGTTTACCCATAAGGCACCTGGATAACCGCACACCGGAGCAGGAGCGCCGCGATATATTACATTGGTTTAAAACTACGCCCGATGCTATTTTAACCTCCGTATCTATCCTTACTACCGGTTTTGATGAGCCTACTGTAGAAACGATTATTCTCAATAGGGCTACACGTTCATTAACATTATATTTCCAGATGATAGGCCGCGGTAGCCGTAGCCTTCCCGGGAAAGATACATTTACCGTTATAGACCTTGGTAATAATGCACAACGTTTTGGTTTATGGAGCGATCCTATAGACTGGCAGTACATATTTAAAAATCCGGAGCAGTTTTTAGATAATATCCGTACCGACGAGGAGATAGAAAGCTATCACGTATACGCTATGCCTGAGGATGTAAGAATACGTTTTGCAAAATCTAAAGATATAGCTTTTGATGTAGATGCTGAGTTTAAGCTTTCTATGGAGCGCAAGGAAAAACCTAAGGTAGTAATAGATAAATCAATACGCCAACACGCGTTTATGTGTGTTGAAAATGCAGAGACAATTAGCGAGGCCCGCAAACTGGCACGCGAGCTAGAACCGGATATTGAATACCGGGTAAAGCAGTATGCAAAACTCCTTAGTAAGACTACAAAAAATTACCGCGAGTGGCTGGTAGACGATTATAAGAACAGGCTTGGTACACAAATTACACGTGTGTTTTACCTGTACCAGGATGCCACGGAAGAAGAAATTGAAGCACTAAGAACAAAGTTTTTAATTTATATAAATAGAAATCCCTCGGAACTTACATTCCGAGGGAGTTTCTATTTAAAACATATCAGCTATAAGCTCATAAGAATGTTTTCTGTCTTCAAAGTTTTCGGCCCAGGTTGCTATCATTATTTCATCTACCGCGTAGTCTGCCGCCAATTTGGCTATTTTTTCTTTTACCACATCGGGAGTACCTGCAATGAAGCGGTTTCTGTTCCAGGCGATGCGAGACCGCTGATGTATACTGTAATCCATAGCTTTTATTTCTTCAAACGAAGGCAAATCCCCAGTAGCACCCATTTCTATGTGTAACATCCTATAATCAAATTCAGTTACCCAGTCGGCCACTTTTTGCTCGTCTTCATTACAAAAAGCAAAAATACTTACTATGGCTTTTGGCTCTGCCCATTCCTTACTTGGCCGAAAGCTATCCCTGTACACTGCAACAACTTCCGGCCCTCCAACCGGGTTAATAAAGTGTGCAAAGGAGAGCGCCATACCAAAGTGAGCCGCAAACTGCGCGCTTCCGCCGCTACTGGTTAGCATCCATAGCTCTGGTATAACTTCCGGAATAGGGTAGGCTTTAACTTTATCGTGTATGGTGTCCGGCATTTCTTCTCCCCTAAGCCAGGCCCGTACATCTGTTAACTGCTCGTAAAGCTCTTTTTCGCTGAAGCTGTTTGAGGGATTTAGCAATTGTGCCGAAAGCCTGTCTCCACCCGGCGCGCGCCCAATGCCTAAATCTATACGCCCGGGATATAGTGTACTGAGTAAACCAAAGTTTTCACTCACTTTTAAGGCGCTATGGTTGGGCAGCATAATACCTCCGCTGCCTATACGTATATTTTTAGACTTTGATGCTAAGTAGGGTATAAGTACCTCTGGCGAGGTACCCGCTACCAACTTAAAGTTATGATGTTCACTCACCCAATACCTCTCAAACCCCAGTGTGTCTGCAAGTGCCACCAGTTTTCCTGAATCTTCTAGGGCTTGTGCTGCCGTACTGTTCCTACCTACCTGAGACTGATCCAGTACGCTTATTTTTATATCTTTCATTAAATGTAATCTTAAATATGACAGTACAAAATTACATTAAAAAATTTAAATATATAAATACATAATCTCTATGCCTGTGCTGCTTTAAATGTTGCTATGGCACCCAGACAGTTTTCAGGTATATCAAATGCTTCGGTTAGTGGCACCGCATCCTGGCGTATTTCCCAGCAAAGTTGGCTTACCAGCTTACGGATGGCTTTCGTTTTAACTCCTTCCATATAGCCTTGCTCTAAATACCAATCCTTATGTTCATCTAGTTTGTGGAGCGCAAAAAGAGTATATAAGTTTGTAAGTGTGTCTTTAATTGTAGGATCTTTTACTGTTTCCAGCTTCGCTAAAAATTGCTCCAGTACAACCCTGTCAAGATAAGAGTTAGCAATTTGTAGCATATGAGGATGCATTATGTTTGCCGCGTCAAAGGGTTCAAGCCCGTCATCTGTAAGCCTCTTAAACCTCCTGGCGGCAGATGACACCAATTCCCTCTCCCGATATTTAAAGGCTTGCAGGTGAAAAGTGGCATCTTTTAAGTGAGCTTCGTCTGTATTACGTGTAGCAAAAGGATTTTTTTCTGTGATTCCGGTTTTTGCCTGCTCAACAACGTAGTTAAAAATAGTGCCTACACTAATCTCTCCAAATTCTTTTCGGTACTCGCCTAATCTGTTTTTGGCGGTAAGCTGCATCAATACTGTGTTGTCACCTTCAAAAGTTGTATATATTTCGGTATCATTCTTAAGATCGTCAATCCGGTTTTCACTTAAATAGCCTTTACCACCTGTAGCTTCGCGACATTCCTGCAGTGTATTGCGCACATTCCATGTAGTGTACGCTTTTAGTCCGGCAGCAAGTGCTTCTATTTCCTGCATGTCTGCCTCGGTACGGTTTATAAAACGTTTAGTTAAATACTGTAGTGCAAACGTAAGCGCGTAAGACTTTGCTAAATAAGGCATTAGGCGCAGTTGATGCATCCTGTAGTTTAATATAGGTACTTCCTGTCCGCTATCGGGGCCAAATTGCCTGCGGTTATCGCTGTATTTAATTGTAGTGGTAAGGCCTACTTTAGCCGCCGCAAGTGCCGACCTTGGTATACCTATCCGTCCGCCAACCAGCGTTCCCAGCATGGTGAAAAATCTTCTGTTATCACTCGGAATTGAGCTTTCAAATTCGCCGTTCTCGTTTACCGATGCAAATTTGTCGAGCATGTTGTCGTACGGTATTACAACGTTATTAAAAGTTATAATACCATTATCTACACCGTTTAAGCCCATTTTATGTCCGCAATCTTCAATCGTTATTCCCGGTAAAGTCTGTTTGTTTTTATCTCTTATGGGCACAATAAACGCATTTACACCGTAGTCAGTTCCGTCTATAACAAGCTTAGCAAAAACAGTTGCAGCTTCACCATGCACAGCGGCGTTGCCTATGTATTCTTTACGATCGTATTTTTGCGGGGTGTCTATGGTAAACGTTCGGTTAGCATGATTGTAAGTTGCAGTGGTTTGCAGTTCCTTTACGTTACTGCCATGGTGCGTTTCGCTCATTGCAAAACATCCGGGTAACTCAAGTGACCCTATTTGAGGCAGATATTTTGCGTGGTGCTTTTCTGTACCTAGGAGCGTTACACTCATTCCCCACAGACCAAACTGGACACCAAACTTTATTACAAGGCTTAAGTCCTGATAACTTAATGTTTCCATTATGGCAAAATAACCCTCCATGTCGCCTTTTCCGCCGTAAGCAGTAGAGTAAGCATAACTTCAAAGGAATGCATCGGCAAGAAATTTACACCATGCAAATACTTTTTCCCGAAATACCTGAGTGTTGCTGTCTACAACCGGGGTAAAATCTTCGCGGCTAATGATGCTTTTTACTTTATTGATGATTTCTGATTGCTCCCCGTTAAGCAATTCAGTCATTAAGCTAACATTGAAACTACTTTTTGTGTTGTGCGATTGCGTTATACTTGTTCTTTTTTGATATTCAGACAAAATCTCTACACTCCCAATACCCAACTGCTGCTCTAACTCTGCAATTTTAGGCGCTATGGCTATTATGTCTTCTTCAGATAATGAAGTACGCTCCGCATTGGCTAGTAAGATTCCTAAATCAGTAAAGTTTTTTGGTTTATTGTTGCCACTAAGAGCGCTGTCTATGTTCTCTTTCCAGTGAAATAATTCAGAGCGGGAAGGTGGAGAGGAGGCATTTATTTTTGAGCTCAAAAATTCTTTTTCGGCTTTTGTAAGCCAACTTTGGTTATCAATAAACTGGTTTATTCTTGTGTACTCCTCATTACTTATAGCGGCATCTTGCCATGCGTAATATATAACGGGAAGTAATATGTATAATTTGGGATCGTTGCTAAAAGAAATATCCATAATAATTTTTGTATTTTATGAATACTAAAATTAGGCATTATCTTACGGAACGGTTTTTAAGGTAGTGTTAAAAGATACTGATACTGTACTGCTTAAAAACAATTTATATAGCCATAGGCCAAATACCTGTTTATACTATATAATTCACTACTTTTGCAGCCTTAAAGCAAGCCGCCTTATCGCTCACTTTATCAGTGGGAGGAAAGTCCGGACACCATAGGGCAGCATAGCGGGTAACGCCCGTCATTACGCTTTGGCGTAAGAGGACAAGTGCAACAGAAAGGATGTACAGGTAATGCTGTAGTGAAATCAGGTAAACTCTATGCGGTGAAATGCCATGTATACCGGCTACTATAGGGCTGCCCGCCCGATGCCGGGGGGTAGGCAGATAGACAGTAACAGTAATGTTATTGCAAGATAAATGATAAGGGTTGTGCTTAGGCGCAATACAGAATCCGGCTTACAGGCTTGCTTTTTTCTTTTAAATTGTTGCTACCTATTCTGCTGTACTTTCATAAGCACCCATGTCTGGCAAAGTACTGCGTAACACTCCTAAAATATCAGTATTAGGTGATAGCGTTACAGACGCATCTGCAGTACCATACGGGCCATCTCCGTTTGTACCTTCTATTAACTTTAAATTGTTGTTTTTAGCGTCTTTAAAAACAGGTTTGTTCTCGTTTCCGGTCCTGGCTATTTTGCAGTTATTATAAGTAACTAACTCCGCATTATTTGCTGAGAACGGATAAAGTACTGCATTTTCAAGTCGGTTAAAATCAACAAGCTTTATTAATGAGCTATTAAACTTTACATTAAAGTAAGGGTTTGTATCATTCTCTATTTCTGCGCGTTCTAAAGATAAAGACACATTCCCTGATCCATAAATTAGGCAATTATCAAAGGTAGCAGTAAGCGCGCCAATATATCTTTTAGTTTCGCCCTCCTCTGTTTTGTCCTGATAATTGTTTAATAATAATGGGATTTGGTCATAGCTATTAAAGTAGTTCGCAAATGTGCAATATTTAAAGTTGTACGTTCCTCCTAACGCGAAAGCAGCGCTTACTTTGCCGGCATTATTTGTCACCAAATTTTCACCTGTAATAACAGCGTTTACGCCGTATAGCCCAAAGTTTGTACAATTATAAATCTGAGAGTTTTTAATAGTTAATTTTGGTTGAGGGTCATTGCTTCCTGTAACCATCGCGTATATGCCTATATTAGCATTCTTTAGTGTAAGATGGTTAACAACATTGTCACTATTGCTCATTAATAATATAGCACCCCATTGTCCTGCTACGTTGGCAAATTCAGGTTCAAGCCGGTCTCCTTCAAAAACTACCTCTTTTTCAAGTGTTTCTGTAGAGGATTGCTCACCATTAACCAGTAGCCTTCCGCCCGGACGAACCATAAGCCCTGAATCAGCATGGAAGTGAACCCTGGCACCAGCATCTACATTAAGTGTTTTACCAGATGGTACAGTTGCATACCCATAAATCACATACGGTTTATCGTTTTTCCACCTGTATTCATTTCCATTATTAGGATCATTTTCGTCTAAATAAAATCCGTAAATATTAGTTTGGTCATCAAACGGTACATTTTCATATTCGCCCTGGCTGTTTCTTTGAGGGTATAAAAAGTAGGCGTCTTGCACTAATGTAACCAACTCTACATTTTGTATTCCGTTTGTGCTCGCAAATTGTATTTGGTCTGTATACAAGAACGTGGTAGTGTTATTGGCGTATTCGGTGTAGTCTATAGTTGTTTCAACAAAAACGAACATACTATCTTTTGCCAAAAGCTCTACATTATTAAATTCTTTTCCGGGGATACCGTCTACCATAAGGCGATATTTAGAGTTTTGCCCTTGTCCAAGTTTTATGCTTGGTATTTTTATGTCTATGTTGCTACGGTTATATACTTTTAAAGTGTAAGTACTAGACCCTATATTAGTAAAAACAGTGTCAAGATACACGGTATCTTTACTAAACTCAAGTCCTCCTGCGCTGGTTTCAAATTCAAAATCGTTCCTGCACGAGCAAAACGTAATACAAAAACCAATAAACAAAAGGTATATGAGTTGGCGCATAGATGATAACAATTTTTGGTAAAAGTAGTTATAAAATTTCAGAAGATAAAACCCCCGTAATCACAAACGCTTTTTAAAAGCTTTTATTTTTAAATGCATGCACAAACACCGTTTTTCGTATTTTTACGAAAAATAACAAATATGTCTTTTGATAAGGAAAAAGC
>JAAXJD010000034.1 GCA_012270005.1 Flavobacterium sp. | reverse complement strand
ACAGTTTTTTAAAAAAAGGACATAAAAAATCCTCTAGTAAACTATTGCAATTCCAATTTTATCATACATCGGCATTTGGTATTCCCGCCATGGCGTGATATGGAGCAGGTGATGGTAATAGGCATCGGCATCCTCTTTTGGGATAAATCCTTCATATAGCATAAACCCCAAGTCTGGCAGGTCAAAATTTTTTAGGACACCACTACCTGTGGTAAACAAATCTTTTTCATTGAACAATAACATTTTATTATCTTTTTAGTGCATTTATTATTACCTAAAGTTTCTACCCTTATGAAATACTTCTTCAGGATTCTTTTCGTCAGAGCGTGATAATGTTGAGAGTGCTGCGTCCTTATCTGAATCGGTCATGTTCTGAAGTAAATAAGAAAGATTATAACACGAATTAGCTATCACGTGGATGACCTCCCTTTCAATCTGTACCTTGCCTTGGACCATTAGCAATCGTGCCTGTACAATGTCACGTCGGTAGGTTTCAAACACCTTGCCCCATACTACCAGGTTGGCAAATCCGGTTTCGTCTTCTATAGTCACAAAAATCACGCCTTTAGCGGTACCGGGCCTTTGGCGTACGGTAACCAATCCGGCAACAGCTACCATGTCGCCGTTTGCCATTTTTGGCAGGTTAGCCGTTGGCACTATGCGCATAGTGTCCAGCTTAGAACGCACGAAGCTTACAGGATGTGCTTTTAGCGATAAGCCTGTAGTCGCATAATCCTCTACCACATGCTCCGCATTGGTCAGGAGCGGCAGTTCCAATTGTCCTTCGGCACTACTTTGTGACGGCTGCCCCTCAAACATACCGACAGGGCTGTCCGATAAGGCAGATACTTCCCAAAGCGCCTGCCTGCGGTCCAGGCCGATAGAACGGAACGCATCGGCATCTGCGAGTTTTTCAAGCGCAAACATTGACACACCTGCATCCAATAGCGAATGTACCTGCCTGAAACCACCCCGTCGTGCTGCCATCAGCAAAGCTATGTCTTCAGCAGACAATCCTTTAACCTGTCTAAAGCCTAAACGTAGGGCGAAATATTTCCCGGACCTTTCTTCCAGGGTGTTATTCCATGAGGAATAATTGATATCTACCGGGCGCACTTCTACACCGTGCTTGCGCGCATCAATCACGATCTGTGCCGGTTGGTAAAAACCCATAGGCATACTGTTTAGTAAAGCTACTGCAAATACATCGGGGTAATAACACTTGATATACGACGACACATATACCAAAAGTGCAAAACTTGCCGCATGGCTTTCCGGGAAACCATAGGAACCGAAACCTTCCAGCTGGCGGAATACACGGCGTGCAAAAGTTTCCTCATAGCCCTTAGCCATCATACCGGCTACCAGCTTCTTTTCCCAGTCGCTTACTTTGCCCTTAGCCTTAAAGGTTGCCATGCTGCGGCGCAAACCATCAGCTTCGGCTGGGGTAAATCCGGCAGCCACTATCGCAATTTCCATAGCCTGTTCCTGAAATAGCGGTACGCCAAGGGTACGTCCCAGTATCTCCTTTAATTCTTCTGATGGATATTCCACAGGGTCAATGCCATTGCGCCTGCGTAAATAAGGGTGCACCATATCGCCCTGTATTGGCCCGGGGCGTACAATGGCTACTTCGATAACCAAATCGTAAAAACACCTGGGCTTCAGGCGGGGCAGCATCGACATCTGTGCGCGGCTCTCAATCTGGAATACCCCAAGGGTATCGGCATGGCTGATCATCTCATATACAGCCGGGTCTTCAGTCTTATTGATTTCGGCAAGCGTATAGGCTTTGTCGTAATGCTGTTTGCATAAATCAAATGCCTTTCGGATACAGGTCAGCATCCCTAGCGCCAATACGTCTACCTTCAGGAACCCGAGCGCTTCTATATCATCTTTATTCCACTCAATATTCACACGGTTTTCCATGCGTGCATTGAGTATTGGGCATAGGTCAGAAAGCCGGTCGCGGGTAATGACAAAGCCGCCGGTATGCTGCCCCAGCTGACGGGGGAATCCCACATACTCCCTTGTAAGCTCCAGGGTTTTCATCAGGTGCGGATCGGCAAGGTTAAAGCCTTCAGAGGTAATGCGCCCACTGTCCAGCTCGTCACGGAACTCGGCTATGGAACCCGCCAGCCGGTCTACAGCATCGGCGGACAACCCCATCGCCTTGGCTACATCGCGGATGGCCCCCCGCCAGTGTACCTGCGTAACGGTGGCTACGATTGCCGCCCGGTCACGCCCGTAGCGCTCGTAGATGTACTGGATGACTTCCTCGCGGCGTTCGTGCTCAAAGTCTACGTCAATATCAGGTGGTTCATCACGGGCATCAGACATAAAGCGGGCAAAAAGCACCTTGAATTTGGAAGGATCAACCGACGTAACCCCTAAGCAGTAACATACAACTGAATTGGCAGCCGAACCACGACCCTGGCAGAGGATATTCCGGCTCCGGGCAAATTTTACAAAGTCGTATACGGTGAGGAAATACGAAGCATAGTTTTTACGCGCCATAAACTCCAGCTCATAACGGATGGTTTCGGCTACCTTTTCAGGAATGCCCTGAGGGAATTTTTCATGTGCACCCTCCCAAGTAAGCCGTTCAAGTTCCTGCTGCGGGGTACGTCCGCCAGTGGTAATCTCTTCAGGATAAATATAGGTAAGGCTGTCCAGTGAAAACTGGCAGGCATCGGCTATTTCTCGACTTGATTCGAGTGCATGCGGGTATTGGCGAAAGAGGCGCTGCATTTCATCGGTGGGCTTAAGGTAACGTTCTGCATTTTGGTGCAAAAGAAAACCCGCGGAATGGATGGTACATTTCTCACGGATACAGGTCAGTATATCCTGCAATTGCCTGCGTTCAAGGCCATGGTAATGTACGTCGTTGGTCGCTACCAATTTTATTCCCAGCTCGTCTGATAATTGCGATAAACGGAACAACCGTTTGTTGTCGTTAGCAAGGTACGACCGGCTCATACCGAGATACAAAGCACTCCCGAAATGTTCGCGGTATTCCTGAAGTTCCATTTTAAAGCCATCTTCAAAAGCAAACGCATCGTTAAGTGAAAGTGGTGGCAGGGCAATAAACCGCATGCCTTCTGCGTGTTTGTATATATCGGCTTTATAGAGATGGCACTGGCCTTTTTCAGCACGGAGATTGCCGGTAGAAAGTAGTCCTGATAACCTTGCATACGCATCCTTATCCGTAGGATAAGCAAGTAACGGTGGACCGTCTAATAGTTCGAGCCTGCATCCCACAATTAGCCGTATCCCTGCCTTTTTAGCTGCTACATGTGCACGCACTATACCTGCCAGGGTGTTATGGTCGGTAATCGCCAAGGCTGTATAGCCTAATCCAGCAGCCTGCTCCACGAGTTCTTCGGGATGCGAGCCCCCGCGCAGGAAGCTGAAATTAGAGGTTATATGTAATTCAGTATAACTCATGCAAAATAGCCGTGTAAAAACCATTGGGGCTGGTCGCCGTCATAAGGCCCGGAACGGAACACCCAGTATCGGGCACCGTTTTCATCCTCAACAATATAATAATCCCTGTATAGGCCGTCCGACAGCCACCATTCCTGCTCAATACGCTCAGGCCCGTCGGCTTTGACTACGGTATGGCGAATACCTTTATGACGGAAGAGCATCGGCGGGTAATCGGGCAACACTGCCGTTACCGATATAATTTCAGGAGCGGGTAACAGGTGCACCGGGCGTGGTAAATCAGTACGCCAATCCGTGGACTGTTTTTCCCATAAAGGAGAAGCCTTTTTGACGGCACACTCAGGCCAGTGGTGCTCGGCAGGCAAATAGCGGCTTACCGCATCAGCGCCTATTTTTGCAGCAACTCGGTCCAGCAGTTCTGCAACCTTGCGGTCGTTTTGGGAGGCGGTATGCCAAATGGCTGCCTGCTCATCGGTAACCGGCTCTACTTTATAGGCTTCAAGGGCAAACACTTCAAAACCCATGTCGGGTTCAAGCGTCGCAATTTTATGTTCAAAGAGTTTGAAAAGATGGGGCACATTCCGTGAAGGGTGCCCTGTACCGATTTCAATTTGCTGTACCGCGCCATCTATACGGTAGCATTTAAGTGTTGCATTACGCAGGCCAAGGCCTTCTGCTTCCAACCTAAGGCAAAGCGACCCTAAAAGTTGTTGCAGGGCGATTGAAATACCCGCTGCGGAAGCAATAGGTTCCATACTGGTGAGCCGCTCCTGATACGGTTCTACAGGCTGTACCGGTGTTATCCATTCTAATTCTGTTCCCAAAGCCTGTGCAATCCGTTTAGGCATTTCAGCCCCGAAGCGCCTGCGGAGTGCCGAAAGCGGTATATCCAAGAAGCTGCCGATAGTACGCATCCCCAGCTTTTTGAGCCGTGCCAGTATAGTATCTTCCAGGCGCAGTGCTACTGGTGGCAAAGTCCTGATTGCTTCCCGCTGCTTCCCGCATCCAATAATTGAAGCAGTACCAAAACGCGCCATAGCCCAGGCTGCGCTTATTGTATCTGCTATGGCCAGTTTTGTAGTAAATCCATAACCGGAAAGCTTTGACTGTATATGCGCAAGGTAATCCGCTTCGCCACCCCAAAGATGGGCGCAACCGCTAATATCCAGTATCACGCCATCCGGAAGATCAACCCCTGCAACGGGTGTAAACCGGATACACCATTCGGCGAGTGCCTGCAAAAGTTTTTCAACTCTCCCGGTCTCGGTTTCTACCATCTGTAATTCCGGGTATATTGCTTTACAATCCGCCAGTACCATCCCTGTTAAAATGTCTTTTTTTGCCGCAGCGGGACTTACCGCATCAATGACCATACGCCCACGTTGACGTGAAGCCATAACAAATGGTTTGTCCCTGAATTCAGGTTGCCTGCGCACCACATAATCGGTAAGCAGGTAGGGAAACGATATGGACATATAGCGTGGCATTATCCGGTATGGCGTTCGTTTAAAGAAATAACGAAAGGCTGTTCTTCGATGACATTGAAGCGATTACCCTGCCATTGTATCTGCCAGGCGTGTGGCCTTCCGTTGCGCACTTTTACCAGTTGCACATCCCAGGCACTGTAGCCCACTCCGGGCAGATTATCAATAGTAATGCTCGGCAAAGCCGTGATTTTCCAACGGGAAGCACAGGCCACGGCATTTTCAGCCTGTGGGCAATACCGATGTATAAACCCAGTTACTCCGCTGTTTTCCACTGCCAGTTGTAAACGCCTGGAATCAGAAAAGCTAAGCTCCCGCACTTCCCCTATGACAGCGGTAAGTGCTTCGCATTTTAAGGCTTCCTCAATAATCCAAAGTGCTTCTTTTGGGCGTGTAGTGTGAATGAACACAATACGATCGGGTTCCAGCCCAAAATATTTCAGCCCGGCAGGGTATATTTTCCCTCCACCTGCTACCCAAAGGCAGAGGCCACCTTGTTTAGACAGTTTGCTTATTATCCCGCTAACAAAACCGGTTGTTGCTGCGGCATGTGCCACTTCATAGCTGATGAATTCATGGATAGTCCCGGTTGGAAATGTATTGCCCGGAAAAGCTGACGAAAAAGGCGCCAGACGGTCATTAGCAGGCTCATGGGATAATTTCCCAAGGCCTTGTAGGGCATTGATTTCTGCCTGGAGCTGCCTTGCTATCGCTAATTTTTCTGCTGCCGGTTTCATTTTATCTCATTAAGCGGATAACAAAATTAGACCAGATTGTAACAAAAAGATGTATATTTGATGTTCTAAATAGTAACATTTTAATCTATGTCTTTATTTTCCGACAATATCAGGTACTTAAGGCTTCAAAAAAATATTTCGCAGGAAAAGTTTGCTGAAGCGCTTCTCATTACTCGTGCCCGTTATGTAAAGTATGAGTCCGGGACTTCAGAAGCACCTTATGATATCTTGAAGAGGATGGCACATTATTATCATGTGAGCATTGATCTGTTGCTTAGTGTTGACCTGCGTAAAATCGATATGGAGGGCGTGTTGAAACTTGACGGCAACCGCCTGTTGCTTCCTGTTACGGTAGATAAGGCAGGCGAGAATATTATTGAAATTATCCCTCAAAAAGCGCAGGCTGGTTACCTGGCCGGATATAGCGACCCTGAGTTTATCGAAACGTTGCAACACATTTCACTGCCTTTCCTACGCAACGGTAAATTCAGGGCATTTCCTATAGAGGGGAATTCCATGCCCCCTTTTCGGGATGGGAGTTTTATTGTTGGCCAGTATGTAGAAGACAGCAATGACATCAAAGATGGGCAAACCTATGTGTTGCTTACCAGAAATGACGGTATCGTGTACAAACGCATTTACAGAAAGGGTAGAAAATTTATGTTTCATTCCGATAACCCCGAATTTGAGCCCTATGAAATAAAAGCATCGGATATACTGGAAGCCTGGAAGTTTTCCTGTGGTTTTACACTTAATGAATACACTCCTGACAATATTCCCCAGGATACAGTTAAAAATATGCTGCTCGAACTTAAAAGAGAGGTGAATTCGATAAAGAAAAAACTTGTATGATGATTAATATTTTAATGTCTTGTTTTTGAGTGTTTTTGGCTTGTATCTGTAGCCTTTTTATCTATACAAACGATATACCTTGCCTGTACAAACCTGCTAATTTGGTATCCCATGATACAGTAGTTAGTACAATATACAGGAAATGAAAGTATCACCTTCTCTTAGAAATGCCTCCTTTGAAACCATTTGCTTGCTATATATCGTATTGTTTGTTTATGCGTCGGTAAGCAAGTTAATGGATTTTGAAGTATTTCAGGTACAAATCGCGCAATCCCCTTTATTAAGCTCATTTGCCGGTCCGGTTTCGTATGCTGTAATAATTATAGAATTGATTATTTCTTTGGGGCTATGCCTTCAGAAAACCAGAAAAATATCTCTATATGCAGCATATAGTCTGATGGTGCTCTTTGCAGGTTATATAGTGATAATTCTAAACTTCAGCCCCTTTGTCCCCTGTTCCTGTGGCGGTATCCTTGAAAAGTTAAACTGGAACCAACATTTATTATTTAATATAGCTTTTTGTGTACTCGGAATTGTGGCTATTTTGTTTAAGGATGGCCTTTCATCAAGCGCTAAAAAGAATACACGAACCTTTCTGAACCTGTTGTTTTTAACAGTTGGCAGTATTGGCGTAATTACCGGATTGTATTTATACTCCGAGGACATGTTTCACCACAGGAATAATTTTACAAGACGTTTTCCGATACATCCAGCCGAGTCTTTATATGATTATCCTCTCAACGTGATTTCTCCCTATATCGCTGGAGTGGATCAGGATAAAATATACATTGGAGATAACCGGGATCCTCTCAAGATAACCGAAATTAACATCGAAAGCAAAACTGAAATCGTACACAGGATTACAACCCGTGAATCAGAAAGACGTTTTAGGGCATTAAAGGTGTATGTCCAGCCTCCGTATTTCTATTTAAGCGATGGCTTGGAAGCATTCGCGTTAAAAGGTACTATAGCAGACTGGAGTGCCGCGCTATGGATCGATCAACTGGCCTATTACAATGCCTTTGTCCCCCTTGATATGCAAAAGGCTGCCATCAGGGCATTGGACGGGAAGCAAAATGAAAATAAACTGGGTGTGATGCATCAGGATGATATTGCTTGGGTCCATTTTAATCCGAAACTATTGGATAAACAAATTGATGGGGTCTTTGACACGGACGGCAAATTACTCTTTAACCAGAAACATAAACGGTTGATTTACGTGTACACCTACCGTAACCAATATCTATTGACCGATCCGGAATTGAAATCGAAGGTTATCGGGCATACTATTGATACCACAACAAAAGCCCGGATAAAAGTAGCCTTTCTTGAAAAACAAAGTGTTAGTAAGATTGCTTCACCGGGTTGGGTGGTCAATAAAAATGCTGCTACTGAAGGCGATTATTTATATGTTAATTCAAAAATGCTGGGACAATTTGAGCATAAGGATACCTGGGAACAGGCTTCTGTAATTGATGTGTATAACTTCCTTGAACAAACCTATTTATTCAGTTTTTACCTCTACGATAAAAAAGGACATAAAGTATCTGATTTTGTTATCGACCGGAACCATGCTTATACGATAGCCGGTACAACCCTTACGGTATATCACATGGATCCCATCCCGTTTGAAAAAAATAAATAAAAATATACTGGCCGGTATCAGGGCAATGCCGAAAACCTGAAAAAGAGTAGGCAATAACGTTCAAATTTTAAATTATGAAAATTCCTTTTTTTAAAAAAGCGATGCCTGTAATGGCATTTATGGCAGCAATAGTGGGAGCATTTGCTTTTAACCGTGCCCCGGAAACCAACACCAAAGCTGCTGCCCAGTTTCTTGGCCACTACAAAGTGAACGGTATTTGTACCGCAACAGATGTAATGTGCCAGGATGAAGTTGAAACCACTCCTTGCCAGTCCGGAAGTAACGTCCTTTACAAAAGGCTGTCAAGTACAAACTGTCCCGACCAGTTATGGAGGATAGAAGAGTAGTAAAAAGCAATGCCGGCATGAGCCGGCATTGTGTTTTTAATCCTTTAGGTGGCTATCCAGCCAGTCTTTTACGGCTTTTGTGAGATGAAGCTGCGCTTTAGGATCTGTCAGTATATGGTTCTGCCCTGGATATAACAGCATCACCCCAGGTTTATGCAGTCTCCTGAGGGCAAGGTGCAGTTCAATACTCTGTTCAAAATCTACTGAAGTATCATTTTTTCCCGACCAACTTAAAAGCGGTGTTTTGATTTTTGCCGCATGCGCAACCGGTGAATTTCGGGTATAGCCTTCCCAATCTTCAAATGGCGAGGTATTCATCCGGAACTGTTGGGATTCAAAGCGCCAGCCATTAGATCTGAGCCTATCATAATTCATGGTCAGATAGGAGCTCGTAAAGTCCGTTACCCCGGCACCAGCTATGGCTGCGACAAACATATCTGTTTGTGTTATTACAAAGGAGGTTTGGTAACCCGCAAAAGAATGTCCGACCAGGCCGATATGGTTTTCTTCTACTATCCCCCGATTTTTTATCTCGTTAACCGCTGCGGTAATACAATCTGTAGCAGATATACCCGGATTACCGACTTCATAAACAATATCCGGTAACAACACCAAATACCCATCAAGCAGGAAATTACTGGGGGTAAAACCTATAGGATCGCGTATAAAAGGGTTGTAGTATTCATACAGCCTGTTTGACATCCTTTCGTAAAAATGTACAATCATGGGGTATTTTTTCCCCGGTTGATACCCTGCCGGATACAATAGCACACCTTGTAAGGAAATACTCTTAGAATTTTTATAAGAAATCAGTTCAGAACGGTACCATTCATACTCTTTGTAATGCCCGTTGGATTGATAGACAACCTGTTGCTTTTTTGAAGCCTTATCAAAAAACTTAAGCTGTGGTGGAATGGCCTCTGTTTCCATGACGTACAAATAGGCGTTTGCATCCCGTGCTTTAATAATATGGCTGTATTTTGCTTTACCGGATTCCACGTTCACCAAACCATATTTATTATTGTATAAGTAATAGCCTGATGATTTGTCAAACCGGAATTCTGATAGCATAATACCTTTCGTCAGGTTAATATTGGCAAGGGCATATTGAGAAAAGCCTGCGTTTTGGGAATCGTTTTTGTCAAGAATTATCCTGTACCTTGTCCTGGTTTCCCGGCCTTGGGTAATCCTTTTGTACTTCTTTGCATCCGGTGAAAAAAGCCATACATCGTACTGGTCATACAACACCACAAATTGGCTGTCATGAGTCCAACCGGGACTGGGATATCCCGGATTTGTACCCGCATCGTCAAATTCCTGGTTGAAAAAATTAATGCCGCTTGCAGCGGTAAGGTTTACCACTAGACCACTTTTAGTATCAAAAACAAAATAATTCCCTTCTTTAAAAAAGCTGATATATTGCCCCGATGGGCTAACGTGTATCGCTCCGGCGCTTCTGCTACCCTGGCTGACTACCCGTTTTTTGGAGCTATACTTGATATCAATTGCATAATAATCTACCGGAGCTAGTTCTTCTGTAATTACCGTGATCGAAGATCTTGATTGTGCCAGGCAGTGTGTGCCTCCGGGGAGTATTTTGGTGTTAATAAAATCATCCCGATCCAGTTGGGTTATTTTTCCGCTTGGAACGTCCCAAAGTGTCAGTAACTCATTATGTTCCGGGTCACTATAAAATGCTGCTTCGGGATATTCCATTACGGATTCGGTATTCCATACCTCTACAAAGCCCTCATCATGTTGCGTTTCTGCATTGGCTGTCATTAAAAAATACACCTGCTGCTCATCATCCGACAAGGCAATACTATAACCTTGCAGGCGGTACGGTGTATCAAAATGTAATTTCCCGTTGTCAATGGAAAACAATTTGTTTTTTTTCAGGCTGTAGTAACAAAGGCGGGTACGCTCTTTATCATTTTCAGGTTTACAATAAAATACAAGGCAATTTCCTGATTTACTCCATTGCAGCCGTTCCGCAGCTTTTGTTTCCTGCAGGACTGTGGGAACGAACACATTTTTAGCCGGATTCAGGATTAAAATCGCAGCGGCCGTGACTACTGCTAAAAGTCCTCCTGAACTCACCGCAATTTCTTTCGCCTCCGGTACTGACCACAACAACTGTCCCGAAGTGCTTACGAGCTTTAATTCGGTGCCCTTTACATTTTTCACAAGCATTACCGTTTCTCCGGAAGGCAATAAATTGAAGCCGTGGATACCGTCGTAGACTTGTTCAGATTTTCGCTCTAAATCTATAATTATCAAACGGGTTCCAGATTTAATTCCAGCCCGCTTTGAATCGGGGCTAAAAGTTACCGAGTTGGCTTTTGGAAATGCCTTCTGGTAGTTGCCTTTAGTATCTGCAATAAAAAGTGTGTCATTTCCCGAAGTATATTGCATTTTAAACGATACCCATTTTCCATCGTTAGAGATGAGTTCATTGGTTAGCTTCCCCCACTTAGCATAATCTTCAGGCGTTACCCTGCGCTTTTGTACCTGGGCATGACACGTGAGTACACTAAAAACGCTAAAAAAGAATATTATAAATGTTTTCATGTCTTAATACCCGTTATTCTGAGGGAGCAGGTTTTCATTTAACAGCAATTCATTTTCAGGAATTGGCAGTAATACGTCCCGATCCTGCCATTGCGGTTTTAGGGGGGCTAAAACAGATGCAGCGTTACCCGTCCTTTTAAGGTCAAACCAACGGTGGCTTTGCTCAGTAAAGAATTCGAGCCTGCGTTCCTGTAGAATTGCAGCTAACAGTTCCGATTGTTCCTGCGCGCTTGTTCCTTGTAAACCGGCACGGGTGCGTATAGCATTTATGTCCTCTTTAGCTGCCTCAAAGTCGCCTCCCATAGCCTTAGCCTCAGCACGGATCAGGTATTGCTCCTCAATACGCAGCAGTATGGTATATTCCTGTGATGGGCTGGTAGACGCTACCTGTTTGTATTTATATGGCCTGTACCATGTACCGTTACTATTGGTAACAATTTTAATCCAAAGGGTTTTCCTAAGGTCACCCGGTTCAAAGGCATTGTAAAGGTTTGCCGATAGCGCAGGCTTTGTAGGAGGCCCGCTGGAGAAATTATAAGCACTGGCATCTTTGGTATTCAAACCTTCTGCTCCGGGATGGAAAGCCCAGATGATGGATGGGCTGTCCTTTAGGAATACCAATTCAGGATTGGGCTCTATTGTGTATGCCGGGTTGTCAATCAATAGGTTGGCATATACTATCGCCTGATCATAATTTTCCTGATAGAGGTACACTCTTGCCAGTAATGCCTGACACACAGCTTTATTCACACGGATACGTTCGGCAGAAGGATAATCGTCGGGCAACAGGTTTTCCGCTGCTAAAAGGTCATCGATAATAAATTGCCCTACCTGGTTTGAAGGCATTTTAGAAACAGTTGCATTAACCCTGTAATCCGTCCCAGTTATATAGGGGATATCACCAAAGAGATTGTTAAGGTAAAAATAGATGAATCCCCGTAGGAACAACCCTTCGCCGATAAGCCGGTCCTTATCCGGCTGCGTAAGTGTACCTGAAGCGGTAACCCCTTCAATCAGGGCATTAATTGCATACAGTTGGGCGTACGAAGTATTCCATAGGCTTAATAATGTTGTATTGGTGGTCAACAGGGTATGCTTGTTGAATTGTTCTGTAAGGGTATTACTGCCGTAAAAGTCCATGTCGTCTGCATAATTTGCCATCAGGCTGCCACAGCCCAAAGAAGTTCCGGACGCAATGCCGCCCTCCCGCATACGCGCATAAATATCGGCCAGTGCTGCATCGGCGGTGGCAACATCTTCAAATACGGTAGTACCAATGAGTTCTGTTTGTGGGGTATCGATTTCCGTGAAGCTTTCACAGGAGCCTATAACAAAAAGTAATATCCATAAAGGGGTCATTGAAATGGCCCGATAGAGATTCATATTTACATTTTTATAGATTGTTTTCATAGCATTTTAATTAAAAGTAAGTTGGACACCGAGTGTATATTGTTTCAGCGGCGGCAGGTAGAAACCGGATTGGTTTTCAGGGTCAGCACCGTTGTAATTGGTAAATGTCAGCAGGTTCTGCCCCTGAAAATAGATTTTGGCTGCTAATACCCCTGATAATAGTTTGGGCAGGTTATAGGAAAGGTTCAGGCTTTTAAGACGGATAAACGATGCATCCCGAATCATCGCATCGCTTTGCGTATAATTATTGTAGGCCTGGTTAGCAGCTGTATAATTCCCCGATGAATACTGTTGTACAAAGGCACCTGTGCCATCCTGAGGAAAGTGGTTGGTAACGCCTACGGGCTGGTTGGAAAGAGAACCTGTAATCAGGTACGACGAAAGGATATCGGAGCCTTGTTGTTTCACAAACTGGAACAATACATCCAGGCTCCAGTTTTTATAGGTAAACTGATTGGACAAACCACCATAGTATTTCGGGGATAAGTCAACAAAAGCAGTCCTGTCACCGGCAGTACTGATTTGTCCGTCCCCGTTTGCATCCTCCACAGTATAAAGCCCTGTTTCCGGGTCAATGCCGGTATAGTGGTAAAGCCTGCGGATGTTTATGGATTCCCCAATGATGTAACGGTTTTTGTATGTGGATTCGGAGAGCCCGGGAAAAGCTACCAGCTTATTCTTCGGGATGGTAATATTAAACCCGGTAACCCACTTGAATGTACCGGTAATATTCTGCGATTGCCATTCTAATTCTAACCGGGTATTCTCTAGGGTTGCCGGGAGGTTGGCCTGAAGTGAGGTAAAACATGTAGTTCCCGGCAAAGGAATGCCCACGAGT
>JAAXJD010000100.1:3532-13409 GCA_012270005.1 Flavobacterium sp. | reverse complement strand
TATTTGGAGTGAGAGTACTATATGGCTGTCCATAAGTTATTAATAGACGATTTTGAAGATGCTGATTATATCTTAATCGCCATACATTCGTCTTTGGAAGACTACAGGCTGGCTTATTTTGTTAACAGAGAACTCGAAATAAGGCTGGAAAAATGCCCTAACGACCTGAGCGTAAAACAGAAGGAGGATTTGGTTTTGTTTTCGCGCTTTTTCTTTGAAGATACAGACCATGATGTGGCCTGGCATCTTATACAAAACAAAAATAGTATTACCACGGCACAAACAAGCACCGAGTCGCTTTTTGATGCAGAGATGTTTGCTTTCAGTACCACGGTATTTTTTTTACCGGACCTGAAAACGGCTGACTATGTACTAAAAATAGAAAACGTGTCTGATGAGGAGGATGACGTAGTACAAAAGTTGTTAAAGGTAAAGCACATAACCACTGCCTATAAAGTAGACCACTATAAACTTAAATCGAAAAACAACTTAATTTTTTAAGAGAATGCCGACAAACAAGAAAACTAAAATTGTAGCCACGCTGGGTCCTGCGTGCAGCACCAGGGAAGTTATCAATGAAATGATACTGGCCGGTGTAAACGTATTCAGGATTAACTTTTCGCATGCAGATTATGCAGACGTACAGGAGCGTATAAACATTATCCGCGGCCTTAACGAAGAGTTTGGTTACAATACAGCAATACTTGCCGACCTGCAGGGGCCTAAACTGCGCGTAGGTGTAATGAAGGAAGACGTAGTGGTAAACCCTGGCGATGTAATTACATTCCAGACTGCCGAAGATGTTCCGGGTACTGCCGATAGGGTATACATGAACTATAAGGCGTTTCCTGGCGACGTAAACCCTGGCGAAAGGATATTGCTGGATGACGGTAAACTTATATTTGAAGTTGTAGAAACAGATAAAGTAGCAGAGGTTAAAACAAAAGTTATTCAAGGTGGCCCGCTTAAATCTAAAAAAGGGGTAAACCTGCCAAATACAAAAGTTTCGCTTCCTGCACTTACAGAGAAAGACATCCGCGATGCTATTTTTGCTATTAAAGCTCAGGTAGACTGGATTGCACTTTCGTTTGTGCGTACACCGCAAGACCTTCAGGATCTTCAGGATCTTATAGCGGAGCACTCGGAATATAAAATTCCTATTGTTGCTAAAATCGAAAAACCTGAAGGTGTAGAAAATATTGATAAGATTGTAGCCTACTGCGAAGGCCTTATGGTAGCGCGTGGTGACCTTGGTGTAGAAATGCCGGCTCACGAAGTTCCTCTTATACAGAAGAAACTTATCAACCGTGCTAAAACGGCCCGTATCCCGGTAATTGTGGCTACCCAAATGATGGAAACCATGATCACCAGCCTTACACCTACACGTGCTGAGGTTAACGACGTAGCAAACTCTGTTATGGACGGTGCTGATGCTGTAATGCTTTCTGGCGAAACATCTGTAGGTAACTACCCGGTACAGGTTATTGAAAAAATGACCCAAATTATTGAAGCCGTTGAAGACTCTCCGCTTATCCATGTACCGCAAAACGTACCTACAGTACGTACTAAGCGTTACATAACCAAGTCTATATGCTACCACGCTGCGCAAATGGCAGGTACAATTCAGGCAAAAGCTATCTGTACGCTTACAAACAGTGGTTATACAGCATTCCAGATTTCTGCCTGGAGGCCAAACGCTAAGATCCTTGTGTTTACAGACAACCGCAGGATACTTACGCAGCTAAGCCTGCTATGGGGTGTTAACTCATTCTACTACGACAAGTCGCTTAGTACAGACGAAACGGTAGTAGATGTAAATACCATTGCAAGAGAAAAAGGTATTGTAGAAAAAGGTGATATTGTTATTAACCTTGCAGCAATGCCGGTTGCCGATAAAGGTATGGTAAACACGCTTAGGGTTTCTGAAATTGAAGCGTAATGGTTATTACATTATATAGAAAATGGCTGCCATAAGGCAGCCATTTTTAGTTGTATAAAGAAGTTTGCTAACCCAGCTTAATTTCCCCTGCGGGGCTAAATAGCTTATCGGTATTGGCAAGGCGGCGGCGGATAATAACCCGGTCGCACACCCATTCGTTTTCATACTCAAAAGCGGTAAAATCAATACGGTTAAAGTCGTCCTGATTTATATTTCTGGCTATGGTAATGTGTGGCGTCATAGAAAGCTTTTGCTTGCGCTCCGGCTTGTCTATAATGCTTGTTTGCCTGTATTTAGGTATAGGTGCGCGCTTTTTAGCGGGGTTTTTTATAGCTACGGCTATGTGGTCTACCTTTTCGGGGTTTTCCAGCTTTAAATAAAGCGTACGGCTATCACCGTGGCTAAAGTAATCGTACCCGTTTACCTTAATGGTAAATTTGGTTTCCCCGGCGAGTGCTTTTTTTACCAAATCCCTCATGTTTGTCGATTCAAAGGCTTCAATTTTCAACAGTGTAATGTGCGCTATGGAGGTACGGTCTTTTTCGCTTATGCCTATCTGTTCGTGCAGCTGTTGTTTAAGGCTGTCTACCTCTTCCTTTATGGCATCGCTGGGTGAAAGCAGTATGTGGTATTCATACAGCGTTTCGGGGAACAGGGTTAGCTGGGTTGTATTAGCGTTTCGTTTTGCCATAGTTGCTGCAAAAATAATAAGTTCTTTTGTAACTTAGCCCTATACTTATGCCTTATGGAAACACAAACTGTTAAAACATATAAAATACCCGAGAAAATCCTCTCGCGTAAAGATGAAATAACTACAAGCTTTTTAAAGCTCGTAGACGAGCATATTAACGACCTTATTAGTGGCAGGGCATCGCGAAGGCTACACGCACAGGATTTTGGTGCAAAGCTCTTCATACATCCCCGACATTTAACTAACACGCTTAAAATTACCATTAATTCATCTGTTTGCGAAGTTATGGAAGAGCGTATACTTGCCGAAGCCATTACGCTACTAAAACAAACTACACTGTCTATAGCCGAGATAGGGCAGAAGTTTGGTTATGAAGAGCCTACCAACTTTACCAAATTTTTTAAGGGCATGGCGGGTATAACACCGTTGCAATACAGGAAGAAAAGTTTAGTTTAAAGTTTCAGGTTTCAGGTTTTTTTACCGTTCTGAACTTTAAAACAACTTGAAACTTTAAACCTGAAACTAATTCTGGGAACGCTAATCAAATTCTGAAGAGTACATCATTTTTCAGGCATATCAGCTTACTACCTTTGCCATGTAAATCATTAAATAATACAACAACATGGCACATTCTAAAATTGCACTTATAACCGGCGGTAGCCGTGGCCTTGGTAAAAATATGGCGATTGCCATAGCTAAAAAAGGCCTTAACGTATTACTTACCTACAACAGCCAAAAGGCAGAAGCCGATGCGGTAGTAGCCGAGATTGAGGCACTAGGCCAAAAAGCGGCTGCACTACAACTTAACGTTGCCGATGCCAAAAGTATAGATACTTTTTTTACCACGGTGGCTACTACGCTTAACGACGTTTTTGGGGCAGAAAAATTCGATTTTTTGGTAAATAATGCCGGTTTTGGCGTTTACGCTCCGTTTGCAGCAACTACTCCGGAAGACTTTGACACCCTTGTAGCGGTGCACTTTAAAGCTCCGTTTTTCCTTTCGCAATATGCACTGCCGCTATTAAATGACGGCGGTGGTATTGTTAACATATCTTCAGGATTGGCGCGTTTTAGCCTTCCTGGTTACGCAGCGTATGCTAGTATGAAAGGCGCTATGGAAACACTTACCAAGTACCAGGCAAAGGAACTGGGCGCAAGGGGTATCCGTGTTAATATAGTGGCTCCGGGCGCTATAGAAACTGATTTTGGAGGCGGTGCAGTACGTGATAATGCCGAGCTTAACGGCTTTATAGCCGCGCAAACGGCTCTGGGCAGGGTAGGCCTGCCAGACGATATAGGCGGGGTAGTGGCGTTCCTTTGTACTGATGATGCCCGCTGGATTACAGCACAGCGCATAGAAGCATCGGGAGGGATGTTCCTGTAAAACATAAATTAGCCGACGTAACTGTCGGCTATTTTTATTTAGAAGCGCTTTTTAATACGTTTTCAAAATCTGCACTTCCAGGTGCCGGAACAGTATTTAAATATACTTTGTTAGCTAGGGTTAGCACCACATATTTTGGTATTGATTCTATTAAAAAGAACTTTGAAAAGAGTTTATAGCTTTCTTCGGTAAGGCGGTAGTGATTTTTATTTATACCCAGAGCGCTTAGTTCCGCAACTTTTTTCTTCCACTGGTCCATATTTTTATCGGTAGAAATATAAAGGAACGAAACTTGCCGCTCAGAAGTAAGTTTCCCTCTTAGGGCGTGTGTTTCTTTCATACGTGCTATACAAGGACCACACCAGCTTGCCCAGAAGTCCAGCACCTTAATGCTATTGCCTAGGTTTCTCAGGATGTCTTTTACTGCTAACAGATTTCCTTCAGTATCTAAGAGTTGGGCGTCTAATACTTCCTGTGGCAAATCAGCGCTTAACTGTAATAGTTTTTTGAGTTTTTTTTCCAGTTCTTGTTTATAAGCAGGGTCTTTTATGGAGGTAAGAGTAGCTGTTAGGCACTCTTTTATAACGCTTATGTTCTCCGGTTTTAGGTGAGTTTCGTAATCTTCAAATGTTTCAGTAAGCGCAAATTCCCTCAAATCGCCTTTCAGGTTTTTGTTTATAACGCTAATCCTGAATTTCAGTTTGTTGTTAGAATAATTTTCCGAGGGTTCATTAATTATATTATAACTGCGTACGTAATTACTCAGCGCCCAATAAAAGTTATAGCTAACAGGAACATTTTTTTGTAAGTTAAAAGTTTTAAAGCTAATGCCATCCAATACTTTCGGGTTGTTTTTAATCGCATTATCAGGTATTGTGAATTTGTTTAAAATCTGCCCAATGAAGCCGAATTCCAAATCGGTTTTTACAGCATTATAAAATTCTGATGAAACCTTATGTTTTTTAGCATAGTCATCTAGGAATGCTATTCGGTGTTTAAGAATTTCGGCACATGTAACCTTATATTGATGTAATTCCTCTTTTTCGTTATAGTCCGGATACGTATTGCCGTTTTTAAACAGCTCATTAAAGAAGTTATAATGCGCAGCATTTTTTCCTGTAAAAGTAAGTCCGTTATTGCCGTTATTCTTGTATGTAACAGAGTCGCCAGACTGAATGTATACCGTAGAGGGTATTCCAAAGGGTTTAAAAGAATAAATTTTATAAAATCCGGCAGTTTTAGCGGTTATTACAAAATCGGTAGGAGTGGCTTTAGAATGATTTTTTATTATCTCATTTCGTTTGTAGTTATTTGAGACATTCTGAAAATATACCTGTTTCAAAATAGTGTCGTTTCGGTCCGCTACGAGATAAGCGGTTTTTGGGTAACCCTTTTTGGTTTGCGCAGCTAAATTGCCGGTAATGAAAACGCTCAGCGCCAAGAGCGCAAGTATAAAAACATTTTTCATGGATGGGATATGGTTTTGTTGGTAGTGTAAATAATAGGGTTTTAACGATAGTTGTTCATGTTTTATTACATTTCATTGGGCTTTAAAGTTGTTACTGTATATAACCTCCCAGTACGCTCCATTGTGTTTTAGCAGGCTAAAACTTTTTACAAGAAAATTATTTTTGTAGTTCCGGGTTTTAAATACCTCTTTGGCTTTTAAAAAATCGGGGTAGGTTAAATCCCGGTATGCCAACGTGATATGGGGATGGAAATTATCCTCATGAAAATGCACAGGAATATCTGGGAACATGTCTTTAAAGGCCTGTAAAATCTCTTTTTGCAGGTTGTGTAGCGTATCAGAGGGTTCGGGTTTAATAAACAATACAGGATTCTTCGGATTGTCAAAAACATCAAAACCATCAAGAGATACATCAAAAGGAATTGCCGTTGTTCTAATGGTTTTGAACCAATGAATCAGCGTGTCGGTTTGGTCGTTGCAAATGATAAAAGGCGCTTTAAGGGTAATGTGCGGCATTACCTTAAGCGCCTTTTCAGCATTATATACTCTGGCTATTTCATGTTTAATCGCAGTAATTTCTGCCGAAATATCTTCGGGCGGTATTACGGCTATAAAGTAGCGGTTTTCGTTTGGCATTGGCAGGCGTTACATTGTTTGTTACAAATATACGCATCTGCAGTTTGTGTTTCAGTTTCGTTAATTAGGCGCTCCGTTTGCTGGCGGTATTGGCTAAGTGCCGTAGTTATGGCGCCTCGTTGCTCTGTAAACCAATCTTTGTTTTGGGCAAACAGTTTTTCGTAGTAGGCTATCCCATCAAGCAGGTTGTGCTTAAACGCCTTTAGTTTTTTTAGCTGTTGCGCATTTGCTTCAGTAAGGTTTGCCACTTCTTTTTCCAGATGTTTTACATACAGCCCCAGCTCCTTTATAAACATGTGTGGACGATGCTGCACGGTAATAACATTGTCATTGCCATAAATGTGGCGTACCATACGATAAAGAGATACCTCCTGCGTAAAATAAGCCATATTTGGACCCGGGCATATTACTACGCCCTGCTGCTCGCCCTTAACAGGAATGCCTTTTTCTATAAGTGCCGGTGCCGAAAGCCCTACACAAAGGCAGGATTTCTCCATCATGGCCTCAATGTCGTTCTCGGTAAGCAGTTCGTTTATTTTTTGCTCCTGGTACTTACGCGATGCAGTACACACTAATCCATCTTCCCCGGGTGTAAGTGCCAGGTATTTTTTAGGGCAGGCACTGCCGTAGCGGTTTTTTTCAGCGCGTTGCTGTTTCAGCAGTTCATTAGTAGTGCCGCGTACCGTATTAAACGGTACCCCCAGCGGAGACATATTACTCAGGTACAAATCTTCTTCTTTTGCCCCGGCAAGCAGGGTACGCGTGGCTTCATCTACCGCGGTGGCCTCAGGTACTAAAAGAAAGGGAGACCCCCAACCTACCGATGCTACCTTGTAATGCTCTAGCAGGAAATTATGCTCCTCGGCAGTACCTACGCCACCCTGAACTGTAACATCCATGCTTGGTATTTGTGCAGGTACAGGCAATTGTTTTAATTCCAGCGCCTTTGCCATAAGGCTGTATGCCGCGTTAGCCAGTTCCGATTTTTTTTGCGCAAATTCTTCAAGGATAGGCCCCATAAGCAAACCTTCGGTAGCAAAAGCATGGCCGCCACAGTTAAGCCCTGATTCTATGCGGTATTCAGATACCCAAAGGCCTTTTTTGGCAAGGAATGCGCTTTGTATGGAAGCCGAACGGAAGTCGCTTACCTTAAGTACAATCTTCTTTTTAAAGTTGCCATTTTCATCAGGATAGAAATCGGCAAAGTTTTCAAAGTAGTTGTATAACCTCGGGTTCATGCCGGCAGATAACACCACAGACGAACTGAGGTTGCTTTCGGCAAACCCGCGTAGCGAAGCGTGTGCATCGTTAAACGCCACCGGCAGCGGATTGTTTTTTTCGTCGCGGTTTTCCTTGTCTACCTTGGTCATAATATTCACGTCGAAGTTACCCGGTAAAAAGTTTTTTTCCATGTAAGTCTTTACGTTTTCGGACATTTGGCGTCCTTCAGCCATTATTTGTTCCAAGCCTTCTTTAAGCGCGCTTTTGTTCGGCAGCATTTCCATAAACTTGTCAAGCGTAGGGCGGTTTTCGGCCAGCTCTGCCTTAAAGTCTTCAAACTTTTGCTTTACAATGGTATCTACCATATTAAGGTACTGCTTTACCCGCTGTGCCCTATGGTCTAAAGCTTTCGCAGAAATCGCCTGGTAGGGCAGGTTAAATTTCTTGGAAAAGTAAGCCGACATTTTTTCGCACAGGTCGTCGTCTGTTATAGAAATACACGACGAAATACCAAAGTTCGCCAGCCGTACGGGCGTGTCTATAGTATACGCCAGCCCCATAACCGGTATGTGGAATGTGTGTGCCGAGTTGTTGTAGTGTGTCATGCGTTTCGTTTTATTATAAAAGAGGTTTATTAAAACCTCACAAAAAATGATTTTTTATGTACTATCTCAGTATACTTCGAATGTTCTTCTTCGGGTAAGTGGCCTGTTTTTAATACCTCTATAAAGTGCGCCAGGTGTTCTGTTTCCACATGATCCATTACCACAATTTTGTACCATAAATTGCCTTCGCAGTGTTTTTGTGGCACAAGGTTAAAAGCGTGTGCTACGGGTTTAGGAATGTAATTTTCGCGTATGGTTACTATATTCATGTGTGGCTCCCTGAAGTATTCAATCTTAAGTTCGTCCAGCTGGTTACACAGCCAGTTAGTGCGCATTTGGAGTATGTTTACTTTTTCCTGCCAGCCGTGTGGCCCATAGGTAAAAAGGATCATCCATACAGCTACGGCGTTAGCACCACTACGGCTACCGCAAAGTGTAAGGTCCATGCCTTCTACGTACTCCGCTTCGGTAGTTAGTACGTTTTCTATGTAACCTTTACGGCAAAGGAAAATGCCGGTACCGTAAGGCGCCTGCAGCATTTTGTGCGCGTCTATGGTTATGGAGCTTATTTTAGGGTTTTCAAAATTCAGCCTGCTGTGGTCGTTGCTAAACGGGTATACAAAACCACCGTAGGCGGCATCTATATGCAATTTGTACTGAAGCCCGTAATGTTCCAGCATTTCAATATAAATATCGGCTACCTCTACAGACCCAAACATGGTGGTGCCCATATTAGCCACTACTATAAAATACTTTTTACCCGAGGCGCGCGCGTTTATTATAAGGCTTTCCAGTTCCACAGGGTCTTTGTGCCTTGCGGTAAATTGCACGGGTACTTTAATCCAGTCCAGCATAAGCAGGTTACACCCTTTAGCTATAGAGTAGTGGGTATCTTCTGTAGACAGTACCGCAATTTCAGACGGGTGTGCTTTATGGTGCTTTATAAAATAGTTACGATACATCCATATTGCCTGTATGTTAGCCTCGGTTCCGCCGGGGGCTATGTAGCCGTCAAAGCTGCCGGGTTCGGCTTTAAAAATATCACATGCCACTACATTAAGCACCTCGCGTTCTATTTCCTGCGTACCCTTAAAGGCAGCCTCGCTGGTGCCCAGGGTGTGGCATCCTATGTGGTTAGGGTTTGCAGCATAGGTTTGCAATACGGGCGCATCTTTAAGGAAAGGAACGTCTTCACTAAAAACCTTATCGTCTAACCGTGATGCGGGGTACCCCAGCGACGCGTCTGTGCTAAAATTTACATTTTCGCTCAGGGCGTGGTGTACCCGGGCGGTGCGTTCGGCGGCGGTAAGTTTTTTCCAGTAAAGCATAATTAGGGTAGTTTAATTTCGCAAAGTAAATCGCATTGTTTCATGTAAATTATGATAAATATCACATTGCGCTAAAAAGTGTAAAAAAGCCACCTTTACTACTCCTTCAAAAGAGGAGTTTTAGCTATATTTTCTTACAGGATGTTTTTATGAATTTTAAAGTCCAGCTGGTTGTCATTTGAAAAAAATCCCCGTAAAATGCAGCTTTTACAAGGGCTGTCTATATTTTGTCTATATGTTTAAGCCACCAACTCCGAAGGTATAATGGTATTTTTGCAAGGTATACTTCAACTAACGGTGCCGATCGTTACGATTTATACAGTTGTTTTTACATGCACTGAAGTCGATTTAGTGCGTTTATTTTCTGGGGGCAGTGCGGGCGCGAAAGCGTCCGCACTCATTTTATACAGTCAATTGTTTTTAACAAAATGTAAGACATTTTTGACGCGAATCTTTTTAACTTAGTTTGGTTCATAAAAACGCACCCCGCCCATGACCGAAACTTTACCTCCTTCAAATAAAAAACGTCTCTTAAAATTAGCTGCCCGTTTTATTGGTGGTTTAGTATTGCTACTGGTTGTGGCGTACGCAGGCCTGGCGTTTTA
>JAAXJD010000100.1:0-3522 GCA_012270005.1 Flavobacterium sp. | reverse complement strand
CTTCAAACCACCAAACCTGAGGTCATTAAAACAAAAACGGAAACACTTAATGAAAATATTTCGGGTCAACTCACCGTTGGTAGTATGGAAACTACTCTTATAGAAGACTTTCCGGGCATAAGCGTATCGCTTAAAAATGTAGTATTGCGAGACAGCCTGTATGATACCCATAAGCACACTTTTTTAAAAGCCGGATATGTAGGTGTGGCGGTTAACACCCTGGGACTATTACGGGGAGTGGTGCAGGTAAATAAAGTCACCATTAACAATGCTGCTATCGACTTGTACACCTCACAGAACGGCTACTCTAACACTGCGGTTTTTAGGAAAAGTAAGAGTCCGGATGATAAACCGTCGGGTGAATCATCATTCCCGGAGTTAAAATACCTGTTACTTAAAGAGGTTAAATTTTCGGCAGAGAACAAACGGAACCAAAAGCAATATTCATTTAATGTACACAGGCTGGATGCTTCTTTAGATTTTAAAGGTGATGTTATAAAAGCTGCTGTTCAGCTCGATGGTTTTGCGAATACGATGGCATTTAACACAGGACGTGGTAGCTTTATAAAGAATAAATCTCTTAAGGGTAATTTTGATATTACCTATTATAAGAAAAATAAAGTGCTTGCTTTCGCGAAAATGCCCCTGGCTATTGGCTCAGATACGTTTACCATAGGCGCAAAATTGGGTATGGATGCTGCTGCCCGTTTCAGTATTACCATAGAAAATAATGCTATTTTATGGAAAGATGCTGCCGCCCTGTTATCGCCTAACATTACAAAAAAACTGATGTTGTTTGCCATAAGCAAGCCCATTGATGTGCGGTGCGACCTGGTGGGTGGTTTTAACGAAAAGAACGATCCGCTGATTCAGGTAAATGCACGGGTAGCAAACAACGTACTTACCGTGCCCGGCGGTACCCTTAACAATTGTAGTTTTTTTGGCGTGTTTACTAACCAAAGGCAGAAAGGGCAGGGGTATACCGATGCCAACTCCGCAATTAAATTATTTGGGTTTAAAGGTGCGTATAAAGGAGTGCCAGTAAACATGAAGCGTTTTGAAATCCGGGATTTAGATAATCCCATAGCAGTGGGTACACTTACCACGGCCTTCAACGTAAAAGCGCTAAACGGTATTACCGACGCCTCTTTGCTTAAACTTACCGATGGTACGGCTAAGGCGCAGCTTACTTTCCGTGCCGATGTAGAACGGTTCAGGCTGGTAAAGCCGCTTGTAGAAGGTAGTGTTTCTGTAAAAAATGCTGCCATGACGTATGTTCCACGCGGCATGAATTTTAAAGGGATTGCTGTAGACCTTAATTTTACAAAAGATAATCTCCGTATTAATAAAGTATTACTAAAAACAGGTAGGAGCAGTTTTGTAATGGATGGTTCTGTGCAAAATTTTTTAAACCTTTACTATAATGCACCCGAAAAGTTGGTGCTAAAGTGGAACGTATACAGTCCGCAACTTTACCTGGAAGAGTTTATGTCTTTCTTAAAAGCAAGGAAGGTAGCAGTACAGCGCAAACCACAGCAAAAGCAGTCTGACAATGCTAATGTGGTAAATGCCCTGGGCGACCTTTTTGAAAACGGCACTATAGACATGGCGGTTAAGGCTGCGCGCGTACATTATAAAAAGTTTACCGCTACAAATGCCCACGCCCTGATTTCCCTAAACGAAGATGGAAATATTTTGCTTAAAAATGCCGGCCTTAACCATGCCGGTGGTTCGCTGGAAATAAACGGTATGGTAAAACCGGGCGGTACCACAAAGTATAATCTTGCAGCCAATGTAAACAACACAGATATCTCGCAATTCTTTTATGCGTTCGATAACTTTGGTATGCAAACGCTTAACTCTAAGAATCTAAAAGGCAAACTTTCTGCGAGGGCCGATGTTACAGGAAGCGTAAACAGTAATGGCGTGCTGCTGCCAAGGTCTATAAACGGATCTGTAACCTTTACCCTGAAAAATGGTAAGCTGGTAAATTTTGAGCCGTTGGTAAACGTGGGTAAGTTCGCTTTTCCGTTTAGGGATATAAAAAATATTGCCTTTAAAGACCTGAACGGTAAGCTGGATATAATGGGAGAAAAGGTGCAGGTGTCTCCGCTAAAAATAAGTAGCTCTGTACTTAATATGGATGTTGAGGGTGTGTACTCTTTCGGTGCCGGTACGTTATTGTATATAGATGTGCCGCTGCGCAACCCCGAAAAGGATAAGGAAATCACAGATGCAAAGGAACTTGCCAGGCGGCGTAACCGGGGTATCTTAATTCACCTTGTGGCCGAAGATGGAGACGACGGTAAAGTAAAGATACGGCTTGGCAAAAAGCGGTAAGGTACAGCCCAAAGTATCCCACGCGCTATCGGTCGTCCGGCTTTCAACTTGTAAACCTGTGTTTTTTGCGGACCGAAATGATTTAAAATTTATATTCAACGATGGAAAAATTCCGTTTCATTTTCAAATAAAAAAATGAAAAATAGAACGTTTATCCTCGAAAAAAGCAAATATGGAAATTCCAACCAGAGTCCAACAAAAAAGAAACTTATGGCTAAATAGTATTCCGAATGTTGAAAAGTTTATGATGCGGAGACATTTGATCTTTCAGCAAATGGTCAATGATGGGCTATATGTGTTTCAACATCAAGAAGATGGAACGATTACGTTACTTGTTTTTGTCTTTTCTGAAAAAATGGGAATTGACACTCTAAAATTTATTGGGGCTTTTTGTGAGAAGATGTTGATTAAGAATGTCATTATTATCCATCAGAATTTAGTTACTTCAAATTGTAGAAAAGTGATTGAAAGTCTATTTCAGTATCATATGGAAATGTTTGAATTGAATCATTTTCAATATGATATAACATCCTTATATTATTACGTCCCCCATGAACGAGTTGAAGACGAAAGTCTTATTCAATTTATCAAAGACCGTTATCAAAACAAGATACCAATCTTACTAAAAAGTGACGTGGTTGTACGTTATTTCAATTTTAAACGCGGAGATATTGTAAAAATAAAACGCAACGAAAGTGAAATTTTCTATCGTATTGTAAAGTCAATTTATTCTATTTTATAAACATTTCAAGATTTTTATTTATCATGGTGAGTTTTCATTCTAGTTTCAAATCCTTCACAAGACCAATTCAGCTTGGTCCTTGTATTGTGGGTATCGATTGTCGCCAAATTGAACCCCTTCTAGCATTCCAGTTTTTATATTTTCTAAAATTGAATCATAGTTCTTAAAACTTGTCTTTGATTTTTCAAATCTTACCACTCAAAAGTCTTGTTGAGTATTACAGTCGAATGACGCACATCAAAATTGAATTTTCAATTGAATACTATTGATTATTCTGTGTCACGCGAGTCTTCAAAAATAGGGGCGAAGGTTTTTCCACCTTGCTACATAATCAAGGTTATGTCACACTTGGTGGTTACACCGATAAAAAAGGTAATCCAATGGCTTTTACAGTGTATAAGAATAAAGGAACATGATATGCAAAAATCATTCATGAAAGT
>JAAXJD010000164.1:29373-53064 GCA_012270005.1 Flavobacterium sp. | reverse complement strand
CTCCTGTAGCAGCAAAACCTGAACCCGTAAAACAGGATCCCAAAACCGCAGATAAAGTTGAAAAAGACGCAGCGGCCCCCTTTAAAGTACAAATTGCAGCCAGTAGCAAAGATCTGGATTTAAAGCCTGGTAATTTTAAAGGGCTTACAGATGTTACAAAAGATAACTCTCAGGCTGTAATAAAATATTTTTACGGAGCTACCGATGATTATACCAAAGCCAAGCAGCTCCTTGCAGATGCTAAGGCTAAAGGGTACGAGTCGGCTTTTATAGTTGCGTACAGAGATGGCAAGAAGATAACATTACAGGAAGCACTTAACAAATAACAGGTTTTAGTAAGCATAAAAATGGTGAGAAAAAAAATAGTATTTCAGTTTGTAGCCTTAATGGTTACTGCCGTTATGTTTTCCCAAAAGTTTAAAGTAGTATTAGATCCTGGGCATGGTGGTAAAGATACAGGTACAAACCACAATGGATATGTGGAAAAAGACATTGTATTAAGCACCGCAAAAAAAATAGGGCAAATCCTGGATAATGAGCCTGGTATAGAGGTAATATACACCCGCAAAACCGATGTTTTTATCGAGTTGAGGGACAGGGCTAATATGGCGAATAAAGAAAAGGCAGATTTGTATGTTTCTATACATTGTAATGGTGTAGATAACCCCGCCGCATACGGTACGGAGACCTTTGTAATGGGGCATTCGCGCAGTGCTATGAATCTACAGGTGGTTAAGCAGGAAAACAGTGTCATATATAAGGAGGCTAATTATAAGCAAAAATATAAGGGTTTTGACCCCGCCAAGCCAGAGTTTTCTATAGGTATGTCTGTGCAGCAGGAAGCTAATATAGAATACAGTGCCAGCCTTGCCAGCAAAATTTCAAAAGGTTTTAAATCGCTTAGTAAAAACGACAGGGGTATTAAACAAGTACCGCTTTGGGTGCTCGATGCTACAACCATGCCCGGGGTTCTTATAGAGCTGGGGTTTGTATCGCATAAAACCGAAGGTGCTTACTTAAACAGCGATGAAGGACAATCAGAATTGGCTCGCGTTATAGCAGAGGCAATTATTAGCTACAAGAATATGATGACCGGAAGGGGCGGAGCGCATAAAGGCACATCTGAAAATAAAACTTTGGTTAATAAACCGGACACCGTACCTGTAAAAGAGAAAAATGAAAAAGTTACTACATCGGGCGATAAGCGTGGCGGAGCATCTTCAGAAGAGAGTTTAGATATAGTTTATAAGGTACAAATTTCAGCCAGTAACAGGGATCTTGCTACCAAGCCCGCTAACTTTAAAGGCCTTAAAAACATTTCCAAGGAAAAAAATGGTAAGCTTATCAAGTATTTTTATGGGGAAACCAACTCTTTTAAGGAGGCTGAATCCCTTTTAGAAAAGGCGCAGACCAAAGGGTATAAGTCGGCATATATTGTAGCAATAAAAAACAATGAGATTATACCTGTTAAGCAAGCTTTAGAATAATATTCACACTTACATAAAATTATTTATCCTACATTTGTTAAAAAAATACACACATTTTGAAAGTATCTAGAGAAGCAAAAACCGCGATTTTAGTCCTTGGCTCTATATTCCTGTTTATATGGGGCTATATGTACTTAAAAGGAAAAGACATCTTTAATTCTTATAAAACGTTTTACGTAGTATACACTAATGTAGAAGGTTTAGCACCATCTGCACCCGTTACCTTAAATGGCGTAACGGTGGGTAAGGTTAATTTAATTGAGTTTAAAGATGCATCAAAAGGAGAAGTTCAAGTAGAGCTTCTTATAAATACTGATTTCCCTATTTCTAAAACCAGTGTAGCTACATTATATGAGCCTGGTTTTGGTTTGTCAGGAAAACAGATTGCCCTAATACCGGACATGAAAAACAGCCAGCTTGCCGAAAGCGGTGATTACCTTTCGGGAGAACTTAAGCCGGGTATGTTTGCGCAGGTGGGTGATAAACTTGGGCCACTTCAAACAAAAGTTGAAGCTACTGTTACCAGCGCAGATAGCCTGCTTACTAACATGAACAGGATTCTGGATAAGCAAACGCAGCAAAATCTTCGTATAGCCATCGCAGAAATGAGCGGTACAATGCGTGAGTTTAACGACGCTGCTCACACGCTTAACGGTACGCTGAAAGGAAATAAAGGACACATAGATGCCACTATGGCTAACCTTGACAAAACCAGCCGAAACTTTGCTAAACTTTCAGACTCAATTAATGAGGCTAATCTCGGCGCCGCGGTTAAAAAGCTTGAAAAATCGTTAGCTAACGTAGACCAGATAATAGGAGATGTACAAGCCGGGAAGGGTACTTTAGGTAAGCTAATGAAAGACGAGGCTATGTATGCCAATCTTAATGGCGCATCTAAAGAGCTTAAAGAGCTTTTAGCTGATCTTAAGGCAAATCCAAAAAGATATGTACATTTTTCACTTTTCGGTAAAAAGGCAACACCTTACGTAGCACCAAAAGATGATACAAATAATGAAGAAGTGAAAAAATAATCACACTTTTTTTTATATTTGTTGAATAAAATGCCTCAATATATGGCCTACATCGATAATATACTTTTTGTACTGCTTTTGGTAGCAGGTTTTGGATTTTTTGCCAAAAATGTTAAAAAACTAGTTCGCAACATTAAGCTCGGAAGAGCCGAAGACCGATCAGACAATCCATCTGCACGATGGAACAATATGGCCATGATTGCTCTTGGCCAAAGCAAAATGGTGCGCAGGCCTGTTGCAGGTATATTACATATTATAGTATACGTAGGTTTTGTATTAATTAATATAGAACTGCTTGAAATAATAGCCGATGGTGTATTTGGTACCCATAGGCTATTTGCTTTTATGGGAGGTTTTTACAATTTCCTTATAGCGTCTTTTGAACTCCTTGCCCTGGGTGTAATCGTGGCTGTGGTTATATTTTGGCTACGCCGAAATGTAATAAAGCTTTGGCGTTTTGCACATGGCGATCTTAAAGGTTGGCCTAAAAATGATGCGAATTACATATTGTATTTCGAAACAGTACTTATGTTCCTGTTTCTTACAATGAACGCTGCAGACCATTACCTTCAGGGCGTTGGTTTTGGTCATTACCACGCTGCCGGTTCATTCCCTGTTTCGGGTTTTATATCTCCGTTATTTAACGGTATTGCTCCGGAAACTGTAGAAATCATAGAGCGTGTTTGTTGGTGGCTGCACATAACAGGTATTCTTATTTTTATGAATTACCTTTACTATTCTAAGCACCTCCACATCCTTTTAGCATTTCCTAATACCTACTATGCAAAACTGGAACCTAAAGGGAAGTTTGAAAACCTTGATTCGGTAACTGCTGAAGTAAAACTAATGATGGATCCTAACGCCGACCCATTTGCTGCGGCTCCCGCTACAGAAGGAGATGTTCCTGCTAAATTTGGCGCAAGTGATGTTCAGGATTTATCCTGGGTACAACTGATGAACGCCTATACCTGTACAGAGTGCGGTAGGTGTACGTCATCTTGTCCGGCAAATCTTACCGGTAAAAAGCTTTCCCCAAGGGCTATTATGATGAAAACCCGCGACAGGGTAGAAGAAGTTGGTAAAAATATTGACGCTAACAACGGCACATTTGTTGATGATGGTAAGTCGTTACTAAACGACTACATTACTCCGGAAGAACTTTGGGCTTGTACCACCTGTAACGGTTGCGTGGAAGCTTGCCCTGTAAATATAGACCCATTATCTATTATAATGGATATGAGAAGATACCTTGTTATGGAACAAAGCGCTGCCCCTACAGAGCTAAACGGCATGATGAGTAATATTGAAAATAACGGTGCGCCTTGGCAGTATAGCCAAATGGACCGGTTAAACTGGAAAGAAGAGTTGTAATAATATATTTTTAACGGTATTTAAATCATGAAAGCTGAAGACATTGATAAAAACCTGCAGCCGCTTACCGAAAACGGCGAGCATGTAAGCCCGATACTCCCCGAGGGCATTAAAAATTATCTTATAGATATAGACGGAACAATATGTGACGACATACCAAATGAAGAGCCGGAGAGGATGGTTACAGCGCAAGTATACCCAGACGCGCTGGAAACACTTAACCGCTGGTATGACGAAGGGCATATAATTTATTTTTTTACCTCGCGTACAGAAGCGCACCGCGAAGTAACCGAAGAGTGGCTTAAAAAACACGGATTTAAATACCACGGTATGCTTATGGGCAAACCAAGGGGAGGTAACTATCACTGGATAGATAACCACTTGGTTAAGGCTACAAGGTACAGGGGTAAGTTTACTGAACTTATAGAAAAAGAGGTTACCATCCAAGTATTTGATGATGGTAAGCACGATCAAGAATAATATATTATGAGCGAGAGTATTAAAGTACATACAATGGCCGACATGATGGCCGCCGGGCAACAGCCTGAAGTTTTGTTTTGGGTAGGCTGTTCGGGCAGTTTTGATGACAGGGCTAAGAAAATTACCAAAGCATTTGTTAAGTTGCTTAACAATGCAGGTGTTTCATTTGCCGTTTTAGGAACCGAAGAGAGCTGTACAGGAGATCCTGCAAAAAGAGCCGGAAACGAATTTTTGTTCCAAATGCAGGCCATGACAAACATTGAAGTACTTAATGCTTACGAGGTTAAGAAGATAGTTACGGCATGTCCGCATTGCTTTAATACCATAAAAAATGAATATCCCGGGCTGGGTGGTACATACGAAGTTGTACACCATACCGAGTTCCTGAAATCACTTCTTGCCGATGGCAGGCTTAGTGTAGAGGGCGGCCAGTTTAAGGGAAAAAAAATTACGTTCCACGATCCTTGTTACCTGGGCCGAGCCAATAACATTTATGAAGCCCCGCGCGACCTTATAGAAAAGCTTGATGCTGAACTTGTAGAGATGAAACGCAGTAAGCTTAACGGTTTATGTTGTGGCGCAGGAGGTGCCCAAATGTTTAAGGAACCGGAAAAAGGCAATAAAGATGTAAACGTGGAGCGTACTGAAGACGCGCTTGAAACACAGCCGGAAATAATTGCTGCCGGATGTCCGTTTTGTAATACCATGCTTACCGATGGCGTTAAAGCTAAAAACCGTGAGCATGATGTGCAGGTAATGGATGTGGCAGAGCTTATTGCAAATGCAAAAGATTTATAACACTTAGGACACAGATATATGTACGTTCCGTTTGAAACGCTTCCTGAAGAATCTAAAATCTGGATTTATCAAAGTAACAGGAAGTTTACTGATGAAGAAGTTACCGAAATAGATGCAGCCGTTAAAGACTTTGTAGAAGGTTGGGCAGCACATGGTACAGGCCTTGAGGCTTCTTACACTATTAAATACAACAGGTTTATTATCCTGGCGGTAAACCAGGAAAACCAGTCGGCTACCGGGTGCAGCATAGATGCCTCGGTGCATTTTATACAGCAGCTTGAGCAGAAGTATGCGGTAGATCTTTTAGATAAAATGAATGTAACCTTTAAACAAGGTGAGTTTCTTACCCATAAGCCGCTAATTGAATTTAAAAAGCTTGCAAAGGAAAAGTCGGTCTCTGCTAATACCATTGTTTTCAACAATCTTGTAAACACCGTAGGAGAGTTTAACGACTACTGGGAGGTTCCCGCCGCCGAAAGCTGGCATAGCCGTTTTTTTTAAATAAAATAAATTCATTTGTTTATAGCAAATCATCACTACTTACATAGTGATGATTTGCTGTTTAAATATATACACAATTATTAATGAGATTTTTCTTCTTAATCACGTTGTTTGCTGTTCAGGGATTATTTGCCCAGCATAAACCGCTTACCTTTAAATCAGATGCGGAAAAGAAATGGACCGATAGTGTTTACAACAGTATGTCGTTTGAAGAACGAGTGGGCCAGCTGTTTATGGTTGCAGCCTATTCAAACAAAGATTCTACGCACATAAAAGGTGTAGACAAGCTTATTAAGGACTACAAAATAGGTGGTCTAATCTTTTTTCAGGGAGGCCCTTACAGGCAGGCGAAGCTTACAAACCGTTATCAAAAAGAAAGTAAACTACCGCTTTTTATAGGTATTGATGCAGAGTGGGGATTTGCCATGCGCTTAGATTCTACCTACCGTTATCCTTGGAATATGACGCTGGGTGCTGTACAGGATATGAATCTTATTCATAAAATGGGGCTTCAGATGGCTAAACAGTGTAAGCGAATGGGCGTGCAGTTTAACTTTGTTCCCGTTTTAGATATTAACATTAACCCACTTAACCCTATAATTGGTAACCGCTCGTTTGGCGAAGACAAACTTAACGTAACCAATAGGGCTGTGGCTCTTATGAAGGGTGTTCAGGAAGGCGGTATTTACGCTACAGGAAAGCACTTTCCCGGCCACGGAGATACGGCTACCGACTCCCATTACGGCTTACCGGCTTTAAACTTCGACGACGAACGTATTGAAAATACTGAGTTATTTCCCTATAAATGGATATTTAAGCAAGGGCTGGCAAGTATAATGGTAGCACACTTAAATGTGCCTGCATTAGAGCCTACGCCGGGCTTGCCTACATCGCTGTCTTACAATACCATTACCCGCCTTGTACAGGGCAAAATGGGTTTTGAAGGGCTAATATTTACAGATGCTCTTAACATGAAAGGTGCTAGTGGATACATGCAGCCTGGCGACGTCGACCTTGAAGCGTTTCTTGCAGGGAATGACGTGTTGCTATTTGCTGAGAACGTACCTGTGGCAGTAGAGCGTTTTAAACAGGCGTACGCAGACAGCGTACTTACAGACGATAGGTTAGAGTATTCTGTTAAAAAAATACTTGCGCATAAATTTCGCGTAGGGCTTACTAAAGTAACGCCAATAGATTTACGTAATCTTTATGCGGATTTAAATGCGCAGGAGTATGACGATTTAAATTATAAACTTTATGAAGATGCTGTTATTGTTCTTAAAAATGAAGAAAATACGGCTCCGGTTGCCAATTTAGATACAGAAAACATAGCCTACGTAAAACTGGGCGATGATGACGGATCTCAGTACCTTGAGCAGCTTAAGAAATACACGTCTGTAACTGAGGTAAAACGTGACAGCCTGCCGTCTTTAATGCAGGATTTAAAAGCGTATACAACGGTTATTGTTGGTTATCATAAGGCAGATGGTGCATGGAAAAAGCACGATTTTTCTACTAAAGATATTCAGTGGCTGGATTCTATTGCCAAAAATAAGCGCGTTATTTTTACTTCGTTTGCTAAACCGTATGCATTAAACGGCATCAAGAATTTTAAGAATATAAAAACCGTTATCCAGGCACACCAAAATAATATTTTTGCTCAAACGGTTGCTGCTGAAATTATTTTTGGGGCGATAGGCAGCAAAGGTAAAATGCCTGTTAGCGCTGGAGGTTTTAAAGTGAACCACGGTTTACAAACCAAGTCTTTAGAAAGACTTGGTTTTTCAACCCCTGAAAATGTGGGCTTAAGTTCAGAGAAGTTAAAACAGATAGACGTTATTGCTAAAAGGGCTATTGTTGAGCGAATGACTCCGGGATGTCAGGTGTTGGTAGCAAGGCACGGTAAAGTAGTGTACCAAAAATCATTTGGCTACCATACATACGAAAATACAACCCCGGTAAAAAACACCGATATATATGATGTAGCGTCTTTATCTAAGATACTTGGCACACTGCCTAGTGTAATGCAACAGTACGAACGCGGGCATTTGAAGCTGGAAGATAAGTTGGGCCATTTGCTACCTGAGTTTCAGCAAACGGATAAAAAAAATATTACCGTAAAGGATATGTTACTGCACCAGTCGCGTTTTCAGGCGTGGCAACCTTTTTATAAAGAAACACTGGATTCATTAGCACACCCGGACACGTTGTACTATCGTAAAGTGGCATCGCCGGAATTTCCGGTTCAGGTAGCTGAAGGCTTATATCTGCGTGCTGATTACCCAAAAATAATGATAGATAAGATTGCTGCAAGCCCGTTACTGCCTAAGAAAGAGTACAAATACAGCGACTTTAATCTTATATTGCTTAAAGAATTTATTGAAAAGCAAACCGGCCAGACGCTGGATGTAGTTGCCGATGCTAATTTCTTTAAGCCACTTGGTGCCACAACAGCTACGTACAACCCGTTAAAGAAATTTGATAAGAGTGTAATACCTCCTACGGAGATAGATAATTACTTCCGTTATCAGGTAATACAGGGCTATGTACATGATATGGCTGCCGCTATGATGGGTGGCGTGGCAGGGCATGCCGGTGTATTTAGTAATAGCCTTGATGTAGCCAAGATTATGCAAATGTACCTGCAAAAAGGTTACTACGGAGGTAAGCATTATTTTAGTGCCAAAACATTTGATACCTTTAATACATGCTATGCCTGTGCAGAGGGTAACCGACGCGGGTTAGGCTTTGATAAACCACAGATAACTGCATCGGGTCCTACCTGCGGATGTGTATCTAAAAGCAGTTTTGGGCATACAGGTTTTACAGGAACAATGGCTTGGGTAGACCCTGAAACAGACATTGTTTATGTATTTTTGAGCAACCGCACTTACCCTGATTCAGCAGATAATAAGCTTAGTAAAGGGAATATAAGAGAGGATATACAAAAAGTAATTCAGGATGCAATTATAGATAAGTAGTTCTTATCTTATAGCCACTTTATAATGACAGAAACCGCCGCATCTATTGATCTAGATGCGGCGGTTTTTTATTTTGGTAAGTTTTGTTTTTCTTATTCCAGTTTACGGCGTTCACGTTCTGCTTTCAGCAGGTTCAGCTCGCGGCTGGTTTGCCCGGCTACCGAAGTGTTTTCCTCGGCTCTGCGTATAAGATAAGGCATTACGTCGCGCACAGGGCCAAACGGCAAATATTTTGCCACATTGTATCCGTTAGCGGCAAGGTTAAAGCTTATATTATCGCTCATTCCATACAGCTGTCCAAACCAAACGCGCTTGTCGCTTTTTTCCAAACCGGCTTTTGCCATCAATTTCATCAGTTTGTAAGAGCTGTCCTCATTGTGCGTGCCTGCAAATATTGCCATAGTATCAATATGATCAATCATGTAGGCAATACACTCATTATAATTTATATCAGTTGCTTCTTTACTTATGCATATAGGAGATATGTAGCCAAGTTCTTCCGCACGTTTGTTTTCCTTTTCCATGTAAGCGCCACGTACCACTTTCATCCCGATATTGAAACCTTCTTTTTTAGCACGTTCGTGTAGTTTTTTCAGGTAATCAAGCCTGTCCCAGCGGTACATTTGCAAGGTATTAAACACAATAGCTTTTTCCTTATTGTACTTTGCCATCATATCGGCCACAAGGTTGTCTGCGGCATCCTGCATCCAGCTTTCTTCAGCGTCTACAAGTACCGGAAGGTTAGCATCGTGCGCTGCCTTACATACGCTTTCAAAGCGGTTCATTACCTTTTGCCATTCGGTCGCCTCCTCTACGGTCAGGGTTTTTCCTTCGCCCAGTTTCTGCCAAAGGTCAAAACGCCCGAAGCCTGTTGGTTTAAACACAGCAAACGGAATCGCCTGGCGTGTTTTAGAGAATTCTATAACTTTTAGTGTTATATCCAGCGCTTTGTCAAATTCGCTTTCTTCTTCTTTCGCTTCAACCGAATAGTCAAGCACAGACGATACACCTTTAGTATACATTTTATCTACTACAGGCAGGCAGTCATCTTCGGTAGTTCCGCCACAAAAATGGTCAAATACGGTGGCGCGGATGAGGCCCTCTACAGGCAGGTGTGCCTTAAGTGCAAAGTTAGTTACCGCTGTACCTATACGAACCAGTGGTTGCGATGCTATCATTTTAAACAAAAAGTAAGCCCTTTCCAGTTCGGTATCGCTCTTAAGGGCAAAAGCATCAGCTGTGTTGTTGAAAATCTTTTCCATTTGGGTTAAAAAATTTACCGCAAAGATACATAGTGATTAAGAATTTATCATATAAAATACGTTATTTTGCCTATTCAATAAAAAAGATAAAATGCAGCACATATCCGGCACAGGTTACAATGTTTATTTTAATGAAGAATGTTACGCGTACCTGCAGCACTTGCTTGTTGCCGGAAGGTACAGCCGCATCTTTATTTTATCGGACGAGAATACTGCTGCAAACTGCCTTCCGCATTTTTTAGCCAATATGGCTACAGAAATACCTATTGAGCTTTTAGAGATAGAGCCGGGAGAGGAAAACAAAAATATACAAACCTGCATACAACTATGGGAAGCGCTTACAGAGCTTGGTGCCGATCGTAAAGCGCTTATGATTAATGTAGGTGGCGGCGTTCTTACAGATATGGGTGGCTTTGTGTCGCTTACGTTTAAACGAGGTATGGATTTTATTAATGTGCCTACAACACTGCTTGCCATGGTAGACGCATCGGTAGGAGGGAAGACCGGGGTAGACCTGGGCGTGCTGAAAAACCAGATAGGCATTATTAGCAACCCCATAGCCGTACTTGTAGATACTACTTTTTTAGAAACGCTGCCAATGGAGCAAATGCGTTCTGGCTTAGCGGAAATGCTTAAACATGGACTAATAGCCGACAGGAACTACTGGAATGAGTTTACAAGCCTTGATTCGCTTACCACAGATGATTTGGGAGTGCTAATCCATCGTTCTGTAGAAATTAAAAACGAGGTAGTAATACAAGACCCAAATGAAAAGGGACTACGGAAGATACTTAACTTCGGGCACACCCTGGGGCACGCCATAGAGTCTTACTTCTTAGAAAGTAATACCAGGCAAAGCTTGCTGCATGGCGAGGCCATAGCTATAGGTATGGTGTTAGAGTCATATATATCTAAAGAAATGGGTTTGTTAAGCGAAACAGAGTATCGCGAAATAAAAGAGGTAATCACTGCCCTTTATCCTGCGGTTGTTTTTACTGCAGAAGACATAGAAGTAATCACTTCATTGCTTATACATGATAAGAAAAATGAGTCGGGTGAGGTGAAATTTACCCTGCTTGAAAAAATAGGAAATGCCGTTATTAATAAAAATGTGGAAAACCATCTGATATTCAAAGCGTTTGAAGACTATCAGAACTAACATTTTTTTAAGACATTTGTTTTTAAATACGTATTATATTTTTTTACATTTGCCGGGATGAAAATAAAACTTACGTCGTTTTTGCCCTTTTGGGCCAACAGCAAAAATTTGGTTCCGGCCCCTGTGGTTCCGGCAAAAATTGCTGTTAGTAGCGTAATGTTTGCCGAAGTTTTGTATAACATACTTTGCAGCCGGGAAAAGCTGCAGATAAGGTACGCTAACATCAGGGTTTGAGATAGGGTAATCCTCTAAGAATCGGAATCTTATATTTATAATCACCCCCTACACAAACAAACTGATAATGAACACAAAATATTTCGACCTTATCAACCAAACCTTTTATTTTCCGCAGGAAGAATTTACACTGAGTAAGGACAACCAACTGCAGTTTCATAACATAGACCTTATGAAACTTGTAGAGCAGTACGGTACCCCGCTGAAGTTTACCTACCTGCCACAAATTTCTCAGAATATAAGAAAAGCCAAAGACTGGTTCCGTAATGCTATGGAAAAAAACCAGTACGAAGGTAAATATTACTACTGCTACTGTACCAAGAGCTCGCATTTTGAGTTTGTAATGAACGAGGCGTTTAAAAACAAGATTCATATAGAAACTTCTGCCGCGTTTGATGTAGATATAGTGGAAAACCTACTTAAAAACGGCAAAATAAACCGTAATACTTACGTAATTTGCAACGGTTTTAAGCGTGATCAGTACATAGCAAACATAGCAAGGCTTATTAATGGCGGGCATAGCCGTACAATTCCTATCATAGATAACTTTGAGGAACTTGATTTGCTTCAGGAGCAGATAAACGGTAAGTTTAAAATTGGTATCCGTATCGCCAGCGAGGAAGAGCCTAAGTTTGAGTTCTATACTTCGAGGCTTGGTATTGGCTACAAAAATATTGTACCTTTTTATCGTAAGCAAATCCAGGAAAATAAAAACCTGGAGCTAAAAATGCTTCACTTCTTTATTAATACAGGTATAAGAGACACTTCGTATTACTGGAATGAGCTTGCCAAATGTTTAAAGGTATACGTTAGCCTTAAGAAAGAATGTCCTTCGCTGGACAGCCTTAACATAGGTGGTGGTTTCCCAATAAAGAATTCACTTGCTTTTGAGTACGACTACCAGTATATGATTGATGAAATCATTAACCAGATAAAAATCGCGTGCGAAGAAGCAGAAGTAGACGTGCCTAATATCTTTACAGAGTTCGGCTCGTTTACCGTAGGCGAAAGCGGTGGCGCTATTTATAAAGTGCTTTACCAAAAACAGCAAAATGACAGGGAGAAGTGGAATATGATTGACTCTTCTTTTATAACCACCCTGCCGGATACGTGGGCTATAAACAAGCGTTTTATTATGCTTGCTATTAACCGCTGGAACGACCAGTACGAGCGTGTGCTGCTTGGCGGTCTTACCTGCGATAGCGACGATTACTACAACTCTGAGCAAAACCTTAATGCCATATACCTGCCTAAGTACAATAAAGATAAGCCATTATATATAGGATTCTTTAATACCGGTGCTTATCAGGAAACTATAGGTGGCTACGGCGGGCTTCACCACTGCCTTATACCACAACCCAAACATATACTTATAGATAAGGATGAAAATGGGTTCTTTGCTACAGAGGTGTTTTCTGAGCAACAGCAGGCAAACGATGTGCTTAGGATACTGGGCTACAACGTAGATGCCACAGATAAGTAAGGAAATAAGGATTGATTGATATAAACTAAAACAATAAAACAGCAATGAACAAAGGACCAATAAGCCAGTTCATCGAAAAGTACTACCTGCACTTTAACTCTGCAGCACTTGTAGATGCGGCTAAAGCTTATGAAAAGCAACTGCAGGACGGTGCCAAAATGATGGTTACACTTGCAGGTGCCATGAGTACAGCAGAATTGGGTAAAATATTTGCCGAAATGATTCGTAAAGATAAAGTACAAATCATTTCATGTACAGGCGCTAACCTTGAGGAGGATATTATGAACCTGGTGGCCCACAGCCACTACGAAAGGGTGCCTAACTATCGTGATCTTACACCTCAGGAAGAGTGGGATTTGTTAGAGCGTGGCCTTAACCGCGTTACAGATACCTGTATACCGGAGCATGAAGCATTCCGTCGTTTACAAAAACATATTTACAAAATATGGAAAGATGCAGACGATGCAGGAGAGCGTTATTTTCCGCATGAGTTTATGTACAAGATGCTTTTAAGCGGTGTTCTTGAAGAATACTATGAAATAGATCTTAAAGACAGCTGGATGTATGCTGCTGCCGAAAAAAACCTGCCTATAGTAGTACCAGGTTGGGAAGATAGTACCATGGGTAACATCTTTGCTTCTTATGTAATAAAAGGAGAGCTTAAGGCTACAACCATGAAAAGTGGTATAGAATACATGACATTCCTTGCTGACTGGTATACTAAAAACAGTGACAATGGTGTAGGTTTCTTCCAGATAGGTGGTGGTATAGCAGGTGATTTCCCTATTTGTGTGGTTCCTATGCTGTACCAAGATATGGAAATGCACGATGTACCTTTCTGGAGCTATTTCTGCCAGATTTCTGATTCTACAACCAGCTATGGTTCGTACTCTGGTGCGGTGCCAAACGAAAAAATCACATGGGGAAAACTTGATATAAATACCCCTAAATTTATCATAGAAAGTGATGCTACTATCGTGGCACCTCTTATATTTGCGTACCTATTAGATTTATAATTGACTTATGAAAAGAGTTATTGTTGATTACGCTAAGCTTACTAATGAAATCCTTACCCTACTGGTAGAGAAGTTTCCTGATGGGTATGATGATTCTCATATCATCCGTTTTAAAAACGCCAAAAACGAAACTATAGAGGCCGTAGAGGTAAGGACTGAAGATACTATTTACCTGGTAAAGGTAAGTACTAAGCTTGCTGACAGGATAGAGAACTTTGATGACGATGATATTGACGAGCCGGCAGATGATCTTGATGCATTAAAAGACCTTGAAATGGATGAAGATGAGGACGAACCTAAGAAGTCTAAATCTCCTAAAAAGATAAAAGATGCTGATGGTAACGATACTGATGAGGACGATGATGATGAAGATGGTGACGACGATGATGATGATGACGACTATGATGATGAAAATCGTGACTACAGCGACGAAGACGAAGACGAGGACGACGAAGAATAGTGTATTGGCTTAGTAGAAGTTTGTTGTCTTACTATTTAGGCATGCAAACGCCTATTAAGCTACCATATAAAAAAGGGTAATCTCAAACTGAGGTTACCCTTTTTTATATGGTATTATTTGCAATGCTTCTTATTAAAGTAGTACAGTAAAAATGACCTTAAACGTCAAGGTCAAATAATTTTCTCAGCGTTTCAATCGCAGGATTTAATGCTTTTAGTTTTTCGAATTTCTCTTCCGGGGTAAATGCATGGCGCGACGCTACCTCTTCATTTACAAAAGTTTGAACCGTTATGTCATGGTTGTGCAGCTTTCCGCGCAGATAGCCTACCAGTTCCAGCTTCTCGTTGTCAAATTGTGCCTTACTGCCCTCGTTAGGTAGTTCAAGCCGTATGGTTACTCCATCTGCATCCAGGATAGGATCATTAATTTGCATGTACGTAGCCATGATTTTTTTACCACCATCGCTTAGCCTTTGGGCAAATTTATTCCACAACAGCTTCATGTCGGTTTCGGTAAATGACTGTCGCGGAAGTTCCTCAGCGTGTCTTTGTATAGACTGCTGGCTTTCCTGTAGCTGCCTTTTCTTTAAGATGCTCGATAGCGATAGCGCACTAACCCTAGGCGTACCATCATCTGTTGGTTCCGGTTTTGGTGGAGCTACTACCTCAGGTTTTTCTACTTCAAGTTCCTTAACCGGGAGCGGTTGCACAACTGATGTCGCGGTAGTCTCTTCGGTTTTGCTAACTGTTTCTTTAGATGGGGTGTAGGAGCTGGTTTGCTGTAAAATTTGAGCAACAGGTTGTGGTACAGCTATAGAAGGGCTGTAATTTTCAAAGTAATGTGCAGGGATTATAAACCCGTCAACTTTTTTTTTTCTCCATCAAAGGTGATGGAGGCAAGTTGCATAAGGCAGAGTTCTACTAAAAGGCGCTGATTTTGGCTGGCCTTGTAGCGCAGGTCGCATTCGTTAGCAATATCAATTCCTTGTAAAAGAAACGATTGGCTTGCCTTTTGGCTTTGCGCGCGGTACATATTTTGTGCCACTTCGCCCGCTTCAAGCAGTGCTAGTGTAGCCGGATTTTGACAAACCAAAAGATCACGGAAGTGCGATGCAAGTCCTGCAATAAAGTGGTGCCCGTCAAATCGGTGCGCCAGGTTTTCGTTATAAATGAAGAGCAGGGCGGGGATGCGGTGTGCGCGGCTCCGGTCGGTCACTTTAATGTAATATTCATAATCAAGTACATTAAGGTTTTCTGTAACTGCCTGCCTTGTAAGGTTTGTACCGCAGTAACTTACCACCCTGTCAAATATTGACAGCGCATCGCGCATGGCGCCATCTGCTTTTTGGGCAATTATGTGCAGGGCATCATCTTCAAAGCTGATTCCCTGGCTTCGAGCCACTTCCGCAAGATGTTCTTTTGCATCTTTAACCGTTATACGCTTAAAGTCAAATATCTGGCATCGCGATAATATGGTAGGTATTATCTTGTGTTTTTCGGTGGTAGCTAATATAAATATGGCGTGCCTTGGCGGTTCTTCAAGTGTTTTAAGGAACGCGTTAAATGCCGCCTGAGAAAGCATATGCACCTCGTCTATAATATAAACCTTGTACTTACCGGTTTGTGGTGGTATGCGTACCTGGTCTATAAGGTTTCGTATATCGTCAACGGAGTTGTTACTTGCCGCATCGAGCTCAAACACGTTAAACGCAAAATCTTCATTAGGGTCGTCGTATCCTTCCTGGTTAATTTTGCGTGCCAATATACGTGCACAGGTAGTTTTACCCACACCACGAGGCCCTGTAAACAAAAGTGCCTGTGCTAAGTGGTTGTTATCTATGGCGTTAAGGAGTGTATTAGTAATAGCCTGCTGACCCACAACATCTTTAAAGGTTTGTGGGCGGTATTTGCGTGCTGATACTATAAACTGTTCCATAGGGTTGCAAAGATACTTTATTTTCTTTCAGAAACCTTAGCCCTATAATCAGATTTATTCACAAAAAGTCAGCTTAATTGTGTAGTATTTTGTGGGTGTTGCCGTTAACTTCCACCAGGTAAATGCCTTGGGCAAAACCCTGCATTGATATACTGGTGTAGTTGCCTTGTACACTATATCCTACTATCTTTTGCCCCAGGCTATTGTATACATTTACGTTTAACTGTGGTGCTGTAGCACTTATATTCAATACATCATTAACAGGGTTAGGAAACAGTACTACTTCTGTACCGGCAATATCATCTATAGCGGCAGCGGTACAGTAGTCTGCACGTGGGTTGTCCTGATAGCTGCAAGGAAAGCTGTAATAGCTTTGAGGATGAATAGGGTAGGGAGCCGAAATACTTTGTAGCGGATTCATTTCGCCCGGCATAGTTACCTGCGCAGCGCTTCCATGCCCAAGTGCCACATCTTTTCCTTCAGGGGCGCCATAAAATGTATAGTCGGCGAGAGCATCTATAAAACGATAATACGCATAATAATCTAAGGCGTCAAACGCCGCAGATGTATTCGGTAGGTTGTGCACTGCCTGATAGTTATAGCCATTTACAGTACTTGATGGTACCATAACAAAATCTTTTTCGGATGGGGCTACGTTTAGGTTATTAAAAATGTCTATGGCCATACGGTGGTCATTCGTAGTATCATCAGCGAAAACCTCAATCAATACTTTAGTATTATCCGGAAACGAGCTTAATATACTGTTATCTGCATTGTAGGAATACCATTCGGCAAGGGCGTATATAAAGCGTCCGTTTGTTCCCCATCCGTCTGTTGTAAAGAGTTCGTGCGCTATGCCAAACGATGCGCCTCCACCGAATGAATGCCCCATAACTCCTACTTTCTCAGTACTTATAATGTTAGGATAATCTTGCGCCGCTTTCCTGAAACCAGCAATGAGATTAGCATATCTTTCGGGTGTACTGGTACTTGCAAGGGTTTGATACGGTACAAATACTATGGCGTAGCCTTTTTTTGCCACAAAATTCAGCATCCCTATAATATTGTCCGGATCTGTACCACCATAGGCGTGACTGTAAAATATGGTGGGTACAGGTGTACTTATATCTGCTGGGTGATAAATGTTTACAGTATGCCCGGCGAAATTTGGGTTATCAAATGTTTCTACAGCTACAGCGTGTGTACCGTCTGCACCATAACCCGATGCAGGTATCGGATAGTTGGGGTCGGCATACTGGCTAAAACAGTTTATGGAATATAACAGCATTAAGGTAGCGGCAAAATTCTTCATGGTATAGCGTTTTACGTGGTGTGTGGGATAAAAATACTCAGTTTAACCGAAAAACCCCTTATGAAATAAGGGGTTTTGAGTTGTATGGGGCATATTTCAGCATAAACGGTACGTTATGCCACCACCTGCGCTATATCTTCGTGCAAAAGTAGCTCTACAAGTGCGTTTTCTTCCGCTGTAAAGTGCTCGGATGCTGTGTCAGACTGTGCCGCGTAGTTCCAAATGGTGCCTTTTTCGTAAGCGGCTACCACAGTGGGGTGTACATAATATTTTTTACAGACGGTACGGGTATTGCCTAGTTTTTTAGCAACGGTATCTAACACTGTTACAATTTTTTTCCGGCAATCTGTTAACGATTCAAAATTACCGGTTTCATGGAAAGCACACAGCGCATTTACACTACCTGCCCACGACCTGAAATCTTTGGCGGTAAAATCTTCTCCGGTTATTTCTTTTAAATAAGCATTTACATCTGCAGAGCCTATGCAGTGGTGCGCGCCATTATCATCATAATACTGAAAAAGTTCCTGACCCGGTATATCCCTGCATTTTTTTACCATACGCGCCATACGTGCACTTTGTAGCTTTATTTTATGCATAACCCCTTTTTTACCCTTAAACTCAAACCAAACCGTGTTGCCGCTAAAAGTAACGTGCTTGTCTCTAAGCGTAGTAAGCCCAAACGATCCGTACAGTTTTTTGTAGGCATCGTTTCCTATACGGATGTTGGTTAGTTCAATGAGCTTTACTACAAGCGCTACCACTTTTTCATACGGAAGTCCGTGCCTTGCAAGGTCTTTCTCCACCTGCTCACGTATAGCGGGCAGCGACAGTGCAAACCGGCGTAACCTAAAGAATTTACTTTGATTACGTATACGGTTCCACTCTGGGTGGTAACGGTATTGTTTCCTGCCTTTTGCATCTATACCCGTAACCTGCAGGTGCGCATTTTCTTTTTCCGCAATCCACACATCGCTCCAAGCCGGTGGGATAACCAACTTTTTTATGCGCGATAACACTTCTTTATCTTTAACCGCATTTCCATTTTCATCAACGTAAGAAAAGCCGCTACCCCGGCGTTTTCTAAAATAGCCCTTGTGGGTATCTAAAGAATAACGCAGGCCAACGGCTTTGGCAGTTACTTTAGGGTCGCGCCCTATTTTTTCGAGTTTTTGTTGTAGGCGGGTCATAGGAAAAATGTTTAGCTACGACCTTTAATGCTTAAATCGTTTAAAATGGCTGCGGCACTGTGATCGTTATAAGCACCTGGTGTAGATACATATACGCCTTTTTCTCCACTAATGGCTTTTAGTCCGTAAACGGTAGCTTCATCTCCGGGATCGCTTTCGCCTTCGTACCGGTAAATATGTTCTATAGTAAAATCATCTTTGTGGTCTACAATGCGCTGTTCTTCTAAGTTAAAGTCAGTGCTGTAACCCTTTTCTGCCAGTTCCTGTAATGCTTTAGATACCGTAGCATAATGATACATTTGTCTGTCCATGGTAATAGTTTTTTGAAGTTAGTTACTTATGTTGTTTAAAATTAGTGATTACAACAGTTTAGTTAGCCCAATAGAATGTTAAACAGCTAGTTAAGATTTTGTTTAAGAAATATTGGCAATATCCTAAAGTTTCAAACCTCTTGTTTCTTTAACGTGCTAGATATGTGGAGAGTGTTGAAATAATAACCTTTTCGGGATGTTTTAGTAATGTTAATCTGCTTTGAAGTTGACGTGTATACAGGTAATTTCGCCGCAAAATGAAGAAAAGGAAAATGCTACAGAAACACACCACTTTACTATTAATACCAGGGGGCAGTGAAATTGCCTTACCCCAAAATAATTTCGCGTTTAAAACTGCACTAACCCAGGCAGTAGAAAACCGGTCTGTAAAAATAATAATGCTTGCAGACGACCCGCTGATAGACGATGTTGACCTTCATAAACTATCGCCTTTTAAAAATGTATTACTGATAGAAAGCGATACTATTGTAAGCGAGGACGATGCCATTGCCGAAGTGTCTAAACTGTTAAATGAGAAGTATCTGCCTACGGTAGCTAAATCTGGTTTTGATTTCCAGGTGGTAAAAATGTAACCTGTAGGATTAGAGTACGAAGATTTTGAGATTTTGGAGTACAGGTAAAGTCAGCTATATATTTTAGAGGAAGATACATAATCAGGGGTTGCCAAACACGGCAGCCCTTTTTTTATGGTTAAAATAGTTACTTTTATTCCCTGAAAAGTAAACACCATGAATATCTTTAAAAGTATAAATAACAATGCCCAGTCCAGTACTACAACCGGTTTTGGAAGCAGCGCGTCTAGCTACGGTGGCCGTTTTATTAATAAAGACGGTTCGGCTAATATAGAAAAGCGTGGCCTTTCATTTTTCGGGCGTATCAGTTGGTACCACACCTTGGTTAATGTGCCCGGCTGGAAGGTGTTGGGTATTATTTTCCTGTTTTACACCATAATCAATTTTATTTTCGCCCTGCTTTACTATTCTATTGGGGTAGAAAACCTAAACGGTATAGGAACCACAGGTTCTGAATGGGTGAAATTTGGTAAAGCCTACTTTTTTAGTGCACAGACGTTTACTACGGTAGGTTATGGACATATAAGCCCCACTGGTGTTATAACCAGTGCCGTGGCTGCGACCGAGGCACTTACGGGTTTACTTAGTTTTGCCATTGCTACAGGTTTATTCTATGGGCGGTTCAGCAGGCCAAAGGCACACCTTATATTTTCGCACAATGCATTAATTTCTCCCTATAAAGGTGGTAAGGCAATTATGATGCGTGTGGCTTCGCATAAAAACACTAATCTGCTCGATGCCGAAGTACGCGTTACATTGGGCATCGTAGTAGAGGAAAATGGCATACCCGTAAATAAGTTTTACCAGCTTCCGCTGGAAATGAATAAAATAAGCTCAATGTCGCTGAGCTGGACACTGGTACACCCCATAGATGAGAACAGCCCGCTGCACGGTTTTGCAGAAGAGGATTTCAGGCTGATAGAAGGAGAGTTTATATTGTATGTTAAGGCGTTTGACGATTTGTATAGCAACACAGTAGCCATAAGCACCAGTTACACCTTTGATGAAGTGGTATATGGTGCCAAGTTTGAAATGATGTACGACGAAAACGATGACCAAAGTAAAACTATACTTTACCTTGACAAGATTAACAACTTCAGGACAGTAGAACTTCCATAACCTTTTATTAGTTATGATATTAGCTATAGATGTGTATTACTATGATAATCGGGCAAAAGCTGTAGGCGTTTTGTTTGAATGGGATGATACCGCCCCAAGGCAAACCATTATAGCGTTTGTAGATGATGTGGCAGAGTATGTGCCGGGCGAATTTTATAAAAGGGAATTACCATGCATTGAAGCCCTTTTACAAAAGACAGGTACCGATTTTCTGGATGCCGTAATTGTAGACGGACATATTTACACTGATAATAACGGGAGTTATGGGCTGGGAGGAAAAACCTTTGAATTGTTAGGCAAACGCATACCGGTAATAGGTGTAGCAAAAACGGGTTTTCATACCAATAAAAATACCGTAATAGAAGTACTTAGGGGAGAAAGTAAAAATCCGCTATATGTTTCGGCTATAGGTATAAACAGTGTATTTGCAGCAGATAAAATAAGAAACATGCAAGGGCTGTATCGCATGCCCGACATTTTAAAAACGCTTGATATGGTTACAAAAGATGGTTCTACATAGCGCTAAACTGAGAGGTTTTTGCTTTAATATAGAAGTTTTATATATACAAAGGGCTGCCATACTTTTATGGCAGCCCTTTGTTTTTGTAATGTAGATACAGGTTTAGTTTTTGATGATTTTCTTAGAAATGATTTCTGAACCGTTTTGCAGGTTAATTAGGTAGGTACCCGGTGACAGGTTGCTGATATCTACATTTACGGTGTTTTCGCCAATTGTGTTTAGCGTTTTTTGCTGTACTAATTTACCGGTAACGTCAAACAACTGGTAGGTTATTTGTTCTGTATTGTTAGGTAGTTGTATGGTAAACAGCCCGCTTGTAGGGTTAGGGCTTATAAGAATATCATCGCCGCCTTTAATACCTGCTCTAGGACGCGCGCAACTTACAGCGGTGCGCGATATGGTACCGTTTGAGTTATTTAGCGTACCATTTGCATTTTTGGCTACCATATAAAATGTATAGGTACTACCTGCATTAATCAGGTACGTATTCAGGAATGAGTTACCTGTTAAATCAGTAGCATACAGATTTCCGTTTCTGTACAGGTCATAAGAAGTAGCATTAGCCGATGTAGTCCAGGTTAAGTTAATAGCACTTTGCGATCCGCTGCACGTAGCCGTTGCCGAAAGTGTAAAGCTGCCCGGAGTGACATTACAAACTAAAGTGTTAGCGGTTAGTGTACCATTAGCATTATTAGTACCTGCACTGCCATTTCTCGCTTTTACATAGTAAGTAAACGTTGTACCGCCTGTAACGCTTGTATTAAGATATTGCGTACCTGTTATACCACTTGCATATAAGGCTCCATTACGATAAATGTCATAAGAAGTAGCATTTGCCGATGTAGTCCAGTTTAGCCTGTTTCGTGTTGCGGTACCTATGCATTCAGGAGTTACCGTTAGTGTAAAAGTGCCGGGTGTAGTGGCACTGCAGGTAAGATTAAGGTTGCTTTTAAAAGCATTGAAATACGCATTGGCAAAGTTATTCCGCCAGCTGTCGCTGTTAAGTTTGGTGGCGTCAGCGGTGTAGTCTACAAACCCTATTTCGTTAAGGCAACCCGTAGCCGATGAGTAGCGCAGTACACCAAGGTGGTAGGCTAAAAAGCTGTTGTCTTCTACACAGCGCCTGTTAGACCATGAGCCATAAGAAACCATGTCGGCCTGTATTTTTTGGGCAAAAGAAATATCTGGAGCTGTATCAGTATCGTCTGCAGTGCAGTAAAACGTTTCTGTACCCGTTCCGCCACCGGCGTTGCAATGTATACTAAGTAGCCTGTCGGCATTCCAGTTGTTACTCATCTGGGCACGCTGGTTTACCGAAATCCATCCGTTAAGATTGGAGGTACGTGTAAGATAAACGGTCCAGTTACAGTTAGCGTTTATAAGGTCTTTTGTCTTTTGGCCTACGCTGAGCGCTGTTTCTATTTCCGTAGCGGTACGTCCGTCCGGATTGTCGCTTGTAGTGGCGCCGTAACCGTGTCCGGGATCTAAAACTATTATTTGGGCATTACTATACAGTGCTGCAAGCAACAGCAATATTATGAAGCTAAGTTTTTTCATGTGATAATTATTTTAGGTTGGCAATAAATAGGCGTCCGGTTTTGTCGTCAGAAAAGATTACCTGGTTTTTATGTACAGTGGGGTACATTTCAAAAAAGACCTCTGTGTCAGATAATTTTTTTTGTTTACCTGTAGCAACATCAAAAAGATATAGTTCGCTATTGCTTACGGTATGCCCGTCTTCACTTTCGTCTAAAAATCCTATCAGGTAGTCGTCGTTTTCGCTCCATGCTGTAGCAATACCTGAGCCTATTTTTCTACCTGGTGTACTGCCATCAATATTATATAAATAAATGTCTGCGCCGTTATGTACGGCTACTTTTTTACCGTCGTGAGATAAAAGTGCATTGTAATATTGGCCCGGCTCATTTGTTATAGTCCAGGTTTTTTTAGAAGATAGGTCTTTTGCTTCAATTTTTAAAGTAGCAAGGTTGGTATACACAACAATACCATCTTTATTTCCGGTAAAGCTTGGTAAGTAATTGTGGTTAAAGTTTTCAACCGTAGTTTTGTAATTATCCCTTACGTTATAATTATAAACCTTCGATTCTGAAAAGTAGCCTTTTTCCGGTTTTTCTTTAAAGTAGAATGAATTACCCGTACTGTCCCAGGTATAGGCATACCCGCTCCCCGGAGCTTTAGAAATTTGTTTTACCTCCCGTGTTTTTAATTCTAACAAATATACACCCTGAAGGTGCTCACCGGAAAGCAGTACATATTCCCCCGTAGGTGAGAATAATGGATTGGTAAATTCTCCGTCTACCTCAATACGCTCGTAATCGGTAAGTTTTTGTGAAAACGCAGATATGCTGAGAAGCAATGCTGCAAACATTGTAATTTTTTTCATATAATCAGTTGTATATTTTTCTTTTTTGCTAGTTGGAAATTATT
>JAAXJD010000164.1:0-29363 GCA_012270005.1 Flavobacterium sp. | reverse complement strand
CATATAATAAGTTGTTAATTAGGTTAATTTAACAAAACTGACCATTATAGTTGTAAAATTGTTGATAACTTATTATTAATAATATCATTTTAAATATAATCTAGCGCAAATTGTAAATATTTATTTATCAATTCTTTATGATATTTAAAGGTTTGCCACTGGACTTTTATAAAACCAAAACAGGCTACCCGAAGATAGCCTGTTATTATATTCAAAATCAGATGTTATTTAGCATCCTTCCAATACTTAAACGGAAACAGCAACATACCAAAGCATTCGCCGTGCTCTTTACCAATATGTTTGTGGTGCATTTTGTGCGCACGCCTTACCGCTTTTCCGTACCGGCTTTCTGCCTTACGGAAAATTTTAAAGCGCTGGTGAATAAAAATATCATGTACCATAAAGTAGGTAAAACCGTAGGCAAATATTCCGAGGCCAATGGCAAGGCCTATTTGCAAAATGTTATTTTGCCAAAGTAAAAAGAATCCTATGCTTACCAGGGCATAAAATATGAAAAAAGCATCATTCCGTTCAAACCAGGAGTCGTGGTCTTTTTTGTGGTGGTCTTCGTGCAATACCCATAAAAAGCCATGCATAACGTATTTATGGGTAAACCACGCCATAAACTCCATCATAAAGAAGGTGAGTAAGAAAACAATAATGTGTATCCAGATAGGCATAATATATTTTTTAAAGGATGTTCAGCCTGTAATTTACATAGCATTTAGCCAGTAACGTTACCTTTTGATAATCAGGTACGCGTATACGGCGGTTTTTTATTTCTAACGGTGGCGTGTTTTTTAGCTTCGTAAGTAACTTGCTATAGTAAACGTAAGCGGTATATACGCCAAACCGAGCCTCTTTAGGCAGTTGGATTATTCCTGCATATCCTGCCGCAAGATCTGCCTCAATTTCATCTATAATGGCCTGCTTTGTAGCATCGGTCATGTTGTTAAGATTCATATTCGGGAAGTAACTGCGCTCCAGTTCTTCGGTATCTGCCTTAAGATCGCGCAAAAAGTTTACCTTTTGAAATGCCGACCCCAGCCTCATAGCACTCGGCCTCAGTTCTTCGTAGCGCTCGTCGTTACTGTTTACAAACACTTTAAGGCACATTAACCCCACTACATCGGCACTGCCGTAAATGTACTCATTATATTCTGCAAACGATGTGTAGTCTTTCTTAATTAAGTCCTGCTTCATGCTTTTCATAAAGGCATCAATCAGGTGGCGCGGAATGTTATATTTCTTTACCGTATGCTGAAACCCGTTTAAAACAGGGTTAAGGCTTATGCCATCGGTAAGCGCATTTTCAAGGTCTTGCTCAAAGCGTGAAAAAAGTACCTCTTTGTTGTAGTCGTGAAACGTATCTACAATTTCGTCGGCAAGGCGCACAAAGCCGTATATGTTATAAATGTCCTGTCGTATAGAAGGACCCAGCATTTTTACTGCTGTAGAAAACGAAGTGCTGTACGCCCGGGTGATTAGGCGTGCACAGGCAAATGATACGTTATCGAAAATGGTTTTCATGCGGGTGAGGTTTCAGTTGTATATTTAGTAAGTTGTTTCTTTACCAGGTCGGCAACCAGCTTTCCTGAAATAAGTGCCGGCGGAACCCCTGGCCCCGGTACGGTAAGCTGCCCGGTAAAGTATAGGTTTTTCACTTTCGGGCTGCGTAGCTTTGGCCTTAAAAAAGCCGTTTGCCACAGCGTATTAGCCAGGCCATAAGCATTGCCTTTGTACGAATTGTAGTCGTTAATAAAGTCATTAAGGCAAAACGATTCTGTAAATAGTATGTTTTCCCGAACGGTTTGCCCGGTAAGTTTTTCCAGGCGGTTTATTATAATGTCAAAGTATTTGGCACGCAGTTCGGGTGTGTCTTCTATACCCGGTGCCAGCGGAATCAGAAAAGTGCCTGCTTCGTGGCCTTCAGGTGCTGCACTGCGGTCTGTTTTAGATGCGAAACTGGCATAGAACAAGGGTTCATCGGGCCAACGTGGATTGTCATAAATGTCTTTAGCATGCACATCAAAATCAGTATCAAAAAATAGTGTATGATGCTGCACGTTTTTCAGCTTTTTATTAAACCCAACGTAAAAGAGCAGGGAAGAAGGCGCAAATGTGCGCGTATCCCAGTACTTTTCGCTGTATTTACGGTATTGTGGCTCCAGTAGCGTTTCGCCATGGTGGTAGTCAGCTCCGCATACTACCATATCAGCAGTTATTTCTTCTCCATTAATTTCCAATGTGTGTGCTTCGCCATTTTCAACGCCAATTTTGCTTACAGGCGCGTTAGTTACAATGGTAACGCCCAGCTCTGTTGCAAGTTGTACCATGCCTTCTATTACACTGTACATGCCGTTTTTTGGGTGCCATGTACCGAGACCAAAGTCGGCAAAGTTCATAAAGCTGTAAAACGATGGCGTATCAGAAGGTTTAGCGCCCAGGAAAAGCACCGGAAATTCCAGTATCTGAACCAGTTTGGTGTTTTTAAAACGCCTGCGTATGTCTCGTGAAATGTTACTTACAAATTGTGCCAGTCTTGTTACGGTTTGCGTAGTAACAAGTTCCAATGGCGACTCTCCCGGTCTGTAAACCAGATTCTTAATAGCTATATCGTAATTGCTGCGTGCTTCGTCCATAAAATCCTGAAGCTCTTTACCGCTTCCGGGCTCTATGGCTTCAAATGTCTTTGCAATGTCATCCAGGTTATCAGCAATATCCACAAAGTCGTTTTCTCCAAAATAAACCCTGTAGGCAGGAGACAGTTTTTCTATACTGTAATAGTCTGAAGGTTTTTTGCCAAAGTCAGAAAAAAAACGTTCAAACACATCGGGCATCCAGTACCATGTAGGCCCCATATCAAATACAAAGCCGTCTTTAACAAGCCTACGGGCACGTCCGCCCGGGGTGGCATTTTTTTCGTATACAGTAACCTTGTGGCCTTCTTTAGCCAGGTAGCAGGCTGCCGCAAGCGAAGAGAATCCCGAACCTATTATTTTAATGTTTTTTTTCATGCTAAAAGTTAGCTATTTAATGTGGTTATGTATTTTATTTCGTGTTAATTAAATCATAAAAACTTACTCAAGTGTGTCTGTAAACTCCCTTACTGCCCTGTATGTTTTTATTTGTTCTGTCTTGAGCGTGTCACTTAAGAAATCACTACATCGTCCGCTAAGTACAAATTCGGTATCGGTATCAGTCAAAACGGTCGACTTAAGTTCTTGGATATACTTGTTTGTTTCGCCAGGCTCATGCTCTATAGTCATATAGGTAACAAATGTAACGTGCTCAAAAATCTGTTTAATATTCACCAAATCCTCAACGGGTACAGTCTCGCCCAGATAGACCGTATGATACCCTTTATGAAGTAACTCATAATTGATGAGCATAAGGCCTATTTCGTGTATTTCTCCTTCCGGTAGATACAGTACATACGTACGGTCTGTTAATTTTGAAGGCGTATTTTGAAGCGACTCTATGTTTACCATTATTTTTTGCTTAATAAGGTTACTTATAAAGTGTTCGTGGGCAGGTGTTATGGTCTCTGTTTGCCAAAGATTTCCCATCTCCTCCAGCAGCGGAATAAAGTTGTTGTAAAATATCTCCCTAAAAGGCCTTGCGGCAAGTAACTCATTATAGGTATCCAGGAATAACTTTGTGTCAAAGTTCATCATAGACAGCTTAAAGTTCCTTAGCACGTGGTCGTTTACCGTTTTACTGGTAATGATTTCCTTTACCATTTGTGGTATGCGCTCTTCGGGTAATTTTGCAATGTTACTTATTTTATACCCAAAGTTGTTAAGCGTATTTATATTGAGCAATTTTTGCAGGCTTTTGGTATCGTACACCCTTATATTGGTATCGGTACGCATAGGTTGCAGTACTCCGTATCGTTTTTCCCATATACGAATGGTGTGTGCCTTGATGCCTGTAAGGTTCTCAAGATCTTTTATCGTAAAAGCACTTTTTATATTGTTCATCTTTTTTGAAAAAACATTAAACAAATTTACATTAAACAAAACTGTGTTTAGCTTAAACAAATCTTAAAATTTAAAAAATAGTAATTTATTTAATATTGCTTTTTATTCATTAGCAGTGATTTACTGTTTTTAGGGTATACAAATCAGCATTTTAAGGTTTTTTACCGGTTGTTATATTCTAATTTGTAAATTTTAGGTTTTATGTTAGTGTGCTTTAACAAGTGGTAAAATGTACATTAGTGTAACCGTTTCGTTATTAAGGTGTAAATTTTTACGCAGTTAAGAACGAAGATGGCTGCTATTAGAAACATTGCTATTATTGCCCACGTAGACCACGGTAAAACTACCCTGGTAGACAAAATTATGTACCACTGCCAGTTGTTCCGTGATAACGAGAACACCGGCGACCTTATCCTGGACAACAATGACCTGGAGCGTGAGCGTGGTATTACCATTACATCTAAAAACGTGTCTGTTACTTACAAAGGCACAAAAATCAACATTATAGATACTCCCGGCCACGCCGACTTTGGTGGTGAGGTAGAGCGTGTACTAAACATGGCTGATGGTGTACTATTACTTGTAGATGCTTTTGAAGGCCCTATGCCTCAAACGCGTTTTGTACTACAGAAAGCAATCTCGCTTGGCCTTAAGCCTTGTGTGGTTATTAATAAGGTAGACAAAGAAAACTGTACTCCTGAAGAAGTACACGAAAAAGTATTCGACCTGATGTTTGAACTTGGTGCAGAAGAATGGCAGCTAGATTTCCCTTCTGTTTACGGTAGTGCCAAACAAAACTGGATGAGTACAGACTGGAGAAACAAAACTGAAAACATAGAGCCGCTACTGGATATGGTACTGGAGCACATACCTGCACCAAAAGTATCTGAAGGTACGCCTCAGCTTCTTATAACATCGCTTGATTTTAGTAGCTTTACAGGTCGTATTGCTATTGGTCGTTTACAGCGTGGATCGCTTAAAGAAGGCCAAAACGTAAGCCTTGTTAAGCGTGATGGTAAAATCATCAAATCTAAAATTAAAGAGCTTCACGTTTTTGAAGGTATCGGCCGTAGAAAAGTAGAAGAAGTTCACGCTGGAGATATTTGTGCTATTGTAGGTCTTGAAGGTTTTGAAATTGGTGATACTGTTGCTGATTTTGAAAATCCTGAAGCACTGGCTACCATTGCTATAGATGAGCCTACAATGAGTATGCTTTTCACAATTAACGATTCTCCTTTCTTTGGTAAAGAAGGTAAGTTTGTTACTTCTCGCCACATTAAAGACAGGTTAACCAAAGAGCTTGAAAAAAACCTTGCGCTACGCGTAAACGAAACTGACAGTGCAGATAAATTTATGGTATTTGGCCGTGGTGTATTACACTTATCTGTACTTATAGAAACGATGCGCCGTGAAGGTTACGAACTTCAGATAGGCCAGCCACAGGTTATCATTAAAGAAATTGATGGCGTTAAGTGTGAGCCTATTGAAGAACTTACCATAGACCTTCCTGAAAACCTTTCAGGCCGTGCGGTAGAATTTGTAACGCTTCGTAAGGGTGAAATGCTAAGCATGGAGCCTAAGGGTGATCGTATGATAATTCAGTTTAACATTCCTTCGCGTGGTATTATCGGTTTAAGGAACCAGTTGCTTACCGCTACTGCAGGAGAGGCTATTATGGCACACCGTTTCCTTGAATACCAGCCACTAAAAGGTGAAATACCTGGCCGTCTAAGCGGATCGCTTATATCTATGGAAAATGGTAAGGCTATTCCTTACTCTATAGATAAACTACAGGAACGTGGTAAGTTCTTTGTAGACCCTAACGAGGATATCTACGAAGGTCAGGTAATTGGTGAAAACAGCCGTGGCGATGATATGGTTGTAAACGTTACTAAAACTAAAAATCTTACAAACGTACGTTCTTCGGGTGCCGATGATAACGCCAGGATTATCCCTGCTATTAAATTCTCGCTTGAAGAAGCGCTGGAATACCTCCAGAAAGATGAGTACGTAGAAGTAACGCCTAAGAGCCGGCGTCTTCGTAAAATTTACCTTAACGAAAACGACCGTAAGCGTTTTAAAATTGTTTAATCGCTTTACGTTATTGTATATAAAAACTCCTGCTTTTGGCAGGAGTTTTTTGTTTATGGTACATTGATGAGAATGGTATGTATACAAAAAGAGAACGGGACCATCGTAAGATAATCCCGTTTCCATTCATAATATAATTGGTTTTCTCAAAAATTAAGGTTTAAGCAGGCTGCATATTTGCTCGGCAAGTTCTGTGCCTATACGATCCTGCGCTTCAAGTGTCGCCGCGCCTATGTGTGGCGTAAGCGATACTTTAGGGTGCATAAGCACCTGTACTGCGGGTTTTGGTTCGTCTTCAAAAACATCTAGTCCGGCAAATGACACTTTACCGCTGTCTAGTGCCGCAAGTAGGGCTACTTCGTCTATAATACCACCACGAGACGCATTTACAATACCAACGCCATCTTTCATGGTTTCAAATTCGGCCTTACCTATAACATAGCCTTCTTTTTGTGCCGGTACGTGTAGTGAAATAAAATCGGCTTCCTTAAGAATATCTTCAACCGGTTCTGTTTTAATGGCTACATTAATAAACTGGCCGTTGTAAAAATCTACGCGTACTTCAGCTTCGTCTACAAATTTATCTGTAGCCACTACGCGCATACCTAGCCCCAGTGCCATACGCGCCACGGAACGACCTATGCGGCCAAACCCTATGATACCAAGTGTCTTTCCGCGAAGTTCTGTACCATTTGCGTATGCTTTTTTAAGGCCTTCAAAGTTAGTATCGCCTTCAAGCGGCATCTGGCGGTTACTGTCGTACAAAAAACGTACACCACTAAACAGGTGTGCAAACACCAGTTCAGCTACTGAATCAGAAGACGATGCAGGCGTGTTGATTACGTGTATTCCTTTTTCACGCGCATACTCCACATCTATGTTATCCATACCCACGCCACCGCGACCAATGATTTTAAGGCCGGGGCAGGCGTCTATAATATCTTTACGCACTTTTGTTGCGCTGCGTACCAGTATTACCGCAACATCGTTTGTATTTATGTAATTAGCTACCTGTTCCTGGGCAACTTTAGTAGTTATAACTTCGTATCCGGCGTCTTCAAGCGCTATAAGTCCTGCTTTAGAAATACCGTCGTTTGCTAATATTTTCATTTTTATTATTTCAGATTTTAGAATTTAGATTTCAGATTCCGTTAGTAACGGCAAAACCTGAAACAATTAAATGCTTTCTTCCAGTTCTTTCATTACATCTACAAGTACCTGCACGCTTTCTATTGGCATGGCGTTGTATATAGATGCCCGGTAACCACCTACAGACCTGTGTCCGTTAAGCCCGCTAATACCCGCTGATTTCCATAGCTTATCAAACTGCTCTGTATGGGCTTCGTCTTTAAGCAAGAAGCACACGTTCATTTTAGAACGGTCTTCAGTGTTAGCAGTGCCTACAAAAAGTGAGTTGCGATCAATTTCGTTGTAAAGCAGTGCTGCCTTTTCGTTGTTTTTAGCTTCAATCGCTTTAACGCCGCCTTGTTCTTTAAGCCATTTCAGTGTAAGGTAAGAGGCATATACCGGGAATACCGCAGGGGTATTGTACATACTCTCTTTATCTATATGCTGCTGATAGTCTAGTAATGAAGGTATGTTTCGCCCTGTTTTACCTAACAGTTCTTCTTTGATTACTATAAGTGCTGTACCGGCAGGGCCCATGTTTTTCTGAGCTCCTGCATATATAAGTCCAAATTTGCTGAAATCTATTTCACGCGAAAATATATCTGAGCTCATATCGCATACCAGCGGAACATCTGTTTCAGGGAAATCCTGCATCTGTGTACCGAAAATGGTATTGTTGCTGGTGCAGTGAAAATAGTCTGCATCGGCTGGTATGCTGTACCCTTTAGGTATGTAGTTGTAATTTTTATCTTTTGAGGATGCCACAACTTCGGTAGTGCCAAATTTCTTAGCTTCTTTTATTGCAGCCGCTGCCCATGTACCTGTATCCAGGTAGGCTGCCTTACCGCCTTCTTTTAATAGGTTGTAAGGTACCCTTATAAATTCCAGCGATGCGCCACCGGATAAGAACAGTGCCTGGTAACCTTTGCCTGTTAAACCCATAAGTTCAAGGGCTAGTGCGCGGGCTTCTTCCATTACGGCAACGAAGTCTTTACTGCGGTGGGAAATTTCCAGGATAGATAAGCCTGAACCGTTAAAGTCCAGTACTGCCTGAGCTGATTTTTCGAATACTTCCTGTGGCAGGATTGATGGTCCTGCGCTAAAGTTGTGCTTTTTCATTGTGTTATTACTTATAAAGTGCAACAAATTTCCTAATTATCGGCTGATTTACCACCAAAATTTTTCTAAATAATTCTATCAAATTTTTGATAAAAATGAAATTATGTCCACATTGTCGGCATAATCTAACAATCCCGGTTTTTGAGTATGCCCAAATTTTACGGCATTGCTAAATTCAGTATTACTTACGATGCATTGTATTTGGTCTGATTCTGATTCCAGCCTTTGCTTAATCGATTCAATATCATTATAGTACTCATAGAATACACTCGAAATAGGGGAGGCGTAGCTACTGTCTTCTTTTAAGGTTAGGAAACCGTTATCTAATAGTTTAAAGTTACTCATCAGGAAAACCGCCTTGTTGTAGTCGTAGTTGTTGGCGTATTTTTCGTAATGTATAATTTCGCTATACGGAAATATTGCTTCAAAAAATACTTTAAAATCATAGCCTTGAGGTACAAATAATTTTGAAACATTGCGACATCCTAAACCAAAATACCTGAAGATATCTTCGCCCAGCGCAAAAAGTTCGTCCTTGCTTTCGTTACCTGTAAGTACCGCTACACTGTTCCTGTTTTTACGGATAATGTTTGGCTTATCTTTAAAATAATACTCAAAATAGCGGGCTGTATTGTTGCTACCTGTAGCTATTACGGCATCAAATCCTTCCAGTTTTTCTTCCGTGAAAGTAATTTGTTGCTTTAATTCGGGCGCCACCGCTACAAGGTATTGTGCTAAAGCGGGGAGTAGGTACTTGTCGTTGCTGGAAAGTTTTACCAAAACACGGTGACCGCTCAGTACAACCGAAATAAAGTCATGAAAACCAACCAAAGGTATATTGCCCGCCAACACCAGTGCTACGGTTTTCGGCTTTACGGATTCAAGGTTATAATTATCCAGCCATTTATCCAGGTTTTCCGTAGTAAGTGCTTCTGCCCACTGAGCGGTAGCGAAGTAAACCTGCTCTGGTGTAAACCAGTGGTTGTGTATTTGAGATTGTGTTATAAGGTTTAGGTACTTATCAAAATAATCTTCATTAAAAGGAATGCCTTCCGCGGGTTGTGTAGTTGACGGTGTAAACTGGCTTAGGAAAGTGCCCAGGGTGGCAAATGCTTTTTTTCTTTCTGTTAACGTCATTATGTTTGTATAATAATGGATTTGGACGTAATTTTGCTACAAATTTACGTATTAATACCATAGATTACCATGGCAATTAAAATAACTGATGAATGTATAAACTGTGGGGCCTGCGAACCGGAGTGCCCAAACACTGCAATATATGAAGGTGCCGATGACTGGCGCTACAAAGACGGAACAAAACTACATGGGCGCATAGTACTGCCGTCTGGTGAGGAAGTAGATGCCGAAACGGCTCAGACGCCGCTAAGCGATGATATTTACTACATTGTTCCCGGTAAATGTACAGAGTGTAAAGGCTTTCATGACGAGCCGCAGTGTGCTGCTGTATGTCCGGTAGACTGCTGCGTGCCCGATGAGGATCATGTAGAAAGCGACGAAACGTTGCTAAACCGACAGGCATTTCTGCATAACGAATAGCAAACGAATAAATAAGCTGCCCACCGGGCGGCTTTTTTTATCAGGATTCTTTTACTGGGGTGTAAAAACACCTGTGGGGAGTAGGATATATTTTGTTACTTTTGCGTTGAATTAAAATATAACATTTACTATGGCTAATATAACTTTGGGTGGAAACCCGGTACACACAGTAGGCAGTCTGCCTGAAAACGGAACTAAAGCTCCGGATTTTACTTTGGTTAAACAAGATCTTTCTACAACATCTCTTGCCGACTTTAAAGGAAGTAAGGTAATACTAAATATATTCCCAAGTATAGATACAGGAACTTGCGCTGCATCGGTACGTAAGTTTAATGAAAAAGCGGCATCGTTAGAAAATACAAAGGTTATTTGTGTTTCAAGAGACCTGCCTTTTGCACAAACCCGTTTTTGCGGTGCTGAAGGTATAGCCAATGTGCTTACTGCTTCAGACTTTAAAGATGGTAGTTTTGGTGCTGATTATGGCCTTACGATTACAGACGGACCTTTAGCAGGGCTTCACTCGCGTGCGGTGGTAGTTATAAATGAGGAGGGTAACGTAGTATACACAGAACAGGTGCCGGATATTAAAGACGAGCCTGACTATGATAACGCGCTGGCTTCTTTGTAATAAATGAAAGATAACAGATTTGTTAAGGGTAGGGTAAAAAGCGTTTACTACTCTGTAATGGGAGCCTACAGGCTTATTACTACTGAGCATAGTATCATGGTTCAGTTTAGCCTGGGCATACTGGTTACTGTTGCAGGTTTCTATTTCCACATTTCAAGAGAGGAGTGGATGATGCAAACCCTTGCAATAGGACTTGTTATGGCTATAGAGGGGGCTAACACCGCAGTAGAAAAACTATGCGATTTTATTAACCCGGGATTTAACGAAAAAATAGGTTTTATAAAAGATATAGCCTCCGGCGCCGTATTTTTTGCGGCGATGGCTGCGGTGGCTGTAGGAACAATTATTTACTATCCGAGGATAGCAGGATTGTTCTGAAATTGATATTTTTACCGATAAGGAATCACAAAACGTATGGCAAAAGCGAAAAAAACAAACGATAAACCAAATACAGAACAGGCAGAAAAGAGGCCTTGGCGCGTTTCCCGAAGAAATAAAGTTATTTTCGGGTTATTTTTCTTTTTGTTTTCTGTGGCTATGTTGCTATCGTTTGTTTCGTATATATTTAAATGGCAGGCACATCAGAGTGCTTTAACACAGTTTTCAGACCGCGCCGTACCTGTGCAAAACTGGCTGGGTAAATTTGGCGCTCTACTTGCCGAGTTGTTTTTATATAACGGCTTTGGGGTAGCGTCGTTTATATTAATACGATTCTTTTTTATGTTTGGTGCCTACCTTGTGCTTGATTTGCCGGTAGGTAAACTTAAACGCACATTGTTTTGGGATTTATACCTTACCGTTATCTTGTCGGTGTTTTTTGGTTTCTTTAATATCTACATCCCTGAATTAGGGGGAGTTGTAGGTTATGAATTAAACCTTTTTATTCAGGATTACCTGGGTAAAAGCGGTACATTATTAGTGCTTATGTTTGCCCTTTCTATATTCCTGTTCCTTAAGGTTAAGATTTCTCCAGATGCAATTAAAACATTTTTTGAGCCGAAGCCTAAACCGGAAAAGGCCGAAGAAGAAGTGGGGAATGAAGAGGTTGTTGCAGAAGCAACTCCGCGTGTGCAAAGCGTTGTAACGCCTGTTACTGTACCAACGCCGGAGCCTGAGATTGAAGAGGAGGAAGAGTATCATCCTAATTATGAGGATATGCCGGCTGACGATGAGGAGTATGATGAGATAGCTGAGCATATGGAACTTAAGGTAATACCCGAAACGCCTATTGCCCCGGCTGCCGCTACGCCGCCCGTTGTAGCACCTCCGGTTTCTATGTTTGAAATAAACAAAGACGCGCTTAAGCCTACTATAGAAAAGGCATCTGAAATCAATCTTGATGTGCCAAAGCAAAAACTTGCACCAATAGTGCCCATAGCTCCGCAAGTCCATGAAATCATAGAAACCGATGACGAGAACTTTGTTATTGAAAAAATAGAGGACGAAGCAGAGGTAGAGGAGAACCTTGCTGCCCGACTTGTGCGTGACTTTGGCGAATTTGATCCTACTCTGGAACTGTCTAATTATCAGTTTCCGCCGTTAGAGCTTCTTAAAGAGTATTCTACAGGGGGGATAACAATAGACCAGCACGAGCTGGAGGAAAACAAGAACAGGATTGTAGATACCCTTCGGAATTATAAAATAGACATTGCTCAAATTAAGGCTACGGTAGGTCCTACTGTTACCTTGTACGAAATCGTACCTGAGGCCGGTATACGTATTTCTAAGATTAAGAGCCTGGAAGACGATATTGCATTATCCCTTGCCGCGCTGGGCATTAGGATTATTGCGCCTATTCCGGGTAAAGGAACCATAGGTATTGAGGTGCCTAACACAAGGCCTACTATGGTATCTATGCGTAGTGTGATTGCTTCGCCTAAATTTCAGACCGCTGAAATGGAGCTGCCTATAGCCTTGGGTAAAACCATTAGTAATGAAACGTTTGTTACAGACCTAGCCAAGATGCCGCACTTACTTATGGCAGGTGCTACCGGGCAGGGTAAGTCGGTAGGGTTAAATGCTGTCCTTACATCGCTGTTGTACAAAAAACATCCGGCGGAAGTTAAATTTGTTTTGGTAGACCCTAAAAAGGTAGAGCTTACGCTGTTTAACAAAATAGAGCGTCATTATTTGGCCATGCTTCCTGACGGGGGCGATGCTATTATTACTGACAACAGCAAAGTAATCAATACGTTAAATTCGCTTTGTATAGAAATGGATAACCGTTACAGCCTTTTAAAGGATGCTATGGTTAGAAACATTAAAGAGTACAACGAAAAGTTTAAACACAGAAAGCTTAACCCTGAGAACGGGCACCGTTTTCTTCCGTACATAGTGCTGGTTGTAGACGAGTTTGCCGACCTTATTATGACGGCAGGTAAGGAAGTAGAAACCCCTATAGCACGTTTGGCACAGTTAGCCAGGGCTATTGGTATTCACCTTATTATTGCCACACAAAGGCCATCTGTAAACGTAATTACGGGTATTATTAAAGCCAACTTCCCGGCGAGGATAGCCTTTAGGGTAACCAGTAAAATAGACTCACGTACTATCTTAGATAGCCCTGGTGCAGACCAGCTTATAGGTAGGGGAGATTTACTGTACACACAGGGTAACGATCTTGTAAGGGTGCAGTGTGCATTTGTAGATACTCCTGAGGTTGAAAAAATAACAGAATTTATTGGCGGACAAAAAGGTTATCCCGAAGCGTATATGCTTCCTGAGTTTATAGGTGAGGAAAGTGGCACTAATCTTGATATAGATATAAGCGAAAGAGATTCAATGTTCAGGGAAGCGGCTGAAGTAATTGTAACCGCACAACAAGGTTCGGCATCGTTACTGCAGCGTAAGTTAAAACTGGGTTACAACCGTGCAGGCAGGCTTATAGACCAGCTGGAAGCAGCAGGAATAGTAGGGCCTTTTGAGGGTAGTAAAGCCAGGAATGTTCTTATCCCGGATTTGGTTTCTTTAGAGCAATTTTTTAGAAATGAAGAAAATGACCATTAAGATGCGGGCTATATCAAGGATTTTTGTTTTACTGTTTTTATTATTTAGCGCACAGGTATTTGCACAGGAATCTGCTGCAGCCAGGAAAATGTTGAATGACGTTACCGCTAAAATTAAAAGTTATGATAACATTGTTATAGACTTCCGTTATCAGGTAAGCAATTACAAAAAGAATTTAAACCAGGAGAGTAAAGGTAATGTTACGCTTCAGGGACAAAAGTACTTATTAAACTTTATGGGGGTAACCCGTATTTTCGACGGTAAGAAAGTGTATAACATTGTGCCTGAGGACGAGGAGATAACCATTTCTAACGGCGATAACCAAAAAAATGACGGCCTTACTCCGGGTAAGATGCTTACATTTTTTAATTCAGGTTACAAGTATTATATGGATATTGCCATGAATGTAAAGGGCAGGAAAATACAGTTTATTAAACTGATCCCTACCGATTCGCATTCTGATGTAAAGAACATATTACTGGGAGTTGATTCTCAAACACATCACATATATACTTTAATACAGTTAGATAAGGACGGAACAAAAACCACATTTACTATAAATTCGTTTAAAGTAAATCAGCCATTATCTAAAAATCATTTTACCTTTACAGCAGGGAAGTACCCTAACTATTATATTAACCGACTAGATTAATTCAAACGGTGAAAATACTTGACCGATACATACTTACCTCGTTTATAAAAACATTTTTATCTGTATTCATTATCCTGTTCTTTATCTTTATATTACAGGGTATATGGTTATTTATAGCCGAGCTTGCAGGTAAAGACCTGGAATTATTTATAGTGGTAAAATTCTTAGGGTTTTATTCGCCTACCATAGTACCACTGGTATTGCCGCTTTCTATATTGCTGGCTTCTATAATGACATTTGGTAATTTTGCAGAGAATTATGAGTTCGCCGCCATGAAATCATCAGGGATTTCACTGGGTCGTTCTATGAGGTCGCTTACAATATTTATAGTGCTTTTAAGTATTGTTGCGTTTTTCTTTGCTAATAATGTAATTCCGCAAGCGCAGTTTAAGTTTACCAATCTCCGAAAAAATATTGTACAGAAAAAACCTGCTATGGCCATTATTGCCGGGCAGTTTAACAGTATTGGTAGCTTTAATATCAAGGTAGATAAAAAAGATGGTGAAAACGGTGAGAAACTCTCTGGAGTAACAATACACAAACGAAAGTCTATTACGGGAAATGTTACTGTTATTAAAGCAAAATCAGGATTGCTTAAAAGTAGCGAAAAGAGTAATCTGTTGCAATTAGAGTTATATGATGGCTATTATTATGAACAACTGGATGCTAAGGATCAGGCTACTATGAACAAGATGCCTTTTTTGAAAAGTAAATTTTCAAGGCAGTTAATGAACATAGATCTTACAGCGTTAAATAACACAGGATCCGAGGACGACCAGGTTGTTCATACCAATAATATGCTTAATGTAAAGGAACTAAACTTTACACTGGATTCTCTTCAAAAAAATTATAATAAGGAGTTAAAAAGTACCGCAGATAACCTTGTAATGAGGCCTACAAGTATTTTTGTAAAGCCGCCAAAATTCTCTACTCCTGCTGATAGTACAAAGAAGGCGGTTAAAGAAGTGTTCCCGGCAGATTTACTTTCTGTACTAAACAAAGAAGAGAAGGCCAGGGTGCTGGATTTAGCTATTAATAACGAAGGCAGTACCGAGTATGTGGTAACATCGGGTAAAACCGCTCTCGAAGAAAAAATTAAAAACATCAACGGACACTGGATTGCGCTTTACGATAAGTTTGTAATTGCCTATGCATGCCTTATGATGTTTTTTATAGGTGCACCGCTTGGGGCTATAATACGTAAAGGCGGACTAGGGCTTCCTATAGTATTTGCCGTGTTGATTTTTATAATATTCCACTTTATAAACACATTTGGGAAAAAAGTGGCCCAGGAAAACGGTATTCCGCCGTTTGCCGGTTCATGGATGTCGTCGTTTGTATTAACGCCTTTCGCTATTTTATTTACTTACAGGGCTACAAACGATATGAACCTTTCTATAGATATGGATTGGCTTACTGTTCCGTTTACAAAACTGTTTAGTAAAAGGAAGAAAGTATTGCAGCCTACCGTTAATATCGCTGCATTTACACCGGTACAGGATGATGAATGGTTTGCTTTACAGGAAATGGATAATGACTCGCTTATTTTATTATTAAGAGAGTCTAAACAGCGCGGCAGTACCGAAATTTACCGAAAAAAAATAATTAAAACACTTGATAACAGAGGCGTAAGCCAGGAGGTTCTTATGGAGCAAGGCAATTTATATGATTTGGATTACCTTAATATAGAAATACTTGCCGACCGGTTTAAGGTGCATTCAATAGCTGCAATAGTGCTAAATATTACTGCCATAATTTTAGCATTTAAACTGAAGACTAAGCCGGTATTGCTAATTCCTGAAATTGCAGTATTAGTAGGGTTGTTTGCTTTTGTAATCAGCTCGGGAAGGTGTTTTGCAGACATTCGGAAAATAACCGGTAAAAAAATGGGCGTACCATTAGTGGCTGTATTATTACTGGCCCTGGTTTATTTTATTGTATTCTTTATTAACAAAGCAGCTATTAAAAATGCTGTAACCGATTATCACAATAAACACTAACTATGACAACTACAACAACAGACAAAATCTTTACACTAAATACTATTGAAGAGGCTATAGAAGACATACGCCTGGGTAAAGTAGTGATAGTGGTAGATGATGAAGATCGTGAAAACGAAGGCGATTTTATTGCCGCTGCCGAAATGGTGACGCCGGAAATGATTAATTTTATGGCCACCCACGGTCGCGGACTTATATGCGCGCCGCTTACTGAAGCACGTTGCGATGAGTTAGATCTTCACCCTATGGTCACCAATAATACAGTATTACATCAAACGGCGTTTACGGTATCTATAGACCTTATAGGACACGGATGTACTACAGGTATTTCTGTGCACGACAGGGCAAAGACCATAATGTCTTTAGTGGACGAAAACACCAAGCCACATGATTTAGGCCGACCTGGTCATATTTTTCCTCTAAGAGCAAAAGAAGGCGGCGTACTAAGGCGTACGGGCCATACAGAGGCCTCTATAGACCTTGCCCGTTTGGCAGGGCTTAAACCTGCAGGGATATTGGTAGAAATTTTAAATGAGGATGGCTCTATGGCGCGCTTGCCACAATTGGTGGAGGTTGCCAAGAAATTTGATTTAAAACTGATTTCTATAGAAGCGCTGGTAGCCTACCGTATGCAGCATGACAGCCTGATAAAAAAGAAAGAAGATTTTCAGGTCGAAACCCGTTTTGGTTCTTTCAGGTTAAGGGCTTACGAACAAACAACAAACAAGCAAATCCATATAGCACTTACAAAAGGCAGTTGGAACAATGGCGATGCTGTGCTGACACGCATAAATAGTACCCAGATAAATAACGATTTGCTGGGAACGCTTACCAATAATGCTGATACCAAGCTGGATAATATGTTCAGGAAAATAAATGAAGAGGGTAAGGGTGCCATACTGTTTATAAATCAGGATACAGAGCCGGCACATTTGCTTAACCGCATAAGCGAATTAAAGTTGTTACAACAAAAAGGTGAATTAAAGGCTCCACAGCCAAAAATGGACGTTAAAGATTTTGGTATTGGTGCGCAGATATTACACGACCTTGATGTTAGTAAAATTCGCCTGCTGACAAATTCTGAACATGGAAAACGTGTAGGTATTATAGGCTATGGCTTGGAAATAACAGATTACGTAAATTTCTGATAAAAAAATATTCTGTTTAAGTTTCAGATTATAAAATGGTTAAGTTTTATGTTAGTAAAACTTAACCATTTTTGTTTATAATGCGCTTGCATAACTGAAAAACCTTACTATATTTGCACTCGCAATCAGGTAATGAATGCGCTTTACTGGAGAAATGGCAGAGTGGTCGAATGCGGCGGTCTTGAAAACCGTTGACTGTAACAGGTCCGGGGGTTCGAATCCCTCTTTCTCCGCAGGTAAGCCCCAAATCGTAAGATGTTGGGGCTTTTTTATTTTATATCCTGCTCTATTTGCAAGATAGTTTAAATACAAATGCCTCTGCATAATTTTGCAGAGGCATTTGTATGTTTACGGTTTATGTTTGAGTTATACCAAATTATTCGCTAAGAGACTTTTTGATTTTATAAAATCAGAGATCAGTGCCGCAATAACTTTCCCGGTAAGGTGGGTGTAGTTTTCACATTCCAGTTCTGGGGCAGCCTCGCAAATATGAAAGTAGGTAACGTTTTTCAGTTGCCCGAAGAAGTGTACAAAATGCCTGGCTTTCTCTATGCTAAATCCGCTTGCGCTCATGGTATCTGTAGGGAAATGGGGCAGGGCAGACATATCAATCTCTAATCCAAACGGGTCATCTGTAACAAATCCTTTTACCAGCGCCAGTTCTTGGGTAAAGTGTTTCTCCTTTCTTACCGCGATTTGCTCGTAAGTATTATAACGTATACGGTCATTGTGTTTCTTTACGGTTTCCAGTATACCTTTATTGGCATAGCTTTCGTGTAGCCCAAATATAAAGTAGTTCTTTAAAAAACCTTCTTCAAAAGCATAGCTGAAACCATTGCCGCTATGCCTGCCTTCAAGCATCCTGAGCCTGGCGCGGCTGTCGTAGTTTATAGCGCTTACGGGCTTGCCTTTTGCGAGTGCCGCACCTTTAATGTTTCCGTAAGCATTATTATGACCGCCGCCTATAACAATAGGGATTTTGCCTGCCTGAATAATCCTGCAGATAACGTGAGAAACATCCTTGTCTAGCTTTTCAACCAGTGCAGAGAGTGCCCTTCTGCCTTCATTATCAGTATTGTTTAATTCTGCAGCCTGTGCCATCAGTTCGGTCACATCAAGGTGGCCTAGCACAATAAGGCTACTTCCTTTGCAAAAGCGGTTGTGCTGCATATTACAAATGCTTTTAAGGGAATGTACCCATGCCTTTGCAGCGCCGGCTTTACCATGATTTGCGCGTATACCTATATCTTCCGGAATGCCCAGTAAAACAAATCCCGCCTCAGAATTTTTCATAAATTCAAACGGGTCCGCATCTTTAGGAACGGTAATTATACGTTCGCCAAATTTAATTTCGCCACTACGCTGCTTGGTGTATTTAAGCAGGTCTGCAGGGGTAAAAAGTACGATATTTTTCATGGTAATTTTGTTGGGTCAAAGTTAACACTTTTCTGTAATTTTTCGTTAAAAGGCCGCTAAGGTGTCAAATAATAATTAAATTTGAAAAAAATAATATAGTATAAAAGATGGAAAAACAACAGAACAACTCTAGCTTAAAGGTAGTTATTATTGTACTTTCTTTACTTTTGGCAGGTAGCCTTGGGTGGATGTACAAAATGAGCACCGAGAGCAAAACAAAAGAAGTTAAACTGATGTCAGAAAAAGATCAGTTACTTGCAGATCTTAAAGCTCAAAAAGAAAGCTACGACCAGGCAATTGAAGAAAATACCGGCCTTAAAGGCGATCTTGAAGCAGAAAGGGCTAAGATTGTAGAACTTATTGCTAAAGTAGAAAAATCAGATGGTAACGCCGCCTCTATGGCTAAGTTTAAAACGTTATACGTAAAACTGAAACGTGAGCACGATGCGCTGATTGCTGAGAATAATAAGCTTAAAGAAGAAAATGGCGTACTTACCACGCAACGCGACAGTACCCGCAGCGCGCTTACAGAAAGTAAACGTTATAATGATACACTTACTGCGCAAAACAGTAACCTGAGCCAGAAGGTGGAGAAAGCCCAAAAACTTACCATAACTAACCTTACCACAAAAACGTTTAAAAAACGTAGTTCCGGTAAGTTAATTGAGACTGATAAGGCAAGAAGGGTAGATCAGATAGATATTGCTTTTACCATTGCAGGTAACGAGGTTGCAATAGCCGGTGACAAAACATACTATGTTCAGGTTATTGATCCTAAAAACAATGTAATAGGAGAGAAGAAGGTTGAGAATTTTGACGGACAAACATTAACGTATAGTTTTGTTACTACAGCAAAATATGAGAATAAAACTATGGACGTAAAACAGAGCCTAATGGGGCAGGATTTTGAAAAAGGTCTTTATCAAGTTAATGTTTTTGATAAAGGGACACTGGTTTCAAACTCAAGCTTTACATTAAGGTAACAACATAGAGAATTGTATAAAAAAACCATCTGCATAAAACAGATGGTTTTTTTGTGTCTGATAAAAAAACTCCCGCTAAGGGAGTATATTAATTATATATCTTCAAAGCTTAAGTCTGTAAAGCTTTCTGTAACAGTTTCCAGCTCGGTATCTTCTGAATAGAATTTTCGGAAGTCTTTTTGGTGCCTTTCTGATATTACCTCTTCGCCCTTAGTATTCAGTACAAATTCTGTCATCTCGTCTAAAATTTCCCTAAATGCAGCAAAGTCTTCTTTGTATAGGTAAATTTTATGTTTTTTAAAGTGAAATGAACCGTCTTCTTCAGTAAACTTCTTACTTTCTGTTATAGTGATGTAGTAATCGTCTGCTTTAGTCGCCCTTACATCAAAGAAGTACGTTCTTCTTCCGGCTCTTAATACCTTCGAAAAAATTTCTTCCTTTTCCAACATGTCATTTTATATAATAATACTTTTGATTTAGTTTTTGGTTTATTAGTATCCCAAAAATCTAAAAAAAATCTTAATAATCCATCAATTATTATAATTCTTTTTCGGACAGTTGCAACATATACAATTCTTTGTAGTATCCGTTGTGGGCTATTAGCTGATTGTGAGTGCCTTGTTCTACGATTTTACCATCATCAAGAATAATGATTTTATCGGCATTTTTAGCCGATGACACCCTGTGACTTACTATAATTGTGGTTTTATCTTTACAAAACTTCTTAAGGTTGTTCAGTATAGTTTCTTCTGTTTCTGTATCTACAGCGCTCAGGCAGTCGTCCAGCAGCAGTACGGGAGCATCTTTTATTAATGCCCTTGCTATAGAAACCCTTTGTTTTTGCCCGCCCGAAAGTGTAATGCCACGCTCTCCTAAAACAGTGTCGTACTGCTTGGCAAACCCTTTAATGTTATGATGTACGGCGGCCATTTTGGCGGCGTCTTTAATTTCATCATCAGTAGCGTCTTCTTTGCCAAATTTTATATTGTTTTTTATGCTGTCGCTAAACAAAAAGGCATCCTGCGGTACTACGCCGATACGGTCCCTTAGGTCGTGCAGGTTAAGCTGTTCTATTGGCTTGTTATCTATTAATATTTCTCCGCCATTGGTATTGTAAAGCCTTGAAATTAATGATAGTATGGTACTTTTTCCGCTTCCGGTACGGCCTAATATGGCTAGTGTCTCACCTTTGTTGATGCTGAACGAAACATTTTTAAGTGCTTCAATACCTGTGTCTTCATAAGTAAAGCTAACGCCGTTAAACGTAATATTGCCTTGTACAGGAGTGTTCTCCTTTACGGTGTTTTTAATTTCGGGTTCCGTTTTAAGGAACTCGTTTATCCTTTTTTGTGAAACTTCCGCTTCCTGTATCATGCTCGATATCCATCCTAACGAAGCTACAGGCCAGGTTAGGCGGTTTATACAAAGAATAAATTCGGCAAGGGTTCCCATGTTCTTTACCGTACCGTTAATGTACATCATGCCTCCCACAAATATTACCAGCAAGTTGCTAATGCCTATAAGCAAAACCATTAGTGGGCCAAACATTGCATTTACCCAGGCTAAGCTCATATTTTTTGCTTTGCTTTCGCGTGAAAGTGCTACAAAACCGGCTTCCTTTTGGTCTTCCAGTGCGTAGGCTTTGATGATGCGGATACCGGAAAATATTTCCTGAGAATATGTGGCGAGTTGCGACAGGTTTTGTTGTGTAAGGGCACTACGCTTGTTTATTTCGCGGCTTACCCAAAAAATGCTATAGGCTAATAATGGCAATGGCAATACGGTGTATAGGGTAAGGCTGGGAGAAATCATTATCATTTGGGTAAGGATAACAACAAAGCCTATCACCGTGTTAAGTGAGTACATAATTGCCGGCCCCACGTACTGCCTTACCTTATTAACATCTTCGCTTATGCGGTTCATAAGGTCGCCTGTGCGATGTTGCTTGTAAAAACTCTGTGGAAGACGCTCGTAATGCCTGAATATTTCGTTTTTAACATCAAACTCTATATGTCTGGACATTACTATAAGTGTTTGCCTCATAAAGAAGGTCAGTACCCCCGCCAGCATGGTGGAGCCTAATATAATTAAAATGGCATGTATCAGCTCCGTTTGTACTTTTTCGGCGCCCCATCGCCCTTTAGTGTACATTTCTATTGCGGTTACAGCGTCTCCTACAAACACTGGAGTGAACTGCGAAAATATTTGCGCTATTATGGTAATTAAAATTCCTAAAAGAAATTGAAATTTATATTTAGCAAAGTATTTGTTTAGGTATTGTAATTCTTTCATTACTATTTTGTAAAGCAACAAAATGCTTTTAAGAAAATGTTAAATTGTAAATTACATAAAAAAACCGTTTTTAAACACATTTGTAATACAAAATTCATAAATTTGTTTTCAGCTTTTTAATTTTTTTAAAACTAAATACACTTTCAGATGATAGCAGAAGTTGTTAGGGCCAATGAGCTTGCTAAGGTAGATCCAGTATTCGGTCAGCCTTCATTCAATGATCATGAACAGGTAGTTTTCTGCCATGACAAAGATACTGGTTTAAAAGCAATAATTGGTATCCATAACACAGTTTTGGGTCCGGCTCTTGGCGGTACCCGTATGTGGAAATATGCTAACGAATGGGAAGCGCTTAACGATGTGCTTAGGTTATCTCGGGGTATGACGTACAAGTCGGCTATATCTGGCCTAAACCTGGGCGGTGGTAAAGCCGTTATAATTGGTAACGCCGCTGCAGATAAAACTCCTGAACTTATTACCCGTTTTGGTCAGTTTGTAGACACACTTAGTGGAAAATATATTACAGCAGAAGATGTAGGTACAACCACTCCTGATATGGATCTTATCAGAGATGTAACCCCTCATGTAACAGGTATATCTGAAAGTAGGGGAGGATCAGGTAATCCTAGTCCGGTAACTGCATATGGAGTTTATATGGGTATGAAAGCTGCTGCCAAATACCAGTTTGGTACAGATGTACTGGCAGGTAAAAAAGTTTTGGTACAAGGTACTGGCCACGTGGGTGAAACACTGATAAGCCACCTTACAAAAGAGGGTGCTGAAGTGTTTATTACAGATATTAACCAGGACAGGCTTGATGCTGTTTCTGCTAAATATGGTGCTACTATATTTACAGGCGAAGATCTTTACGGTGCAAACGTAGATATTTATGCTCCATGTGCGCTTGGTGCTACAATTAATGATGCTACTGTAAATATTATAAACGCAAAAGTTATTGCTGGTGCTGCTAACAACCAGCTTGCTGTAGAGGGTATTCACGGTAAAATATTACAAGAGCGTGGTATTGCTTATGCACCGGATTTCCTTATTAACGCAGGCGGTATCATTAACGTTTACGGAGAAATTGCCGGATACGGTAAAGAGGAAGCGCTAAGAAGAACCGAGAATATTTACAACACTACACTTGAAATATTCCACGAAGCTGAAACGCATAATATTACAACGCATCAGGCGGCTATGCAAATTGCACAGCGTCGTATAGATGACCGAAAAAAAGAATTTGCTAAATAATTAGCTGAAAAAGATATTATTTTTAATTTTGCGGGACGAAAGGAGACTTTCGTCCCGTAATAATTTAAAGTTCTTATATCCGGATGTTAAACAGGAGACATATTCGTGTTAAAGTAATGCAGAGCATTTATGCGATGCTTCAAAATGGTTCAGATAGCCTGGACAAGGAAGAGAAATTCTTATTTCAGAGTATTGATAACATTCGGGACCTCTACCTCATTATGATTTCGGCTCTTATGGAGCTACGAAATGCTGAAGAAGATTATTTGGAAAAAATCCAGAAAAAACACATTGCTACGCCTGAGGAGCGTAATCCCAACAAAAAGTTTGTAAACAACATTGTACTTAAACAGTTGTATGAAAGCAATGCGCTTAGCATAGCCCTTGAAGACCGAAAGGTGTATAACTGGAAAAACAATGACGATTACATATTATTATTGCTTGAGGCGGTAAAGGAAAGTGAGCTATATAAAAACTATATGGCTACACGTACCAGTACTTTTAATGAAGATCGTGATTTTGTAGCAGCTCTTTTTGATGAAGTAATAGCGCCAAACGAAAAGCTGTACGAATATCTTGAGGATTATAAATTAACCTGGGTAGATGATATTCCGCTGGTAAACACGGCAATCAGCAAACAGCTAAAATCCCTTACGCCACCACAGGAAGGAAGAGAGTTTCTTTTAATACCAAGGTTATATAAAGATCTTGATGATAAAGACTACGCAAGGGATTTATTCCGTAAAACGGTACTGAATAATAACGAACTTGCTAAAGAGTTTATTGATAAAACCCCTAACTGGGATGCAGAGCGTATAGCCGAATTGGACTCTATTATTCTTAAAATGGCAATATGTGAGTTCCTTAAATTCCCTTCTATACCGGCAAAAGTTACTATTAACGAGTATTTGGAGATAGCTAAGGAATACAGTACACCAAAAAGTAGTATTTTTATAAACGGTATCCTGGATAACCTGATTAAAGAGTATCAGGAGTCTAAAAAAATGATGAAAACCGGTAGGGGATTAATGTAAAATAATAACCTGTTAAAGCTATATATCATGATAAAACAGTCGATACAAATTATTGTTATGTCATCTTTACTTTTAGTTTCTTGCAAAAAGGAAAATGCAGCACTTACCATAGATGACACTACAGCAAAAAAGGCCGAGCTTGCGCATGCAAATTCAGGTAAACTGCCAGTTATAAAATTTGAAACTACCGAGCATGATTTTGGTAAAATCAAGGCGGGTGAAAAAGTAGAGTATACCTACAAGTTTACTAATACAGGTACTGCAGATCTTTTAATAACCGATGCTAAGGCAAGTTGTGGCTGTACGGTACCTGATTACACCAAAGAGCCTGTGTCTCCGGGTAAAACTGGTGAGGTTCATGTGGTGTTTGATTCTACAGGAAAGAGTGGCGATGTAAGCAAAACCGTTACCCTTACCCTTAACACGGAGAAAGGTACAGAACAGGTATCTTTTAAAGCAAATATTGAAAGCTCGGGTATTGGTATGCCGGCTCACTAAAAATAAATTTAATACTATACAATGGAACAATTTGTGTCATTTGCTCCTATGCTTGTCATTGTGGTGGTTATGTACTTCCTTATGATAAGGCCTCAGCAAAAAAAGATTAAACAAGAAAAAGAATTTAACAACGCTCTTAAAGTAGGCGATAAGGTAATTACCAAAAGTGGGATACATGGAAGGCTTGCCGAGCTTACTGAAGACACAGTAGTTATAGAAACTATGGCAGGCAAACTTAAATTTGAGCGTTCTGCTATTTCAGATGAGTTAAGTAAAAAAGTTTCAGCTAAAGCGTAACTTTTTTAAAGAGTAAAAGCCCGGCACAGCCGGGCTTTTTTTATGTTTAAATATTTGAATTCTTCGCTAGCTTTAACGGTTTAACTCGAGCTTACGTACTGCTTTAAGAATACGCTCGCTAAGGCTGTTAAGCCATACCAGCTGTTCTATAACCAGTTGCGCTTCTTCCATCCTTAGTTTAAATTCCTGTTCGTCTTCCAGTTCCAGTTCCCGGAGTTCTCTGGCGCGTATGTTTTTAAGTTCCGTAAAGCGCATGGCCAACTCTTCGTTTTGCTGTATTGCAGCTTCTGCGGCGTTTGCTTCAAGTGTCATTAATACGGCTGCCTGTTCCAGGTTCTTTGTAACCGTATTTACCACCGCGTTAAATGCTTCGCTTGCCTTAGTTGTTTTATGTGACTGTATATATGTTCCTACAGACGCAAGTGATGACAATAGGGTATGGTTCAGCACGGCTATTTTATAAACCTGCTGCTGTTGTTTTTGCTTGCTTTTAGGCTCTTGTGTCATACGTTGGTAAGACGACATAAGATTACCTAAGGCTACAAATGCATTTTTTCGGGCAAGTCGGTAACCTGTGGTAACCTCCCCTTTATTATTATAATAGCTGGAAATTTCCTGAAGATAATCCCGGTTAGCCTCAATAGCTTTTTTTATGTATTGTGGCATATTTAAAAACTCCCACGACGGCCAGAAAAAATAGTTTGCCACAAATGCCAGCGTCGCTCCAATTGCCGTATCTAGAAACCTAAACTGTATTACGGCGCCGATATCTGGGGTAAGTAGTGAGTACAAAAAGATAACGTACATGGTTACAAATGTGGCTCCTACGCTATAATTTATTGCTGTAAATGTAAATCCAAGCAGCATACAAACTATTACAAGGGTACCTATAATTACCGGGTGAGATATAAAGTGGAGCAGGGCAAAGGCTACAATGCCACCCAGTACTGTACCTAATATCCTTTGGTAAGACCGTTGTTTTGTAAGTCCATACCCAGGCCTCATTATTACAACAATGGTAAGGAGTATCCAATAAAAGTTCTGCAGCGGAAATATGTTTCCGGCGATGAACCCTATGGCAATGGTTATGGTTAATCGTAATGAATGCCTGAAGATGGTACTCGAAAAACTTAGGTTATCTTTGAGCAACCTCCACGGATAATCTTCCGGTGTAAGGAATTTCTGAAGGTCTTTTCTGCGGCCTTCGGGTAATTCCTTAAAAACAGTTTCCGGGTGAAGAGCACGCTCTATGAGTTTTATCTTCTCTACCTGCTTTTCCGCATAGTGCAACATGTTTAAAAGCATCCATACACCTTCGGCCGCAGCCTCTTTTCCTATCTCTTGTTCGTACTCATTAATTACCTTTTCCAACGCGTGAATATTTTCGGTAAGATTGTGTTTTGGGCTGTATACTTTATGATCTTCCAGGCTTTTACCAAGCTTTTTTAACGTAGCGGCCAGGTTGTAAGCAAGGGTTTGATACGTAGCTAAAACCCTTGAATGAGCACCGAATATTTCATGCAGTTTATTGTGGTCAAACGAAGTGGAAAGTGCAAGCTCTAATATTTCCATTAACGACACAAACACCATAAGCATTTTTCGGCTGCGATTACTGCTGCCCGCATTACTGCGAGTACGTAATAAAATTTCACGAAGGTTGTCGTGAGTTGTGTTTATTTCTACCTGTAAATTGAGCTGTTTGTTTGTAATAGCTTCACGATTAGCGCCTGCATCCCATAAATCACCGCGAAGTTTCATATATTTCGCCGTAAGCTTCAGGCAGTCTGCAATTTGTAGTTCGGTGTACCGGTGCGGGTTTAGGTAGTTAAACGTTAACGACAGCACCATATATACGAGTGACCCTGTAAACAAAAGTGCAGAATACATAAAAATATCTGTACCGGTATGTATGTGCCCGGTTCCTAAGGCAATAGCCAGTAGTCCCGAAAACGAAATCATATTGGCGCGCTGCCCATATACCGAAATCATAGACAGTAAAAACACCAGTAGTGTAAGTAAGGGGTAAAATGCCCAAGGAAAAGGATGCAGTAAGTTGACCAGTAACGTACTACCTGATATAATAACGGCAGCAGAAAACAACCCACGTGTGCGGTGCCATAGGTTGCTGGGTATGTCTGCGGGGTAGGTTAAAAAAGCACCCAGGGCTATGGTAAACCCAGCGTCGAAATGACCTAACTTGTTTAAAATTAGCACAGGCAAAGCCGCGGCTACTGTAACAATCAGTGCACGGATAAAATAAGTGTTTTCGGTAAATAGCCTTACGCGTTGTATCATGCTTATTAATGTAGCTGCAAAGGTAAGCAATGCCGCAGCGGTTTATAAATCATAGGGCAAATTCTCACAAAAAATTAGCATTTTATGCTGTGTGGTAAAATCAGCATTATTTACTATTTTTGCCCAAATTAACGGTGTCTCAAACACAAAGCATAACACTAACACAGAAATGATACTACCCATTATAGCATACGGAGACCCCGTACTAAGAAAAAAAGGTGAAGATATACCACAAGACTATCCGGAACTCGCAAAGCTAGTTTCAGATATGTTTGACACCATGTATAATGCCCACGGTGTAGGCCTGGCTGCTCCTCAGGTAGGCCTGGCAGTGCGTTTGTTTATTGTAGATACAGCGCCTTTTGGCGAAGACGATGAGCTGAGCGAGGAAGAGCAAAAACAGTTGTCTACATTTAAAAAGGCATTTATAAACCCTGTTATCCTTAAAGAAGAAGGAGAGGAGTGGGGCTTTAACGAAGGCTGTTTAAGTATACCCGAAGTACGTGAAGACGTATACAGGCACGAAAAAATCACTATAGAATACTATGACGAAAACTTTAATAAACATACCGATGTTTATGATGGTTTAATAGCAAGGGTTATACAGCACGAGTATGACCATATTGAAGGAATTTTATTTACAGACAGAATATCTTCTTTAAAAAAGCGTTTGATAAATAAAAAGCTTCAAAATATTATGGAGGGCAAAACCAGGCCTGATTACAAAATGAAATTTATTGCTAAAAAAGGGCGATAATTTTTGTTTTTAAAATCAAACATTAGATATTTGCCTTCCTTAAAAAAAATAGGATAAAAACATACAGCATAATGAGTATTGAAAAAATATTAGCTATTTCGGGCAAGCCGGGCCTTTATGAGCTTAAGCTGCAAACCCGCACCGGTTTTCTTGCAGAGTCTTTAACTGATGGTAAAAAAGTATCGGTAGGTCTTAGGAGTAATGTAAGTTTGCTTTCAGAAATATCTGTTTACACGTATGATGGCGAAACACGCCTTTCTGAGGTTTTTGTAAACATTGCAAAGAAAGAGAATGATGGTCCTGCTTTATCTCACAAAGAAGATAACAAGGCTCTTATTGACTATTTCCGTGCTGTTTTGCCGGAATTTGATGAAGACCGCGTATATGTATCTGACATCAAGAAGATTCTTAACTGGTACAATATGTTACAAGCCAAAGGGTTTGTTTCTTCTGCTGAAGAATCAGTAGTTGCTGAGGAAACTGCAGCTCCTACCGAAGAATAATTTACAACAATCTTAGTTTATAGAAACCTGTTACCTTTTTGTAGCAGGTTTTTTTTTGAAAAAGATTAATATAGCCCAAAGTGGCTAATAAAGAGTAGTTTACAAGAACCGAAAGTGCCATCGGTAACGATTTAGTAATGGTGCTTACTGCACTCGCTTTCATCTGATTACCTTGTAAATCATTACTGCAAATTTAATAAAAAAAGGGTTAAGTCGTAGCGTACTTAACCCTTTTTCTGTTTTTTCTAATTCTTTCAGAAACAGTAATTAAAAATAAATCTTTCCCAATATGGGGGCAACCTGTGATATTGGTTCCAAGATTATTTCCAAGTTTTGACAAATCAACAAAGATGTAATTCCGAAACAAGTAGTGCTAATTTCTAAACGTCTAAGCTATGGAAATCGTGTTGAACAAAATATTATCGCAAATTCATCATCAGGAAGACAAGCTGTCTTCTCAAATGATGCGAACGGCAGACGAGGCTTACCAAATGACCTTGTTCCTAAATGAAATGCTGTGTACTATAAAAGCCAAAGTCTTAAAAGCCGGATTTACAAATGAACAGCAAGAGATTGACTTTTTCAAGAACATTAAACCACAAATTTTAGGGAAACTCATTTACTATAACAAAGTATTCCGCATTGAAACTACCTGCCCTGTCAGCAATGGCAAAATACATCAAAGCTATTATGAGAACCAATTAAAAGCCCTCAAATCAGAATAT
>JAAXJD010000117.1:8442-13565 GCA_012270005.1 Flavobacterium sp. | reverse complement strand
AAAAACGGCTAAGCCTAAAACACAGGCCGACGGTAAGCCGGCTGCCAAGGCGCCCGCCGCTAAAAAACCGTTTAAAAAGGCGGCTCCGGCAAAAGCAAAAAAACCGGTTCCGGTGGTGGAGAAAGTCCGTTTTAAAAACGGAAAGAACAAATAATGATTTTGAAAGTTTTTTCTGTAAAAAACATCAAAACTATATAAAATTAGCAATAAACAATCTTCGACATTCGGGGGTTGTTTTTTTCTTTGTTAAAAATATTTTAAACTTATTTATATCAATACTTATCAAATATTCTTACACATTTTAATTAAAATTTATCAGCGTTTTCAGGCCCAAAAATGCTTTTAAGGCAAAATGCCGTGTATAGCGATTTACAACGTACTGAACAATTGCCTTCAGTACTTTTTATAAAACACGGTTGTAACTTTGCAGCGTGGAGAAAGTAAGTACGCTTACTTCTTTTTGCGGGTCGATTTTGTCACTGCCTTTTTTACCTCGGCAGGTGGGTTACGGAACACGCTGGTTTTAAAATCGCCCAGGGGTTCGCGGTGGTGGTAGCGTTCTATGTCTTCCCAAGTGGCGCATTTTTCGTTGTAGGTTTCGCCATCTACCACTATAGGCAGGGTTACGGTTTCTACGCCGCTAAGCTCCTCGCCCAGATAGTCTTCCATATCAAAAACCGAGTAAAACCATTCGCGGTCATACTGTATTTTTCGTATCGACATGTCTTTTCGTATCAGGGCTTCGGTAATCTTCTTCATAGCGCAAAAATAAAAACCAAAGATACGGCAAACAAGCCTGCCGCACTTTGGTTTTAATATTTGTTTAGTGTAATCATTTACTGAGGTTTGTTGCCGCTTATCATTTTAGATACAATGCCACGCTCGCCACCCAGTTCAGCGCCCAGTACGCCTGCCGTGTGGAGCAGTATAAACGCTATCATGTAAGCTGTACCTTTTTCATGCAGTTCTTCCATTTCATGGCCTATGCTTTGCGGGCCAAATTCCATAAGCAACGCAGAAACCAACGATACCGCAAGCAATACATAAAAAATAACATAAACCCATGATTTAAAACGGTCTTTACCGCTCATACCCGCCTTAAACGGACTGGGGAAGGCAGCTCCCTGCTTAAAAGTAATAATCATTCGGATAATATAAAGCCCCAGCATAATGTAGCCCGCAAGTTCGTGGGTTTCCCACATGGGGTGCAGTATGTGGTGGGCAATTTCCCGGGTTACGTCCTTATCTGCAGTAATACCCTTTTCGGTAAGCCCGTGGCTTATGGTATCGCTCATAGCGTGGCTGTTCATAAAGCCGATGCGAAGGAAAACCGTAAGCATAAGGTACAAAAATGTAAACGCCATGGCCCAGTGTATGAGCCTGCTGGCCAGCGAAAAACGTTTGTCTTCCATAAAATTGAATGTTTTAAAGGTGTGGTGTAAAAAACTTAGTCAACGTGCCCATCGGGCTCTATATGGATGTGAATATACGCAAATTGTGGCAATACGTGTTGTATGTGGTCTTTAACCGCATGCGCTATGCTGTGCCCCTGCTCTACCGTAAGGTCTTTATTAACCCATACGTGCATATCGGCGTGGTTCATAACGCCCATTTTACGTATGTGTACTTTTTGCACAAACACTACCCCGGCTACTTCACTGGCCAGTTCTTTTACACGCTCGTTCAGTTCAGGCTGAAGCTCCTCATCCAGCAGTTCCCCTATGGCGGGGCGCGCTATAAGCCAGGCATTTATAACAATAACTATGGCTGCCAGCAGTGCCGCCCAGTCGTCCGCCACTTCATAACCCGGGCCGCCCAGTATGCCTATGGCAATGCCTATAAATGCCGCGCCGCTGCTTATGGCATCTGACCGGTGGTGAAACGCATCGGCCTTAACCGCGCCACTGTTTATTTCCTCGCCCGTTTTAATAACGTAGCGGTACAATATTTCTTTGGTAATAATCACGCCCGCCAATATAATCAGCGTAAAGGCTTTAGGTGCCTTATGCGGCGTACGTATGTTATGAATACTGTCTACACAAATAACCCCTGCCGCAAAACAAAGTGCCAGGGCTATACCCACGGCTATGCGCGCCTCGGCCTTTCCGGGGCCGTAAGGGTGCTCTGTATCGGCAGGCTTACCGCTCCACTTAAGCCCCACGTATAGCATGCCGCTGCTTACTATGTCGGTAGTGCTTTCTATGGCATCGGCTATAAGAGCGTAAGAGTTGCCCATAATACCGCCAAGTGCCTTAACCACAGCCAATATGCTACTTACTACAATCCCTATAAGGGTAGTTTTTAGTCCGGCAGCATTAGCGGCCTCATTGCCTTGTTGCATGTGTAAAGGTAAATTAAAAGTGTGCCTGCAAAAATAAGGGATATAGTGGTTGTAAGGGGTTATTTTTTGCTTAAAGTTTTGGGGAACAAAAAAATCAAAAGTAATATTTTTCTTTCAAATAAAATAAAAATTAAAAAAACGTATTAAAAACATAAAAAGTTCAATTTCCTTTCAACTTTGTAAATAGCTTACAAAACACCCGTAAATACTGGAGTTTTAAAGGTATACAAATCGTATACAAAAATGTTTTGGATACAAAAATTTGTATACAATTTCCATTATCATATATATGTAGTATGTTTACAACATAAAAAAACCCGCCTGCTGTCACAGGCGGTTTGAAAGTCTACTTATTTTTTCTATTAGCTGTACGTATCATCAAATACGCTTTTAACAGGTTTAAAAAAATAATAGACAAAGAGACCAAAATTTCGATGGTTTCCATGTTATAAATTTTTTTGAGCCACGGTTGCAGCCGTGGCTTTATCTTACAAATATAATAGTTTTAAAAAACTTCTTTACATTAAAGTAGCAGTACCTATTCACACTGTAGTTAATAACTTAACAAAACTCATAATTAAGTAAAATTATACTTTTACATTTTTGTATTTTTTGAAAGTTTTATTTCAATCTCATAAAAATTTATATGTTAATAACTTTTGTTATTTTTCAAGATTTTAAACACTCAATTGCCCTATTAAAACTTAATCAATTCCGATATCGCATGTGTGAATCCGGGTACATAACGAGAAATAAGGCTAGGAATTACAAAACCCGCTTCATCAAACGCAGTAAGCCCGTATCTCTTAACAATCAGTTCGCCAACAAACACTGAACTTATGGAATACACATCCATTTACGGCTACATAAAAATATCCAGAGACTATGAGGCATCTGCGCGCTATATAAAAAATCTGGAAACAGATGCTACATATCCGTTTATAACCGCCAATATGTTCAGCGCAGGAGAAAACAATTATCCGTATTACTACGAAAATGTGATGATTAGTTTTGCTGCAACCTATAAGTATTTTGGCGATACAGAAGACTGGAACTATTTTATACTAAAGATGGAAAACATCCTGCGGAATATGGATTTTGAAAATGCCCAGTTCCATGTGGAGAGTTCTATAGGTGATTACACTTTGTTTTGGACCCGACACAAACCCTATAATACCTCTGCCAAAGAGGAGGAAAAATATATTGAAGAGTACCGTTTAACCAAAACAGATGAGTGGTATTTCGGGTTTGGGAAAAGGTCGGTTTTCACGGGTTACCCCGATAACGAGTCGCCTGAATTATACGAAGACTTAAGAAACCATCCGGATATGGGTTTTACATATCCGGTAAAACAATCCAGCTAAAAGTCGCAGATATTGGCAATAAATATTATTTTGATTTTTTAAACGTTAACCCTGTATGAAATCTTCCACGAACCCACTCCTTACGCTACTCATACTGCTTACGTACAGCTTTACTTTGGCCCAAACTCCTGAAAAAGTAATTGTGTTTAAGGAAGACCCGCACAACCTGTATAACTTTGAGCCTACCGATACCACGAGCCTTTTCTACCTAAAGCTGGTGCCAAAGGTAAAGCCCACTGCCTGCCTGGTTATACTGCCTTCGTCTGGTGAGTTGGTAGAAAGTGTTATGGCGCAAATAACCCTGCACAAACTTGCTGTACAAAAAGGGATGCTGGTTATTTTTCCGTCTATTAACTGGGGAACCAATACATTTAATGAGGAACATAAATTCCTGGATGTGATTTTTAAGCAAATTGTAGCGCAGTACAAAATACCGAAAGACAAATTTATTATTGGCGGTTTTTCGGGTGGCGGTATGATTTCGCTCAGCTATGCCGAAAAGGCAAACCGGGAGCCTGGTGCCACGTACATTGTGCCAAGGGCAGTTTTTGCCTTAGATCCTCCCGTAGATTATGCACACCTGTACCATCATGCCAAACGCGATGTAGAACGCAACTTTTCTGAACCTGCCGTTAACGAAGGTAAATGGATTATGGACTCGTATAAAAAAGAATTTGGCGGAAGCCCGGAAGAATTTCCGGAAGAATACTTAAAATACTCTATCTACTCGCACAGCGACCCAAATGGTGGTAACGCCCGCTACCTGCTTACCACCCCGCTACGTATTTATACAGAACCTGATATTGAATGGCAAATGAAAAACAGGCACCGCGACGCATACGACATGAATAGTACCGACCTTTCGGCTATGGTTAACCTGTTGCAAACCAAAGGAAACAAAAAAGCCCAACTTATAGTTACGCACAATAGGGGCTATCGCCCGGATGGTACACGGCATCCGCATTCGTGGAGCATTATGGATTCTAAGGCGTGCCTGGACTGGATAGTATTACAACTAAAATAGCTGCATTACACAAAAAAACTTTTTTTTTCATCATACCATACAACCATTTGCTGTCGTTATACGTCTATCCTTACAAAATCAATGAGTATAACAAAAACCAGCATTTAAAAACTTTTGATGAAAAAACTAATCACCCTACTGCTGCTTACCGCAGGCTTTTTACTAAACGCCCAGATTAAAGGAAAAATAACCGACAAAGAAGGGCACGGCATTCCGTTTGTATCGGTATCCGTAGAAAACACGTACAACAACACTACCGCTAACGAAAACGGCGGTTATGAACTCCCCGTAAAACAACCGGGCAAATACACCGTGGTTTTCCAGAGCATTGGTTTTAAAACCAAAAAGGTTACGGTAAACGTACAATCACTGCCGTACACACAAAACGTAACCC
>JAAXJD010000117.1:0-8432 GCA_012270005.1 Flavobacterium sp. | reverse complement strand
GTTGTTAACAGCGGCGACAACCCGGCCAACGAAATCATTCGCCAGGCGATAGCGCACAAAAAAGAGAACAGTGAAAACCTGGGGCGCTTTGAGGCCGACTTTTACAGCAAGGGTATTTTTAGGGTGGGGAACCTGCCTAAAAAACTAATGGGTATGAAGATAGAAGGCCCGGAAGGTTTAGACAAAAATGGTAATGGGGTTATTTACCTGAGCGAAACCGTGTCGCACCTTACCTTTGAGCAGCCCGATAAGCTAAAAGAACGTGTCATAGCCACTAAAGTAAGCGGCAGCGATAACGGCTTTAGCTACGGTACGGCGCTTACCACTTTTTATAATTTTTACGATGATTATGTTGATTTTGAGGTGAAAATGGTATCGCCTCTTGCTAAGGGAGCCTTTGGTTACTACAAATATAAATTTGAAGGCAGCACGTTTGACGAGCAGGGGCACGAAATCAACAAGATTAAGATAATACCCCGCCGCGACAAAGAGCCTGTTTTTGAAGGTTATATATACATTGTAAGCGGTAGCTGGGCCATATATGCTGTAGATGTAGATATTAAAGGCTACCGTGTGCAAATGCCGCCGCTAAAATCACTAAAGCTACAGCAAAACTTTAGCCACAACGCAAGCAATGGGCTGTGGGCAAAAAACTCACAAACATTTGACTTTGAAGCAGGAATGTTCGGTATAAACTTTACCGGTAAGTTTACACACGTATACAGTAACTACGTGTTTCACGATAAGTTTGATAAAAAAACCTTTGGCCGCGAAGTGGTATCGTATGAAAAAGACGCCATTAAAAAAGACAGTACCTACTGGACAGCTAACCGCCCTGTGCCACTTACCGATGAGGAAACCAAAGATTACATAAAAAAAGACAGCCTGCGCAAAGTTCGCGAAAACCCTGCAAGGCTTGATTCTATAGCTAACAAACGCAGCCGCTTTGGGGTATTAAGCGTAATATCAGGCCATAGCTGGAACGGCACAAGGCGCGACAGCACCAATACTAAAAACATAACCACATCTCGCTTTACCTACAATGGTTTTGAAATCCCTATGTACAACACCGTACAGGGCTGGAATACAGAGAACGGTTTTTCGTACTCTAAATACGGTGGTAAGCTGCCATTTACCGCTTCGGTTACCGCAAACTACGGCCTTGCCGAAGACCGTTTCAGGTTCCGTGGCGCGTTTTCGCCTTACATAAGAAAGGTAGGTACATTCCACTTTACGGGTGGAAACAGCATAGTTCAGTTTAACCCGAATGAACCCATATCGCCACTGGTAAATACCATTAGCTCGCTGGTGTTTAAAAACAACTACATGAAACTGTATGACAAAACCTTTATGGGCGTATCGTACAGCAAAACACTTTTCGACAGGCTTTCGTTAACGGGCGGTGTAGAATATTCGCGTCGCAAAGCACTGTTTAACAACACCGATTATGTGCTTATAAAAAACACCGACGACTATTTTTCTAACAATCCGCTAAACCCGCTTGATAATACATCGGTACCGTTTGCCACACACTACGTAACCAAGGCTACGGTAGACGGGCAGTTTATTTGGCCTTACGATTACATGAGCACACCGTACGGAGGGAAAGTAAAACTGAGCGATGACAACCTCCCTACCCTGGGTTTCCATTACGAAAAAATATTTGCGGCGAACAAAGAACAATACAAATACGACTTTGTAAGTGTTTCCTCTACCTACCGTACCAGCTTTGATAATAAAGGAAACTTTGGCATAGCGGTAAACGCCGGTAAATTCTTTGGTGCCGATGGTATTTCGTTTGCCGATTACAAACACTTTAACGGTAACCAAACCCATTACACTACAATGGACAGCAGGCTAAAGTCGTTTAACCTGTTACCGTACTACACGGCAAGCACAAACAACTCTTACCTAGAACTGCATGCAGAGCACGATTTTAACGGCTACATTATGAATAAAATCCCGCTGCTAAACTTATTGCAATGGAACCTTATTGTAGGCTACCACGGCCTTATGACACCCGATACCAAACCGTACCACGAGTTTACTGCCGGTTTTGGCAACATAGGCTTGGGTGCTTTCAGGATACTGAGGGTAGACTATGTACGCTCGTTTCAGGGTAACGTAGCTACAAACGGCGTTATGTTCAGCCTGGCGCTTTAAACGGTAAAACATATAGGTATATACAAGAACCGCCTGCTCTGTGAGCAGGCGGTTCTTGTATAATAAAATAGTGATTGTCTAAATTTTGGCGCGAGATGAAAATACAATAACAAACAGTGCCATAAGTGCCACAAACGCAAAAGATATGCGAAGGTTAAACGCTTCTGCCAGCAGGCCTATAACCGGTGGCCCTATAAGAAATCCTAAAAAACTAATGGTGCTTACCGCTGCTATTGCAGGGCCCGGAGCCATAGTGGTACTTCTGCCTGCCACGCTGTACACCAGCGGTACCACGCTGGATATACCCGAACCTATAAGCATAAGCCCTATAATGCCCGGTACTAAATACGGGATTACAATTACCGTAAGCAACCCTGTAAGGCTAAGCGCCCCACTCACCTGTAAGGTACGCTTAAGCCCGAAACGTGCCGAAAATCTATCGGCTATAAATCGCCCTGTAGCCATCATACACATACCGGCGGTAAAGCCAAGCCCGGCATTAGCATCGGTAGCGTTGATTACTTTTTTAAAATAAATGGTGGTCCAGTCAAACATGGTGCCCTCTACCACCATAGAACAAAATGCTATAACGCCCAGGGTTATAAGTGCCGCATCGGGCTTTGCAAAGGCTTTCTTTTTTTCGGTTGCAGGCGTATGGTCATCATTAAGGTGGCGCCAGCAAATAAGAACGGATACCACTACTACTGCAGCCATTATAATAAAATGCATTGAAGGTGGTATGTGCTGCCCTATCATAAGTGTGCCCACACCCCCACCTATAAATCCTGCCATACTCCACACCCCGTGAAACGACGCCATAATGGGCTTTTTAAACAAAGCCTCTGTAGCCACGGCTTGAGCGTTTACAGATACGTTTACCGCATTACTAAAAAAACCGAATACCATAATATTTGCCGCCAGCGTATAAATACTGGGCATAAAACCAAGCCCGGTTAACGCTAACGCGTACCCTATAAGCGCTGTGCAAACCACCTTACGGCTGCCAAAACGGTTTACCGCCCAGCCCGATACCGGTAACGAAAGCATAAGCCCTACCGGCATGGCGAAAAGCACCGCGCCAAAAACACCTTCGGAAATGGATAGTTTTTGCTGTATGGTAGCAATGCGCGATGCCCAACTGCTAAAGCAAATGCCGGCCATAAAAAACATAGCCGCCACGGCAGCCCTTATTGCTGCAGGAGATTGTTTCATACTGTGATGGGGTGTAAATTATAATTGTGAGGTGCAAAGATACCGATTAGTGTACGTTTTACAATTGTACTGCAATAATCTGCCCGCATTATTTCCACAATGTTAATTTTCTGCCGAAAAATTACCAACTATACATTTTTTTATAAGAACACTTGTATATGTCAAAAAATTAGTGTTATTTCGACACTTATTATTTTTAGTGTTATTTTAACACTATAACGTTTTATAAACCTGAATTGAAAACCAGGCCTTTGGCCGAAACAAAAACATCAAATTTTACAGCTTAAGTTATGATAAATCTAAAGACATTCGAAGTATGGTTCGTTACCGGAAGCCAAAACCTATATGGCGAGGAAACGCTTAAACAAGTTGCAGCACACTCTCAGGAACTGGCAAAAGGACTTGATGCCAGCGGAAACATTCCGGTAAGGGTAGTATATAAGCCTACCGTAAAATCTACCCAGGAAATATACGATACCCTTGTAGCGGCCAATACTGCTGAGAATGTTATAGGCGTTATTGCATGGATGCATACCTTCTCCCCTGCTAAAATGTGGATACGCGGCCTTGCTGCACTAAAAAAGCCACTACTTCACCTGCACACGCAGTTTAACAGGGATATTCCGTGGAACTCTATAGATATGGACTTTATGAACCTGAACCAAAGTGCACACGGCGACCGTGAGTTTGGTTTTATGGTATCGCGTATGCGCAAAAACCGCAAGGTGGTGGTAGGCCACTGGCAAGATCCTGAGGTAGAAAAACAAATAGGCGACTGGAGCCGCGCCGCTGCCGGCTGGCATGATTGGCAAGGTGCCAAAATTGCCCGTTTTGGAGACAACATGCGCTTTGTAGCCGTAACCGATGGCGATAAGGTAGAAGCAGAACTACAGTTTGGCTTCTCGGTAAATAGCTATGGTATAGGTGATCTTGTGGCTATTATAAACGAAGTGAGCCATACAGAAATCAAAGAACAAATTGCAGTATATAACGCAGAGTACACCGTAGCAGACGACCTTAAAGAAGGTGGCGAGCGTTACGCATCGGTTTATGAAGCAGCACGTATAGAGGTTGCACTTCGCAAATTCTTAGTAGACGGTGGTTTTGTAGGCTTCTCAGATACGTTTGAAGACCTTCACGGTATGGTACAGCTTCCTGGCCTTGCTGTACAAAGGCTTCTTGCAGAAGGCTATGGCTTTGCAGGTGAAGGCGACTGGAAAACTGCAGCCCTGGTACGTGCTTTTAAAGTTATGGGTGCCGGCCTTGCGGGTGGAAACGGCTTTATGGAAGACTACACGTATCATTTTGACCCGAACAACGAACTGGTACTGGGTTCGCACATGCTGGAAATTGATGCATCGCTTGCCGCTACCAAGCCAAGCCTTGAGGTACATCCACTAGGCATAGGCGGAAAAGCAGACCCTGCACGCCTTGTGTTTAACGTAGCCGGTGGTGCTGCCCTAAACGCATCTATTATAGATGTAGGAAACCGTTTCCGTATGATTGTAAACGAAGTAGAGGCTGTAGAAGTAGAAAACGAACTGCCAAAACTACCTGTGGCACGCGTACTGTGGAAACCGCTACCGGATATGAAAACCGGCTGCGCAGCATGGATTTACGCAGGTGGTGCACACCACACGGCATACAGCCAAAACCTTTCGGCAGAAATCATTCAGGACTTTGCCGAAATGGCCGGAATAGAATTTATAAGAATTGGCAAAAATACTACCATAGACAGCATTAAAAATGAGTTAAGGTGGAATGACGCCTCGTTCAAATAAGACCTTATGGTATTTTAGGCGGCACAAAAGTGTCGCCTATACACAAAAAATACTATATTAGGCACCGCTATAACCAAAATCCTTAACACACACAATTATGGGCAAATTTGCTATTATTGATTATGTAATATTCATTGTATACTTTTTTCTTGTTGCCGGTTACGGTTACTGGGTGTACCGCAACAAAAAAAGCTCTGAGGAAAACGTATCTGATTCTAAAGACTTTTTCCTTGCCGAGGGCTCCCTTACCTGGTGGGCCATTGGCGCATCGTTAATCGCTTCTAACATTTCTGCAGAACAGTTTATAGGTATGAGTGGTAACGGCTTTGTAGTAGGTGTTGCAGTAGCCGCCTATGAGTGGATAGCCGCCCTTGCACTTATAATAGTGGCTGTATGGTTTATACCCATGTATCTTAAAAACAAGATATCTACCATGCCACAGTTCCTGGAAACCCGCTATAACCAAACCACAAGCCTTATTATGGCAGTGTTTTGGCTGTTCCTTTATGTATTTGTAAACCTTACTTCCATTTTATACCTGGGCGCAATTGCTATAGCCGGTATAGCCGGGCCAGAGTACTTCCACATCATTGTAATAGCTATGGCCATATTCTCACTAATTATTACACTTGGTGGTATGAAGGTTATTGGTTTTACCGATGTTATTCAGGTAGTAGTGCTTGTTGTGGGTGGTCTTGCTACTACGTACATAGCACTTACTAAAGTAGGAGAACATTTTGGCCTTGGTGCCGATGCTATTGCTGGTTTTAAAGCCATGATGCAAGATGCTCCTGAGCACTTTAAGCTAATGGTAGACAAACCTACAGCCGATTCTCCTCAGGCCGATATTAATAAATACCTTATGCTACCGGGTATTGCCATGTATTTTGCAGGTATCTGGATTGTAAACCTTAACTACTGGGGTTGTAATCAGTACATTACCCAGCGTGCCCTTGGTGCCGACCTTAAAACAGCACGTACGGGTATCCTTTTTGCCGGTTTTATGAAGCTTGCCATGCCTGTTATTGTAATGTTACCGGGTATAGCCGCTTATGTATTGTATAAAAACGGTGCACTGCAAACCGAAATGGGTATAGGCGAAGCCTTTAAGGCAGATAACGCCTACTCTGCGGTGCTTACTTTCCTGCCTACCGGATTAAAAGGACTGTCGGTAGCTGCGCTTACTGCCGCTATTGTGGCCTCGCTTGCAGGTAAGGCAAACAGTATTTCTACCATTTTTACCTTAGACATTTACCAACGCTACATTAACAAAGACGCTTCTGAAAAGAAACTGGTTATTGTAGGGCGTTTAGCCATACTTGCTGCTATTGTATTCTCTGTAGCGCTTACCTGGAATGATACATTGGGCATAGGCGGCGAAGGCGGCTTTACCTTTATACAAAAATATACAGGCTTCTTTAGCCCGGGTGTATTTGCCATGTTCCTGCTAGGTATGTTCTGGAAACGTACTACCGGAGCGGCAGCGGTAGCAGGTGTAATTGCAGGTTTTGCATTATCTATCTTCTTTAACAGCTTTGCCGTTGATATTTTTGGCGCTGAAACGCTGCTTTGGACTGCCTACAAAAATGGCGAAGGCATTTACGAAATACCTTTCCTTATCAGTATGGGGTGGTCGTTTGTGTTTACCATGCTGCTAATGATAGTAATGAGCTTTGCCGGCCCTAAAGTAAATCCTAAGGCCTTTAGCATTGACACCAAAATGTTCCGCGTAGAGCCTAGTACACTGGTACTTATTGTACTAACATTACTGTGCCTTACGGTACTTTACGTACGATTCTGGTAAGAAGAAAACTAACTTAAAACTCACACATATATGAAGTTCTTTATTGACACTGCTAACCTTGACCAAATCAGGGAAGCCCATGAAATTGGTATTCTGGACGGGGTTACCACTAACCCTTCGCTTATGGCAAAGGAAGGCATTACAGGCCACGAGAACATTATTAACCACTACAAAGCCATTTGCGAAATTACCGATGGCGATGTAAGCGCAGAGGTTATTGCCACAGACTACGAAGGCATGATACGCGAGGGTGAAGCCCTTGCTGCACTACACGAGCGCATAGTGGTAAAATTACCTATGATAAAAGACGGCGTAAAGGCGGCTAAATATTTTTCTGAAAAAGGGATTAAAACTAACGTTACCCTTGTATTTTCTGCCGGGCAGGCATTACTAGCCGCTAAGGCAGGCGCTACGTATGTATCGCCGTTCCTGGGCAGGCTGGATGATATTTCTACAGACGGGCTTCACCTTATTGAGGAAATCCGCCAGATTTATGATAACTATGGTTACGAAACCGAAATCCTGGCAGCATCCGTACGCCACGCCATGCACATTGTAAACTGCGCTAAAATTGGTGCCGATGTAATGACTGGCCCGCTTAGCGCCATGACAGCACTGCTTAAACACCCGCTTACCGATAACGGACTTGCACAATTCCTTGCAGACCACGCGGCAGCGGCTTCTAAAAACGCTTAATATTTTATGGAAAAGATAACCGATATTAAAAAACTTGAGGCTATAGTAAGTCAGGTACGCCGTGATATTGTACGTATGGTACACGGCTGCCAGAGTGGGCACCCGGGCGGATCGCTGGGCTGTGCTGATTATGTTACCGCACTATACTTTAACGCCATGGACCGCAAAGAAGGCTTTGATATGAACGGCACAAACGAAGACCTGTTCTTCCTTTCAAACGGGCACATATCGCCACTGTTTTACAGCGTACTGGCACACGCCGGATATTTTGATAAAGCCGAGCTTGCCACATTCCGTAAGCTGGATTCGCGCCTTCAGGGGCACCCTACCACGCATGAGCACCTACCTGGCGTTCGCATTGCGTCGGGTTCTCTTGGCCAGGGCATGAGTGTAGCTGTAGGTGCTGCACTTGCCAAAAAACTAAACGGCGACAACAAACTTGTATACGCGCTTTTTGGCGATGGCGAGCTTCAGGAAGGCCAGATTTGGGAAGCAGCTATGTTTGCCCCGCACAACCGGGTAGACAACCTTATCTGTGCCGTAGATTATAACGGTCAGCAGATAGACGGCCCTACCAGCAAAGTACTTTCACTGGGCGACCTTAAAGGTAAATTTGAAGCCTTTGGCTGGACGGTAATAGAAAGTGCCGGCAACGATATGGCGGTTCTTGTAGAAACACTGGCGCATGCCAAATCACTTACCGGTCAGGGTAAACCGATAATGATACAGCTAAAAACCGTTATGGGCTTTGGCGTAGCTGATATGATGGGTACCCA
>JAAXJD010000092.1 GCA_012270005.1 Flavobacterium sp. | reverse complement strand
ACCGCCACATAGAAAGGGATAAAGGCACTATTGCTCCAGACCTAAAAAGATCAGGCCATGCTAAACATATCTGACAAAAACCCCGTCAAGTTTGACGGCAGCCGATATAGAACCGTAATGGAACTGGGCAACAGGCCGCACTATAAAATACTAAGAAAAATAATACTGGGCATTTGCACGGTGCTGGTACTGGTGCTGTTTTTACCCTGGACACAGAGCATCCGCGGAACAGGTGCCGTAACCACGCTAAAGCCAGACCAAAGGCCGCAAACCATACACAGTGCCATAGCCGGGCGTATAGAAAAATGGTACGTAAAGGAAGGCGATTTTGTAAAAAAGGGCGATACGATTTTATTCCTTTCAGAGATCAAGGAAGATTACTTTGACCCGAACCTTGTAGCGAATACCGGCGAGCAGGTAGATGCAAAAAAAATGTCGCTGGAGTCGTACGGTGGTAAGGTAAAAGCGCTTGAAACCCAGATAGGCTCCCTGCAAAGCGAACAGAAACTTAAGCTGCAACAGGCGCAGAACAAAATACGCCAGGCCCGCCTTAAAGTAAAGAGCGACAGTATAGACCTGGAAGCTACACGCACCCAGCTTAGGATAGCCGAAACACAGTTTAACCGTGCCGTAAGCCTTAACCGCGAAGGCCTGAAACCGCTTACCGATGTGGAGGAAAAACGCCTGAAGCTACAGGAGTCTGAAGCTAAGATTATTACGCAGGAAAATAAATTCCTGGCGGCTAAAAACGACCTGATAAATGCGCAGGTAGAAATCAACCGTATTATAGCCGAATACTCTGAAAAGGTATCTAAGGCAAACAGCGACAAGTACACTGCCCTGAGCAGCCAGTATGAAACTAAGGCACAGGTAAACAAACTACAAAACCAGTACATTAACTACAGCATAAGAAATGGCCTGTATTACATAAAAGCGCCACAAAGCGGCTATATAAACAAGGCAATACTAGGCGGTCTTGGCGAAACTATTAAAGAAGGTACGCCTGTAGTAAGCATTATGCCGGCAGGCTATGACATTGCTGTAGAAACCTACGTAAACCCTATAGACCTGCCGCTTATACACAAAGGCGCTAAGGTACGTGTATGGTTTGACGGATGGCCTACTATAGTATTCTCGGGTTGGCCCGGCATATCGTATGGTACTTTTGGCGGGCGTGTGGTAGCTATAGAAACTTTTATAAGCCCTAACGGTAAGTACCGCATACTTATTTAGCCCGATAAGGATGAGCACCCATGGCCTAAACAGCTGAGCATAGGCGCAGGATCTCAAACCATAGCACTGTTGGATAACGTGCCGGTGTGGTATGAAATATGGCGTACGCTAAACGGCTTCCCGCCAAACTATTACCAGCCTAAAGATGCTGCCGGAGGCAAAGATGCGGCTAAAGACAAAAAATAAGGAACGATATTTATGAAAAATATAAAACGACTGATTGCCCTGTGTGCCTTGCTGCTCTTCAGCACAAATGCACATACACAGGAACTTAACAAAGACGTACTGAGCTTTGACGAGTACCTGGGGTATGTAAAAAAATACCATCCGGTGCTTAAGCGGGCTAACCTGGAACTTAGTAAAGCCCAGGCTGCCCTGCTACAGGCACGCGGGGGTTTCGACCCAAAGATAGAGGTAGATTATGACACCAAGCAGTTTAAGGATAAAGAGTATTACTCGCTACTAAGCAGCAGCTTTAAAATACCTACCTGGTACGGTATAGAAATCAAGGCCGCGTTTGACAACAGCGAGGGTGTATACCTTAACCCGCAAAATACCCTGCCAAACGCCGGGCTTACCTCACTGGGTGTAACGGTACCCATAGGCCAGGGCCTGTTTATTAACCAGCGCATGGCCGATGTGCGTTCGGCAAAATTGCAGCAGCAGCTGAGCGTAGCAGAACGGAGGATACAGGCAGTAGCGGTATTGTATGATGCTTCTGCGGCGTACTTTAACTGGCTCAAGGCCTTTCAGGAAGCAAGGATGTATACCGATTACCTGACCTATGCAGAGGAGCGCTACAAAAATATACTCACACTTATAGACCGCGGCGATAAACCCGCTATAGACAGCGTAGAATCTGGCATTACCATTAAAAGCCGTAAAATGAGCTTACTCGACGCGAAACTGAAACTGACCAAGGCCCGGCTGGAACTGTCTAACTACTTATGGATTGAAGATGTACCGGTAGAGGTGCGCGAAACCCTGGCCCCTCAGGAAAACCTCTCGGCTATTATAGACGAGTCGCTCATTTCGGGCGGCATTGTGCAAACCGATAGCATTTTAGCCAACCACCCTAAGCTACAAGCACTTGAGACCAAAATATCTATACTGGATGTAGAACGGAAACTAAAGGCCAATATGCTGTTACCCAAACTTAACGTGGGGTACCACTATATTTCTGAGCCTTCGTATGTAGACCGCTTCCGTATGGAAGACTATAAGTTTGCCGTAAACTTCTCCTTCCCTATTTTCCTGCGGAAAGAACGTGGTGCACTAAAGCTGGCAAAAATTAAAATACAGGATGCTTCCCTGCAACTTACCCAGGAACGCCTGCAGCTAAAAAACAAGATAGATGCGCAGCAGGCAGAAATAAGCGCCGTGGGCCAGCAACGCGAGGTTATAAGCGGTTTGGTAAATGACTACAGCACCATGCTGAAATCAGAAGAACGGTTGTTTTCGTTTGGCGAAAGCTCTTTCTTTCTTATAAACACACGCGAAAACAACCTGATTAGCGCGCGCCTGCAACAGATAAGCCTGGAAAACCGCTATTTTTTCAGCAAGGCCGACTTGTTTAAATTACTGGCTAATCCTGATTAAAGTGATAGAAATTAGTTACTTTTGCAGCCTTATTCGGATTTAAAAAATGATAATACCTAAAACCCGCGAGGAAATAGAACTGATGCGCGAAAGCGCCCTTATAGTGAGTAAAACACTGGGTATGCTGGCCACAGAAATAAAACCGGGCGTTACCACGCTGCAACTGGATAAACTTGCTGAAGAATACATACGCGACCATGGTGCCTTACCCGGCTTTAAAGGCCTGTATGGTTGCCCAAGCACGCTGCTTACCAGTGTAAACGAGCAGGTGGTACACGGATTGCCTACAAACCGCCCTATAGAAGACGGAGATATAGTATCTGTAGACTGTGGTGCGCTTAAAAATGACTTTTACGGTGACCACGCCTATACGTTTGAAATAGGCAATGTAAACCCTGAAACTAAAAAACTACTTCAGATAACTAAGGAAAGCCTGTATGTAGGTATCCGCGAATTTAAGATAGGCAACCGCGTGGAAGACGTGGGCAGTGCCATACAAAAGTTTACCGAAGCACATGGCTATGGTGTGGTACGCGAGCTTGTAGGCCACGGCCTGGGCAGAAAAATGCACGAAGACCCTCAGATGCCTAATTACGGCAAACGCGGTCGGGGTAAGCTGTTGGTAGAAGGGATGGGTGTTGCCATAGAGACTAGGATTAACATGGGTACTAAAAACGTACGCACCCTTAAAGACGGCTGGACGATTTCTACACGCGATGGCAAGCCAAGTGCGCACTTTGAGCACGATGTAGCCCTTGTAGACGGTAAACCTGAACTGCTTAGTACGTTTAAATATATTTACAAAGCCCTTGGTATAAACAGCGCCGAAGAAGATGAATTCAGGCAGGTGCCGTTAGTGGTGTAGTTAATTCTGATCAGATTTAAAAAGTAACACAGAGACACGCTAAGGCAGCTCAGAGATACGCAAAGTTTTTTTGAGTTTACCTTCGGTTAGAGACATCAGAGCTAGAGTGAAGATAAAGGTAGAGCACCTGCCTTCAGAGCTGGTGTCTTCGGATTTTACAAATTTAGATTATGGAAATAAACCAATTAAGCCATAAAATAATCGGAGCTGCGATTGAAGTCCATCGAAATCTTGGTCCAGGTCTGTTAGAATCTGCCTATAGAGATTGTCTTGCTTACGAGTTGTCGCTGTTAAATGTAAAAGTTGAAAAGGAAAAATCACTGCCAGTTCGTTATAAGGAAATAGTACTAAATCAGGCATATCGTTTAGACCTACTGATTGAAAACAGAATTGTGCTTGAACTTAAATCTGTTGAAGAGTTAACAGACGTTCATCATGCACAACTGTTAACTTATTTAAAACTGGGTAAGTATCCATTAGGACTATTAATAAATTTTCATACAAAGATACTGTAGGATGGTGTCAGGCGTGTTATCTACACCCCTTCAGAGTGCTCCCATCCGCAGGATGGTAATCTGTATCGCTAAAACTTTGTGTACCTCTGAGCTCCCTTAGCGTTTCTCTGTGTTACCTTACAAAAAAAATGAAGAAACTTTTTAAACTTATACTAAACACCATACCGCGTCCGCTGCTTATACGCTTAAGCTATGTGGCACGACCACTGCTGGCACTAAGCCTTAAAGGCAGCACGTATACCGACCCTATAGACGGACGCAGCTTCCGTAGCTTTTTACCGTATGGGTACGGGCATCAGCGTAATAACGTATTGTCGCCAAGCACGTTATCATTAGAGCGCCACAGGCTTTTATGGCTGTACCTTAAAAACGAAACCAACTTTTTTACTGCGCATCACAAAGTACTGCACTTTGCCCCTGAGCAGGCTTTTTACAAGTTGTTTCGTGGCATGAAAAACCTTGATTACGCCACAACCGACCTTTACTCGCCCCTGGCCGATGTTAAGGCAGATATATGTAACCTGCCGTTTAAGGACAACGAGTACGATATTATATTGTGTAACCACGTGTTAGAGCACATTCCAGACGATACAAAAGCCATGCAGGAACTCTACAGGGTATTAAAACCCGGAGGCATGGCAATACTGCAAATCCCTCAGGATCTGAGCCGTGCAACCACTTTTGAAGACGACAGCATTACAGACCCTAAGGAGCGAGCACGCATCTTTGGGCAGTACGACCACGTAAGGGTGTACGGCCGCGACTACTTTAATAAGCTGCGCAGCATAGGTTTCCGTGTGGTAGAAGCTGATTATACCACAACCCTTAACCCGCAGGATGTAGAGCGCTACTGCCTTGCCAAAGGTGAAATAATCCCGGTGTGTTTTAAAGACTGAAACAACTAAAATAAACATATACCAAGCCGTGCAATTTTGTACGGCTTTTTTTACATTACAAACAAACTCCGAACAAAATAAAACAGTAGCTGTTTCTTAAAAATTAGCCCTAAATCACGTTAGGCAAAGCCGCAAAAACTATTATTGCTATCTTTACGTTACATAACGTACAATTACAAGACAATAAAGACATGACAAAGCCCTTTTACAGGCTTGTAGCTATAGCCTTTCTGTTATTTTCCATAAGCCTTAACGCGCAGGACGCACTAACCGAAGTAGCACCTCCTTACAATATAAAAACCGTTTCGTTTGTGCAAAACGGTGAAAATGTATTTCCGTTTATAAAACTTGGCGATAACTTTACCCTTCAGTTTGACGACCTTTTTGGCAACGAGGCCAACTATTATTACAGCATACAGCACTGTAATTACGACTGGACGCCCAGTACCCAGCTCAGCGTAAACGACTACCTTCAGGGGTTTGACAGCCAAAGGATACAAACGTATAACAATTCGTTTAACACCCTGCAGATATACAGCCACTACATGCTGAGCTTCCCGAACAAGTTTACCTCTATTAAGCTGAGCGGCAACTATATGATAAGCATTTTAAACGAAGACCGTGAAGTGGTATTTAGCCGAAAGCTAATCATTTATGAAGACCGTGTAAGCGTGCCGGTACAGGTAAAACGATCGCGCGATATGGCTACCATACAACAGGCTCAAAACCTGGACTTTGCCATAAAAAGTGAGAGCGTACTGTTTCAGAGCCCGCTTACCAATGTAAAAGTGGGGCTGTTTCAAAACGGCAGGTTTGACAACGCCATATACAACGTAAAACCCCAGTACACCATAGCTAACGACCTTATATACAAGTACAATAAGGAAACGCAGTTTTGGGGCGGAAATGAATACCTGTACTTTGAAAACAAAAACATACGTAATGCAGTAGCCAATGTATTGCGTGTTACCGCGGGCGACCTGTACAATACCGTATTGTATACCAATGAAGCACGGGGCAGCAAGCCCTACACAAACTGGCCCGATGTAAACGGAAACTTTGTAATTAAAAACAGCGCGCCAAGCGTGGAAGACAGTAACATAGAGAGCGATTACAGTTGGGTATTCTTTAAGTTAAGCGCACCATTGCTGTTCAATAAAAAAGCGGTGTATGTGGGCGGCATGTTTAACAACTATGCCAAAACCGACGAGTACAAGCTGGATTATAACGAAAAGGAAAACACCTACGAAAAGGCGATATTAATAAAGCAGGGCTTTACCAACTTCATGTATATTTTAACCAATAAAAATGGTACGGTAGATGGTGAAAACGCCCCCGATGGCAACTATTACCAAACCGAAAACCAGTACGACATACTGGTGTATTATCGTATGAACAACGACCGTTATGACCGTGTTATAGGCCGTGGTACTGCCAGCTCGCTAAACATTATTAACTAATAACCAAAGAGTTAAAATTAAGTTCGCCTTAATTTAACTAATTCGGGGTGGTGGGCTTCAGCTAAATTTAATATCTTTGTAATGAAAATTGCTTAAACAAAAAGCCGCAGTATGGTATCTCAAATAACCCAGGGCATAAAGATTTCTGTATCAACCAGTTTTGAAGGCACGTACTTTAAAAACTACAGGATTCAGTTTGCCTTTAGTTATCATGTTACCATAGAAAACCAAAGCAAAGACTCTGTACAGCTAAATACCCGCCACTGGGAAATCCTGGACTCGCTAAACGACCTTGAGGTGGTAGACGGCGAGGGGGTTATAGGCAAAAAGCCCGTACTAAAACCCGGCGAAAAGCACACCTACAGCAGCGGTTGCCTGCTTTCATCGCCGTTTGGTGCCATGAAGGGTTACTTTAGTATGATCAATTTTACCACTACCCGAAACTTTAAAGTGTACATTCCGGCATTTCGCCTTAGTGCTCCTTTTGCGCTAAATTAGTCGCGAAAATAAATTTGCACAATAAAGACATACCACAAAGTTTTCAACAGGTGCTATAGCATTTTAGCAGCATTTATTCTTCCGCTTTTTGGTATTAATTTTCGTGTTTTAACACTTTTCGAAACACCTGTTTTTACAGGAACTGCCGATTATTCTTCCGCAATTGCATTATATTTTACTGCCATTTTCTGCCAAAAAAAATACTCCATGCCGAAAATCCGTATATAGCTACTTTACAGCCGTTTACTGAAGAAGCGCTTTCAGTACACAGCTAAAAAGTTTTATGTATGGCAAGCCACTACCCTATTGGGCGTTACAATGGTTCTTTGTAACTTTGTGAGGCAAAATATTTTTTTTGCCGACAAACAAAACGAAAAACGAAAAACTGGAACAACATGCCAAAAGGAATTTATAACGTGCCGAAGGCCGTGAACGAACCTGTAAAAAGTTATGCCCCGGGCTCTAAAGAAAGAGAACAGGTACAGGCTGCCTTTACAGCACTATATAATACTACCGTAGATGTACCTATGTACATAGGTGCTGAGGAAGTAAGAACCGGAAAAACCAAAGACATCCGCCCACCGTTTGACCATAAAAAAGTAGTAGGTACCTACCACGAGGGCGAAAAACAACACATAGAACAAGCGGTTACTGCCGCTATGGAGGCCCGTAAAAAATGGGCTAACCTTAGCTGGGAGCACCGTGCATCGATATTCTTAAAAGCAGCCGAACTGCTTGCAGGCCCATACCGCGCCAAAATAAACGCGGCTACCATGATAGCCCAGGCTAAAACCGTACACCAGGCAGAAATTGATTCGGCTTGTGAGCTTATTGATTTCCTGCGTTTTAACGTGCAGTTTATGCAGCAGATTTATGCAGAACAGCCTATTTCGTCTGAAGGGATCTGGAACCGCCTGGAGTACCGCCCTCTTGAAGGGTTTGTGTACGCCATAACGCCATTTAACTTTACAGCCATATCGGGTAACCTTCCGGCTGCCCCTGCCCTAATGGGTAACGTAGTGGTATGGAAACCAAGTGCCAGCCAGGTATACAGTGCACAGGTAATTATGGAAGTGTTTAAACTGGCGGGCTTACCGGCAGGTGTTATAAACATGGTACACGGCAACCCCTCTATGGTTAGCGAAACGCTTATAAGCAGCCCTGATTTTGCCGGGGTACACTTTACCGGCTCTACCGGGGTATTTAACGATATATGGATGCAGATAGGCCAAAACATAGGCAAATACAAAACCTATCCGCGTATAGTAGGCGAAACCGGTGGTAAAGACTTTGTACTGGCTCACCCGTCTTCTATACCTGCCGAAGTAGCTACCGCACTAAGCCGTGGCGCCTTTGAATACCAGGGGCAAAAATGTTCGGCGGCATCGCGTGCGTACATCCCTGCATCAATTTGGCCTGAGGTAAAAGAACTTCTGATAAAAGATATCAACTCGTTTAAAATGGGTTCGCCTGAAGATATGAGCAACTTTGTATCGGCGGTAATCCACGAAAATTCATTTGATAAACTTGCCAAATACATAGATGCCGCAAAAGCATCTGCCGAGGCAGAAGTAATAGTGGGCGGCGGTTATGATAAATCAGTTGGCTGGTTTATAGAACCTACAGTAATTGTTACCACAAACCCTGATTACGAAACCCTTACTACAGAGCTTTTTGGCCCGGTACTAACCATATATGTGTACGAAGACGCGCAGTGGGCAGAAACCCTGAAACTGGTAGACAGCACCAGCCCGTATGCCCTTACGGGAGCTATTTTCAGCCAGGACCGCTATGCTGCCGAAGAAGCCACAAAAGCACTTGAAAACGCAGCGGGTCACTTATACATAAACGTTCAGCCTACGTTCGTCGTTGTAGGCCCGCAGCCTTTTGTAGGTGCACGCGCTAGTGGTACTAACGATAAGGCCGGTTCTGTACTGAACCTGTACCGTTGGGTATCGCCACGTACCATTAAAGAAACCTTTGTACCACCTACAGACTACAGGTACCCGTTCCTGGGATAATCTTTGTCATTGAGAGGAACGAAGCAATCTCATAAAAATCAAGCCTGCCGATGTATTTCGGCAGGCTTTTTTGTTTTAAAAAACAACAGCAAATAAGCCCACCCCGCCCTTCGGGCACCCCTCCGGAGGGCGGGGTGGGGAACTATCTTTTCAGAGAAAAGAATTATATTTACCCTAACCAACCTATAATATATGTCAAGAGAAATTGTAACCCACATCAATGGCATTGCCATATACTCTAATTATATTCAGAATTTGCCCTCAAATCCAAAACTAAAAGACTGGTCAAAGAAGCTAAGGAAAGCGGGTAACTATCCTGAGGTAGTGTTTTGGAAGCAAGTGAACAGAAAACAGTTTCACGGAATTGATTTTGACAGACAAAGAATCATTGGAAACTACATTGTCGACTTTTATGTGAAATCTTTAGGATTAGTTGTCGAGATTGACGGAACGGTACATAATGGTGCGGAGAAATATGATGAAAGGCGTGATGCATTTTTAGTATCGTTAGGATTGAAAGTATATCGTATTTCTTTTTACAGTGTATTACATGATTTGGATAATGTGATGCTTAACCTTGAAAAACATATTATACAATACTATAGCCCATAGTACCCACCCCGGCTTTCAGCCACCCCTCCGAAGGAGGGGAATAATAGCAACGGAGAAGCAGAGTGAGCATTCCCCTCCTTCGGAGGGGTGCCCGAAGGGCGGGGTGGAAACTAATATTTCAGAAGTTAAGAGATCTAAAATTATTTTTTAGGGGTGAGTGGTATTCCCCTCCTCCGGAGGAGAATCGTAGCAACCGAAAAGCAGTGTAGCATTCCCCTCCTCCGGAGGGGTGCCCGAAGGGCGGGATGGGAAACTTCTTCACGGAGAAAAGAAATACTCATGAACAAAAAATGCCCTGTATTTGGGTATACAGGGCATTTTCAAAAACCAATCAAAACCAATTATGAAAAAAAACTTTACTTCGTGTCTGTGTCAGGTTTGTTCCCAGATTCTGATACAAATCTACAACGGATTATCAGGCTCAAGACCAGTTTTTAGACAAATACAAAGACTTGTGTCGACGAAATGTACGTATCTTTATACGAAACTCCTTAGGGTTTTCTGTTTTTTGATTTTCTTAACAAAAGTCAGCACTTTCATCACAATAAAGCGTTTATTATGGAAACAATACAAGAGTATAACAACAAACAGGCCCAAGCCGATAAGGCAATTTGCTATGCATTATTTGAAGAAATAAACCTTGCACTTCCCGAAGCCGAAAGTAAAATTTGGCATCCGCACCCGGTATGGTTTTTAGACGGGAATCCGGTAGCGGGGTATAGTAAGCTGAAAGATTCGGTGCGGTTGCTGTTTTGGAGCGGACAAACCTTTGAAGAACCCGGACTTCAGGTGGAAGGGAAGTTTAAAGCCGCTGAAAAGCGCTATACCTCGGTAGAACAAATTAATGGTACCGACCTGCAACGCTGGCTACAAAAAAGTCGCGACATACAGTGGGACTACAAGAACATTGTAAAACGAAAAGGAGTATTAGAACGGATTAAATAAAACAACAACTTGTTAATGTAACAATGAATCAATTGTTTAATGTAGCAATTACAGGAATTGCATTGTTACATTGATCCATTGTTACATTGATCCATTGTTACATTGATCCATTGTTACATTGATCCATTGTTAGATTATTTATACTTCATAGCAAGGTGCACCACCTTTTTGGTTTCAAAAAACTCACCTGCAAAATAATCCGGCAGGTTGTAAATTGTCACCTTTTGGAACACGGCAAGCTCCTCGGTAAGGTCGCCGCCCTTAAGGTACAGTATGCCGTTTGGCAGGGCGTGCTGCTGGTCTTTCTTTACTTTACCACGGACCCATTTTACAAAATCAGGCATATTGGTTACCGCACGGCTTACAATAAAATCGAATTCCTCGTTAATGGTTTCGGCGCGTTTTTGTTCGGCGCGCACGTTTTTAAGGCCGAGCCCTGCGGCTACTTCCTGTACTACCTTTATTTTTTTGGCAATAACATCTACCAGGTAAAAGTTGGTCTCCGGAAACAGTATTGCCAGCGGAATACCCGGAAAGCCACCGCCTGTACCCACATCGAGCACGATGGCACCGGGCACAAACTCCATAACCTTAGCTATACCCAGCGAATGCAGCACATGGCGGGTATAAAGTTCGTCTATGTCTTTACGGCTAATCACGTTTATCTTGGCATTCCAGTCCTTATACAGCCCTTCCAGTGCGGCAAACTGCGCCTTTTGGGTATCGGTAAGGTTTGGGAAATACTGTAAAATTTCCTCCATGAGTTTAATTTTTTTGACAAAAGTACGCATTTCCGTGATGAAATTACCGCTTAACAATGCCTTTACATACGGGTTTAATATTTATCTTTGGCTCCCGTGATGCAGGACTGATAACCAGTACATTTAATTAAAAAGGAAAGAAATTAAACTTTGGAAACAATAACAGAAATATTGAGCAATTACCAAACACTTGTTCTTAACAACTTGCTGGTAGGTTTACTATTTGTGAGACTGATTTCATTTTTTCTAGAAAAAGAATTGTACTCAATTGCTAAAGAAATCATTCGTTGGCTGATTATTGGTTACGCTACTACGGGTCTGCTTTATTTGATAGTTTGTCTTATAAACAATCCGGCATCTCAACAGCGCGCAACGGGACCGTATTGGTGGGCTTTCTGGATAATGTCGTTTTTTTCAACTATCTTTCCTTTCGTTTTACTCCTTAAGAGACTTAAACATAAAGTTTGGGCTATATTTACAATATTATTGCTGATGAATTTTGGTAGAGGAATGAATTGGCTTGTTACGAATGGAGGTTCAGGAAGTGGCTGGTCAGTAGGGTTTTCATTGTCGCCTTTCCTGATGTTTTTAGGAGGTGGCATCCTGGCAGGTTTAGTAATCACAGGAATCAGTATAGTAGTATTGAAATCTAAAAAAGCAGATTCGCCTCAAAACATTAATAGCAAATGAAACGTGCAGCAATGGTTAATGGTATTGTTTCAGCAGTTATCTTTGTAATGACGTTTTAAAAAACAACTGACTAAGACAAACAAGTAAATAAACACACAAATAGAAATAAAATGAGCGTTCTTTCAGACAGGATTAACAACTTATCTACATCGCAAACGCTGGCCATGGCCGCAAAAGCAAGGGAACTAAAAGCACAGGGCATAGACATTATAAGCCTTAGCCTTGGCGAACCCGATTTTAACACCCCTGAATTTATTAAAGAGGCCGCCATACAGGCCATTAAAGATAACTACAGCACATACCCTCCGGTAGACGGGTATGCCGACCTGAAGGATGCTATTGTGCAAAAATTTAAACGTGACAACGGCCTGGAGTACAAGCCTGCTAATATTGTAGTTTCTACAGGTGCTAAGCAGTCACTTTACAACGTATGCCAGGTAATGCTTAACCCGGGTGATGAGGCCATACTGCCGGCGCCGTACTGGGTAAGCTATGCCGAGATGGTAAAAATGGCTGAGGCTACCCCGGTTGAAGTACCTACTTCGGTAGAGAGTGATTTTAAAATTACGCCGGAGCAACTGAAAGCTGCCATTACGCCAAAAACCAAACTGATCATGTTTAGTTCGCCATGTAACCCAAGTGGTAGCGTATACAACCGCGAGGAGCTTACAGCTATTGCCAAAGTGTTAGAAAAATACCCTAACATTTATGTGGTGAGCGACGAAATATACGAGCACATTAACTTTAGCGGCAACTTTTGCAGCATAGGCACCATTCCGGGCATGTTTGACCGTACCATTACCGTAAACGGTGTGGCTAAGGCGTTTGCCATGACCGGCTGGAGGATAGGCTACATAGGTGCTCCTGAGTTTATAGCTAAGGCGTGTACTAAAATGCAGGGCCAAGTAACCAGTGGTGCTAACAGTATTGCACAGCGTGCTACCATTACAGCGCTTCAGGCCGACCCAAGTGTACTTAAAGACATGGTAGATGCATTCCACCGCCGCCGCGACCTTGTGGTAGGCCTTGTTAAGGAAATCCCGGGCTTTAAGATTAACGTTCCTGAAGGTGCGTTTTATGTGTTCCCTGATGTGTCTTCATATTTTGGCAAAACACTAAAAGGCATGGAAATTAAAAATGCCGACGACTTTAGTATGTTCCTGCTAGAGCACGCTAACGTGGCTACCGTAACCGGAGATGCGTTTGGTAACCCTAACTGCATCCGTTTCTCTTACGCTGCCGCAGACGATCAGCTTGCCGAAGCACTACGCCGCATTAAAGCTGCCGTAACCGAGTAAATTATTTTTTACCGAAGATATAGAATCCCGCCCTGTGCGGGATTTTTTTTGTTTACAGGCCTTTAGTTACCCCAACAAAAAAATGCCCTGTATTTGAGTATACAGGGCATTTTAAAAACCAATCAAAACCAATATATGAAAAAAAAACTTTACTTCTTGTTTATGTAAGGATTCCTCCCTTATTCTGATACAAATGTACGGCACATTAAACGGCTGCAAGGTAGTTTTTAGATGAG
>JAAXJD010000004.1:11901-13649 GCA_012270005.1 Flavobacterium sp. | reverse complement strand
GACCCCATTCCTCCCTGTGGTGCCTGCAGGCAAAGCATAGCCGAATACGAGCTGAAACAGGATACACCCATAGAAATTTTCTTTATGGGAGAAGAGGGTAAAGTATATTGTAGTGATTCGTTAAAAAATCTTTTACCCCTAACATTTGGGGGCGAATATTTATAAAAAATCAAAGGGATCGTTTTCGGTCCCTTTATTTTTTGCATACGTTTTAAAAAATAGTAAAATACTTGTTCTAAATTTTTTAGTTATAAAAGGGATGTGCTATTTTTGCATTTCGCAAATCCATATGAGGGTGTGATTTGCAGTTTCTGAAAAAGGATTAATAAGTACCAAGAGCAACATTAATTGAGCAATGAAAGAAATAACAAAAGAAGTGTACCTGAAATGGTATGAAGACATGCAGTTTTGGAGGAAGTTTGAGGATAAACTTGCAGCTTTATACATTCAGCAAAAAGTGAGGGGTTTCCTTCACCTATATAACGGGCAGGAGGCAGTACTTGCCGGCGCGCTACACGCTATGGACCTGTCTAAGGATAAAATGATTACTGCTTACCGTAACCACGTTCAGCCTATAGGTATGGGTGTAGATCCTCGCCGCGTTATGGCAGAGCTTCTTGGTAAAGCTACCGGTACCTCAAAAGGGCTTGGTGGTAGTATGCACATCTTTAGTAAAGAAAAAGGATTTTACGGTGGTCACGGTATCGTAGGGGGGCAAATTCCTCTTGGAGCCGGTATTGCCTTTGCCGATAAATATTTTGAAACAGGCGGTGTTACCCTTACCTATTTTGGTGATGGTGCTGCACGCCAGGGATCACTTCACGAAGCGTTTAACATGGCTATGCTATGGAAGCTTCCTGTAGTGTTTATTGTAGAGAACAACGGTTATGCTATGGGTACCTCTGTAGAGCGTACGGCTAACCACACAGATATATGGAAACTGGGTCTTGGCTACGAAATGCCATGTGGCCCTGTAGATGGTATGAACCCGGTAAAAGTAGCCGAAGCCATGCATGAAGCTATGGAGCGTGCGCGCCGTGGTGATGGCCCTACATTCCTTGAAATGAAAACGTACCGCTACCGTGGCCACTCTATGAGTGATGCACAACACTACCGTACTAAAGAGGAGGTGGAAGAGTACAAAAAAATAGACCCTATTACACAGGTGCTTGATATCATTAAAGACAAAGGCTACGCTACCGATGCAGAAATTGAAGCAATTGACCAAAGGGTGAAAGACCTTGTGGAAGAGTGCGAAAAATTTGCAGAAGAATCTCCGTACCCGGATCTTAATGTAATGTACGATGTAGTGTACGCACAAGAAAACTATCCTTTTTTACCACATAAACTATAACAGAACGCATGGCAAAGATTATTACAATGCCGCGCCTTAGCGACACAATGACCGAAGGTACTGTGGCTACGTGGCTTAAAAAAGTAGGTGACACTATAAAAGAAGGAGATATACTTGCAGAGATTGAAACCGATAAGGCCACTATGGAGTTTGAGGCTTTTGATGCAGGTACTCTACTATATATAGGTATACAGGAAGGCGATACTGCCCCTGTAGACAGCGTTCTTGCCATTATTGGTAAAGAGGGCGAAGACTACAAGGCGCTTTTAGATGGCAAAGGCGGTGATGCTGCCCCAGCTGCCGAGGCACCAAAAGCAGAAGCTGCAAAGGCTGCTGGGGGCAAGGTCCTCGACGCCCAATGCCCCACCAATGGGTTCCACTTGCCCCTCCCGAT
>JAAXJD010000004.1:7470-11891 GCA_012270005.1 Flavobacterium sp. | reverse complement strand
CCGCCGACTCACCCAAATCAGACGGTCCAAATGCTCATTAATCACCTACAGCAGAAGCTAAGGAAGAAAAAGCGGCACCTGCTGCAGAACTTCCTAAAGATGTTAAGATTGTTACCATGCCACGCCTAAGCGATACCATGACTGAAGGTACTGTGGCTTCGTGGCTGAAACAAGTAGGTGATACTGTAAAAGAAGGCGATATACTTGCTGAAATTGAAACGGACAAAGCTACTATGGAATTTGAAAGTTTTAATGCCGGTACACTACTTTATATTGGTATTAAAGAGGGCGAAAGCGCTCCGGTAGATAGCGTACTTGCTATTATAGGCCCTGCGGGAACCGATGTAAGCGCTTACACCAGCGGTGCACCTGCGCCTGCTGCTGCCGCTCCTGCCAAAGAGGAAACTGCTGCTCCTGCTGCTAAAGAAGAAGCGAAAGAAGAGGCTGCTACAGAAACCGTAACTACTGCCGATGGTGGTAGGGTATTTGTTTCTCCGCTTGCCCGTAAAATAGCTAAAGATAAAGGTGTAGACCTAAGCAAAGTTAAGGGTACAGGCGAAAACGGCCGTATTGTTAAAAAAGACGTAGAAAACTATACGCCTGCAGCCGCTGCTGCTCCGGCTCCTGCCGCTGCTGCACCTGCCAAGGAAACTGCTGCTGCGCCTGCTGCCGCGCCGGTATACACTCCGGTAGGCGAGGTGGCTACAGAGGAAGTTAAAAACAACCAAATGCGTAAGGTTATTGCTAAACGCCTTGGTGAATCTAAATTCTCTGCGCCGGAATATAGCCTTACCATAGAGCTTGATATGGATAACGCCATTGCAAGCCGTACAGTAATCAACTCGGTTCCTGATACTAAGGTGTCGTTTAACGATATGGTGATTAAGGCTTGTGCTATGGCACTGCGTAAGCATCCGCAAATAAACACCCAGTGGAAAGACGATGTTACCATTTACAACAAACACATAAGCATAGGTGTTGCTGTAGCGGTAGAAGACGGCCTTGTGGTGCCTGTACTTAAGTTTACAGTGATGATGAGCCTTTCTCAAATTGGTGCCGGTGTTAGGGATCTTGCCGGTAAGGCGCGTAACAAAAAACTTACTCCTGCCGAAATGGATGTCAGTACGTTTACCGTGTCTAACCTTGGTATGTTTGGCATCCAGGAGTTTACGTCTATCATCAACCAGCCGAACTCAGCTATCCTTTCAGTAGGTGCTATTGTTCAGAAGCCGGTAGTGAAAAACGGACAAATTGTTGTAGGTAACACCATGACTGTAACCCTTACGTGCGACCACCGTACTATAGATGGTGCTACAGGTGCTCAGTTCCTGCAAACACTTAAACAATACATTGAAAACCCTGTAACCATGCTTGCATAAGCTACAGCGTTTATATGATAAAGAGAACCCATCCTTACGGATGGGTTTTTTTATTCCCCTCCCTCGGAGGGGTGCCCGTAGGGCGGGTGGGAAAGATTGCCGCGCTTTGCTCGCACACGAGGGCTAGGCCCGAACTGACGAAGTAATGACGCACCGGATTTGACTGGATATTCACTGCGTTTTTCACGCTCTGTCAGTGCGAGCGAAGCGAAGCAATCTCATTAGGTTTCACTATCATCAATACTAATCCGTATCTTTACATTATGCTCAACCTCTTTAATCCCGAACCTGATAGCTCCCAAAACCTCCTGCCGAAAGACGGTGAGGTAAATTACTACGGTCATGTAATGCCATTGGCGCAAGCCAATTATTATTTAGAAAAATTGCTAAACGATATAGAATGGCGTAATGATGAGGCTATTATCTTCGGGAAGCTGATCATTACAAAACGCAAGGTGGCATGGTACGGCGATAAGCCGTTTAGCTATACCTACAGCCGCACTACCAAGCACGCGCTACCTTGGACACCTGAACTTTTAGAACTGAAACAACTTGCCGAGGAGCGTACGGGCGAAACCTATAATTCCTGCCTGCTTAATCTGTACCACAGCGGCGAAGAAGGTATGGCATGGCACAGCGATGCCGAAATCATGCTGAAAAAAAATGGTGCCATAGCATCGTTCAGCTTTGGTGCCGAGCGCAACTTTAGTTTTAAGCACAAGGAGAGTAAAGAAGTGGTTTCTGTGTTTTTAGAGCACGGCAGCCTGCTGGTTATGAAAGGCACCACACAAACCCACTGGCTGCACCGGCTTCCGCCCACAAAAAAAGTAACGCGTCCGCGGGTAAATCTTACCTTTAGGACTGTTATAGAGTAATAGTTATTATTTACTATTTTAGCCGAAACAATCACATCATCATGAAAAAACTAACACTAGCCGCGCTGTTATTGCTTGGCGGAATATCGTCAACTTTTGCACAGGCAAAAAAAGAATATACAGTTCAGGAGAGCTCTGTGGCTGCTACATTGAAATATCTTTCTTCAGACGAGCTCGAAGGCCGCCTTGCCGGTAGCCCTGGTCTTGAAAAAGCCGCTGCCTACCTGGAGGACATCCTGAAAAAAAACGGCGTTAAGCCCTACTTTAAAACCTATAAAGATACGCTGACCAATTTTGATAAACCTACGTACAATGTGGTTGGCTACATAGAAGGAACCGACCCGGTACTGAAAAAAGAATTTGTAGTTTTCGGGGCGCATTATGACCATATAGGACTTGCAGAAGACCCTACCGGTGGCGACAACGTGTACAACGGCGCTAACGACGATGCCAGCGGTACCACTACCGTAGCCGAACTGGTACAGTATTTTGCCAAAAATAAAAGCAAGCGCAGTATACTATTCTGCTTTTTCTCGGCTGAGGAGGCGGGGCTATTAGGTTCGCGTTCACTTGCGGCTAAGCTTAAAGCTAAGAACTTTAATATGTACGCCATGCTGAATTTTGAGATGGTGGGCGTGCCTATGAAGCGCGATATACTGGCGTATGTTACCGGATGGCACATGAGTAATATGGGCGATAAGATTAACGAATATTCGGGTAAGAAACTTGTGGGTTACCTGGATGTGGAGATGAAGTATCAGATCTTCCGCCGTATCGATCACTACAGTTTTTACAAGCTATTCAACAAACCGGCCCAAACGAATTGTACCTTTGATTTTGAAAACTTTGATTACTACCATAAGGTAGAAGACGATTTTGAACACATGAACATTGCCGCCATGACGCATTTTATACAAGAGGTAATTCCGGTTGCCGATAAAATGGTAAATGCTCCGGCGGGTGATATTGTAATGAAAAAATAAATGAGTAAAAATATTATTATAACGGGTACCAGCCGTGGCATAGGCTACGAACTGGCACTGCAGTTTGCTAATGCGGGCCATAACGTACTGGCTATTTCGCGTAAAACGCCACAAACGCTGTTAGAACACAGTAACATAACCTGCCTTTCGGTAGATCTTAGTGATGTTACTGCCCTGGAGGGAGTAGGCTTATTTATAGACCAGACATGGAAAAAAGCCGACATACTTATCCATAACGCGGGTGCGCTGTTGCACAAGCCTTTTGGCGAAATTACGGCCGATGAGTTTGAATACATTTATAAAGTAAACGTATTTGGCGTAGCAGCCCTAAACAGGGTAGTGCTGCCTTACATGCCTGCCGGTAGCCATGTGATTACTGTGAGCAGTATGGGCGGTATACAGGGCAGCATGAAGTTTGCCGGGCTTGCAGCCTATAGCAGCAGTAAAGGTGCGGTAATAACATTGTCTGAGCTTTTGGCAGAAGAATATAAAGACAGGGGAGTGGCCTTTAATGTGTTGGCGCTTGGTGCTGTAAATACCGAAATGCTCCAGGAGGCGTTCCCGGGCTATGAGGCGCCCCTATCGGCAGTGCAAATGGCCGACTATATTTATAATTTTGCCCTTACGGGTAATACATACTTTAACGGTAAGGTGCTGCAGGTATCCAGCACTACGCCATAATTTTTATTTTCAGGTGAAGGATATTTTAGCGCGATACGTTCCGGAGCATGCCGTAGATGCGTCTTTTGAGCTTATAAAGCACTATGGCGTACACCTGAAAATAGTAAACGAACGTGTAACCCGCCATGGCGACTATCACAGGGACCAGTCGGGTTACCACCGTATTACCGTAAATGCAAGCCTTAACAAATACCGTTTCCTGATTACCCTTGTGCACGAAATTGCCCACCTTGTGGCTTTTGAAACCTTTGGGCGAAACATAAAGCCGCACGGGGAGGAGTGGAAGCGTACCTTCCAGAAACTAATGGTACCCTTTATACGGCCAGAGGTCTTTCCGGGGGCATTACTGCCTTTGCTCGCCAGGCATTTTAAAAATCCTAAAGCCAGCAGTGATACCGATGCCACGCTTTCTTTAGCGCTTAAACAATACGATGAGCGCGATCCTTCTAAAAACTATATTTTTGAAATCCCTTTTGGCGCATGTTTCCGCATACATAACGGGC
>JAAXJD010000004.1:0-7460 GCA_012270005.1 Flavobacterium sp. | reverse complement strand
TGCTCCCATCATTTATTTAACATTTGGGTAGGGTAAAACTTTTGACAGATGTTTTTTTAAAAATGAGGGAGGTAAAAACGGCCTGAAAGGGTGTATATTTACCGCAAAAACCAGTCTTTAACAAAACTCTTGTAAATGGAACCAACTTTACATCGTTGCCGCAATTACGCGGCTATCCTTTTTTTTCTCCTTTCTTTAAATATGTTTGGGCAGCTCAGTGCGTTTACGCTATCGGTAACACCCACTCCGCAAACCTGTTTAGGCAATGGTTCGCTTGCGTTTTCGGTTTCGGGTACTACTCCGGGCGCTACCATAACGTATGATGTTTTTTTGTTGCCAAACGTTACCACACCGTTGGTTTCCGGTAGTAACGCAACAGTAAGCAGCCTGGCGGCCGGTAATTACAGGGTAGTGGCTACGCAAATGCTGGGTAACCTTAGTAATACAAAAACGGCAGATACCACCATTGTAAACAACGTAGTTAACCTTACTTTTGGCCTTACTCTTACAGATATTACCTGCAACAACAATGGTGTTATAACGGTAAACGTATTTACGGGGAATGCCGTTTCTTACCAGATAACAAGCGGCCCTATGACACGCCCCGCGCAGGCATCTAATGTGTTTAGCGGTATGGCACCGGGTATTTACAGGGTAGCGATAACCGATAATTGTGGCGAAACATTTACCCGGGATGTTACCCTTACACAACAAGCGGCACAAATAAATATAGCCGGGCCCAGCTATGTCCCGGGGCCTTTAGCAGGGTGTAACCTAATTTCTGTTTACAATGCTTATGAGGCTCCAATAGGTATTGGGGTAATATACCCACTTTTAGTAACTTACACGGTATTTCCTCCTGGCGGAGGGGCAGCAATAACACGGACACAGGTTATTGCTACGGGTGATACTGTCGGGCTTTTGCAGGCCGATCTTCCGTTTTACTATAACCAGCAGTATTCTTATAACGTTGTTATAACAGACGCGTGTGGCAACAACTTTGTACGTAATAATAACATTATAAATAAAAAAATAGCAATTGGCACCTCGGTTAAAAATGGAGAATGCAGTGGAGTGTGGTTTAACATAACACCCACTTCGTATGTAGGCCCATATACTATTAACTTTACAAGCAGCCCTGCCGGTTTTAACCCATTGGCAGCAAATCCGCAGCATCCTACGTTTAACGATGTTACAGAGTATGGCAGCGCAACAAATCCTATACCGGAGGGCAGTTATACGTTTACCCTTACAGATGCCTGTGGGCATACAGAATCTAAAACAATAAACGTAACCTATCCTCCTGATGCTCCTTCGGCTACGGTAGAGGCACTGTGTGGCGCGGCTACCGGCAGTGTAAAAATACAATTTAGTGTAAGGACTGTTGCCCAGGTAACGGTAACCCAGGCGCCACCGGCTTACACAGGTGCTTTGCCGGGAAATCTTTCTGCATTTATAGCGCCAGACGGTTCTTTCTTTATAGACAACATACCTCAGGGTGATTATATGTTTGTAGTGGTAGACAGCTGTGGCGAAAGCCATAATTTACCTGTGTCAGTAACGCCTACGCCTAATGTGCAGTCGTTTACGGTTATCCCAAGGGCAGGTTGTACCGAAGGTTTTGGCAGTATAAGGGTATATGGATCTGCTACGACCACTTTTACCGCAGTACGCATTACTGCAGCACCCGCCGCTTTTACCGGTACGCTGCCCTTTGATATATCTTCGTACATAAGTACTGCCGAGCCTAATCCCGGACAACTTTTTATAAATAATCTCCCGGAGGGTGTTTATACCATAGCGTTTACAGACCAGTGTAATTTTACCCAAAGCCAGCAGGTTACCGTAGCAGGCTACCATATTACCACAAACAACGTAACCATTATACCACATTGTGGTTCATTTGATATTGATGTACAACATACCAGTACAGGTAACTATGCGCAGTCTTTTTGGCTGCAAAAGTACAATGCTGTTACCGGAAAATGGGAGCACCCGCAAACCGGTGTGGTGTACGACGAAGGAACAACTCCTACTTTTGCAAATGCTGTATTCCTAAACGTTAATACCCTTACGCTTAACCTTGACTATGTGGGTCATTTCAGGGTATTGAAAGTGTTTTATGTATACGACAACGGAGTTTCTCAAACAGTGCCTTGTATAGCTACTGTAAATGAGTTTGACTTTGACGGTGGCCCGGCCATTATAGATGTTACACCGTTTCCGTGTGCAAACGGTACGGTACAGGCGGTTGTTACGGTGTCTGGCGTGCCACCGTTTACGTATGCAATTACCAGTAAAAACGGAGATACAAGTTTCCTGATAAACAACGGCACCAGCAGCGTATTCCAGGGGCTTACAGCGGGCAGGTACAACTTCCGCGTTTCAGATAACTGCGGAAACGTTCGTAATAAAGAATTTACAATAAATGCGCAGGATCCTGTTGCTGTTACCGCTACAGGCTTTTGCGAAGGAGAAGCCAGTACGCTGAGTGTACCCGGTTACACGTTTTTAAGTTACCAATGGTTTGCCACGGCTAACCCTACGGTAATATTAAGCACGTCTCCCACACTTAACTTTCCTGCTTTTAACTCTGCCACGCAGGCGGGTGAATATACCGTGCGCATTATAGCTACCGATCCCGGATCTTGCCTTAATCAAACCTTAGTACACACTGTCGGGCCTAATGTATTACCTAATGCGGGTACAAGCTCAAGTGTATCGGTTTGTAACGGTGCTGCCGGCACTATAGTTAACCTTGCAGGCCAGCTGGGTACAACGTACGATGCAGGTGGTGTATGGGCTGATGTAGACAGTGCAGGCACACTTACAGGCAGTAACTTTAATACTGCGGGTGTAGCCCCGGGCACGTATCGCTTTAGCTATACTGTGACAGGCGCTTGTGCCACTTCAGATGTAGCTACCGTTACCGTAGAGCTTAAAGCAGTACCGGTGGCTCCGGTTCCGGCACCTCAGGCCGATGTATGTGTGGGTGCTAATGTACAGCTTACTGTACCGGCTGTTAGCGGTGCGGTGTACTCATGGACAGGGCCAAATGGTTTTACGTCGTCTCAAAGAGAGCCGCAGCTTGCTAATGTTACGCAGGCACAATCAGGTACCTATTCAGTTACCGTTACGGTAAATGGTTGTACTTCTGCTCCGGGTACCGTAAGCTTTAACGTTGTACCGCTGCCTTTTGCCGGAAACGATGCTACCCTTACACAATGCAATCCGTTTACAAATCTCGACCTGTTCTCTTACATTGGTACAGGTTACACCACAGGTGGTATCTGGACCGATGTAGATGCTACGGGCGCGCTTAATACTTCAAATTTCAATACAGCACTGGTGGGTGCAGGTACCTACCATTTTAAATATTCAGTAAGCAGCCCATGCGGCATTACAGATGATGCGCTGGTAACAATTACCCTTAATGCCACACCTGCGGCACCGGTTGTATCTCCTGTAGGAATAAGCTGCGAAGGCAGTAGCATACAGCTTACCGCTTCTGCGGTAAGCGGGGGTGTATACGCCTGGACAGGACCAAACGGGTTTACGTCCTCACTACAAAACCCTGTGCTTGCAAACGCAGTTCCGGCACAATCCGGGCTGTATGAGGTTACTGTTACGGCAAACGGATGTACTTCTCCGGCGGCTTCGGTTAATGTAATCATTAGCCCGGCGCCAAATGCCGGGGTTACTGCTACCGAAAATGTATGTAATACAGGTAGTATAATCAACCTGTTTAACAGCTTGGGTACCACTTATGATGCCGGCGGTACCTGGACAGACCTTAACGCGGCAGGCACTATGACAGCAGGTAATTTTAATACCGTAGGCATAGCTCCGGGAACGTATAACTTTAAATATGAAGTAACCAGTGCCTGTGGTGCTACAGACAACGCCATAGTAACCGTAGTACTTAATAATATACCTAACGCGCCTGTAGTACCGGCGGTAGCTGCAGTATGCGAAGGCCAGGATGTGCAACTTACGGCGGACACTATTATCGGTGCGGTGTATAGTTGGGCAGGCCCTAACGGGTTTACAGCTTCTGTACAAAATCCGTTGATAACAGCGGCGGGTACAGCAGCATCGGGTGTGTATAGTGTAACCGTTACGGTAAACGGCTGTACATCTGCTGCTACCACTACAAGTGTGTTGGTTAAGCCAAGGCCGCAGTATACCATAGATGGCGATGCAGTGTTGTGTGCCGGGCAGAGCACTTTACTTGAGGTGGTTCCGGCCAACTTTAATACGGCAGATATGACCTATACCTGGTACAAAGGAACCGATTTGCTTGCCAATACCTCTACAACACTACCGGTAACTGATTTCGGGGATTATACCGTGGAAGTTAATAACGGTACGTGTACAGCATCTAAAAGTTTTAGTGTGTCGCTTAACCCTAATCCATTTGACGTGGAACCGATAGCCGGATGTGAAAACAACGACTATATAATCAGGGTACAAAATATAGCTGATATAACTGATGTCGCTTCGGTTTCATGGACCGGGCCGGGTAGCTTTACAGCGTCGGGTGCCTCAGTAGATATAACAGGGGAGGCTACAGGCGTATACAAAGTTACCGTAACACAAAACGGCGGCTGTTCGGCTACGGGATCGGTTACGGTAACAAACACGTTTTGCGCCATACCAAAAGGTATTTCTCCGGGCGACGGGGAGTATAATGAGGAGTTTGATTTGTCTAACCTTGATGTAAGGCACCTGAAGATATTTAATCGTTATGGTTTACAGGTATACGAAAAGTACGATTACAAAAATGAATGGCACGGCCAGTCTGACAAGGGCGACCTGCCTACGGGTACGTATTTTTATGTAGTTACGCTGTCTAAAGGTAAACAGCTGACAGGCTGGGTATACCTGCTTAGGAAGGTTTAGTTTTCCATTAATAGTTTTTCACAAAAAAAGCTTAGGCAATGCCTAAGCTTTTTTTATTCTATGCGGTAAAAATATTACTTGTTGTTTTCTTCCTCCTCGGCGAGCAGGCTTTCGCGTACTTTTTTGAAAAGGTCAGACGAGTACACAAATTCTACAATCGATTTGTTTCGGGTTTCCAGGATTTGTTCGTTATTACCCTCCCATTCCTTAATACCGTTTTTAAGGAATACAATTTTCTCGCCTATTTGAAGTACCGAGTTCATATCGTGGGTGTTAATCACGGTAGTAATGTTATACTCTTTAGTGATTTCCTGTACCAGCTCGTCTATTACAATACTGGTTTCAGGGTCAAGCCCCGAGTTCGGCTCATCACAAAACAGGTACTTAGGGTTGTTTACAATAGCGCGGGCTATCGCAACCCTTTTTTGCATACCGCCCGATATTTCATTAGGGAATTTTTTGTTGGCATCTTTAAGGTTTACCCTGTCCAGTACCTCATTTACCCTGCTACGTATTTCAGATGTCTTTTTATTGGTAAACATACGCAGCGGAAACGCCACGTTTTCTTCTACCGTCATGCTGTCAAACAGGGCACTGCCCTGAAACACCATGCCTATTTCTGTACGCAGGTCGCGTTTTTCATCCGGTGTAAGTTCGCTGTAAACGCGGCCGTCAAAAGATATGGTACCGCTATCGGGCGTGTGTATGCCCAGCAGCGTTTTTAGCATCACGGTTTTACCAGAACCGCTTCGGCCAATGATAAGGTTAGTCTTCCCCGATTCAAACGTGGTAGAAATTCCTTTTAAAACCTCGGCTTCGCCAAACGATTTCCTTATGTCTTTAACTTCTATCATTAGCTTAATAGTAAAGTGGTAATAATGTAATTGATAAGAATGATAACCACACTAGACCATACAAATGATGTAGTACTGGCTTTACCTACCTCAAGCGCGCCGCCTTTCATGTAAAAACCATGGAACGAAGGGATTGTGGCAAGCACAAAACCAAACACCGCCGTTTTAAAGAACGCGTAGAATACGTGGAACGGAATAAACTCTCGCTGTATACCTATCAGGAACTCCTCGCTGCCTATAAACCCGCCGTATACGCCGGCAAGCCATCCGCCCAAAATACCCAGGAACATAGAAATAGATATTACAAACGGGTATAGCATAAACGCTACAATTTTAGGGAATACAAGGTAGTTAAGCGAGTTAACCCCCATAACCTCAAGGGCATCGATTTGCTCAGTAACGCGCATGGTACCAATACTCGATGTAATGTATGACCCTGCACGTCCTGCCATAATTATAGAAATAAAAGTAGGGGCAAACTCCAGTATTACAGATTGCCTGGTGGCAAAGGCTATAAGCGATTTAGGAATAAGCGGGTTAGTAAGGTTTAGCGCCGTTTGTATGGCTACAACCCCGCCAATAAAGAACGAAATAAACGCTACTATACCCATAGAGCCTATAATAAGGTCGTCTATTTCTTTAAATATTAACGGACGCATTACCTGCCATTTGGTAGGTTTGTTAAATACTTCCTTAAGCATCAGGAAATAACGGCCTATTTGTTCTAAAGCTTTTATCATGTACGTGTGTGCGGAAATTATCGGCTAAAGTACCGATTTACATTTGTTTTTTGATTGTAGTTAATAGTTTTTTAATAAAAAAGCTACAGAGTTGTAGAGCCGCTGAGTGTCTGAGCCGCTTAGTTTTTAATAAATTCATCTAATCTACGTTTCGTAGCTCCCTGAATACTGCGACTGCTCAATGCGACTAAATACTACTTAAAAACCTTCTGTTTCATTTTTTTCCAGCGGTAGGCACGTATAAACGTAGCCTGTTCCGGTGTTACCAGCATAGGTTTCTTGTCGTTCTTGGCCTGTAAAAAACCTTTTATGTAGTCAATAAACAATAACGGCTTACCCTTTCGCATGGCTAGTTTTGCCCCTGCTATGGTGGTAATAAGCAAGCCATAACCCAGACTGTAAAACGCTTCGCCCTGTTTATAACGCGCGGCTTTGTTATAGTTGGCTCCCGTAGGTTTAAGGTGTTTTACCTTCAGGCGTTCTATGGTAACTATCTTCCAGCCGTAAAACTTGGCAATAAGCTCATCGGCGGTATCCCAACCCATTGCTGTGCGCAGCCCGCCCATTTGGGTAAACAGGGCTTTGCGGTAGGCTTTAAATGCACCGCGTATGTGGTCTTTATCGGTAAGGTTCTCCAGGATCCACTCGCCGTTCTTTTCTATGTAAGCAAAACCGCCTGCCATTCCTACAGTGTCATCTGCCTTAAAGGCGTTTAGCACGGTTTCAAAATAATCAGCGGGAAGTATAAGGTCGGCATCCAGTTTTACAATAATATCATACGCTTCATCTACTGTGGCGTACCCCGCATTAAACGCCTGTATTACCTTGCTGCCGGGCAGGTGTACCGCAGCCGAATCTTTGTTAACCAACGATATCCAGGGGTATTTCGCGGCATATTCGGCTACAATTTCTCCGGTACGGTCTGTACTGTTGTCGTTTACCACCACTGCTTTTGCAGGGAGTA
>JAAXJD010000194.1:12243-13829 GCA_012270005.1 Flavobacterium sp. | reverse complement strand
ATTAATTATCTTCCGGTAGCTGTGCTAAAACATTTATTTTAAACATAGAATAGAGAGCAGGATGAACATAAAATTTGCAATTATTAGATATATCAGTTTTTTCTATAATTACCTCTTTAGTAAAATAGAAGGCTGTTGGGTAACCAGGTCCTTTCTTTACGCCAAGTATCCCAATCCTGTATAATATGTACATTAATTTCTTTTGAAAACCGATAAAATTAATAGTATTCTTTTTCCAATCATTTAGAGCAGCTAATAATTCACCTTTAAAATATTTATTGCCATTATCTTCGACATACAGTTCAGCAAACACAGTCTCTGAAACTGTTTTTAATTTAAAGCCGTTATCAATACCTCTTAAAAATCCACAAACCTCAGAAATCTTACCGTAATTTTCGTACCACTCATCCTCCAATGCTTGAAATCTCTCAATAGAATAACTAGGCTCCGCCTTTGAAATAATATCGCTTGAAAAGGACGCTCTGTCATTAGCATTCTCAATAATATGATTCATGAAAGATATAATATCTCTTGGTCGGTAAAATGTTCTTTCCAAAACATAATCAAGTGCTTTTTTATTACCTCGACGAATTTGATTAAATGCCTGCTTTATATCAAATTGATTCTCCGACAATAATTTGAGCCTCTTATCTACTAATTCCGCTAATTCCGTGGATGACCATTCTAAAGACGAGTAGAGCGGCTTTAACTTTTCCCTCTGACTACCTTTATGTTGATGCTTAGAAAATACAATCTCATTTAGATTTTCTCTCAGCGAAATAACAATTTTAATACCAGGAAGTTGTCTAAACTCTTTTATCACATCAACCATTGCTCCAATTAACTCTAAACGTAATGAATCTTCAATCCATTCAGTATCTACATCATCAAAAAGAATATAATATTTGCTCTGATGATCTACAAATAGATCTTCTTTCATTATCTCTACTATATCTAATAGTTCTAGAACTTGAGAATTTGAGATAATGGACTCTGCTTTTTGTTTTGCTTCAAACACAAAATTCTCATTTCGAAACTTTTCATCTGCAAATCCAAACTTTATGACATCAGCGTCTATATTTAAAGAAGCCATAAATTTTTCTTGGATACTCTTTTCAAAAGTCTTTATAAGAATTTCGGTTTGTTGCCAAAAATCATTGGACCAGGTTTCCATGTATGCAATAGCCTTTTCTTTTCTAGTATTAGTTTTTTTTCCTCTCCCTATTGAAGATTTTAGCCTATCGAAAAAAGTATGCTTTTTAAAACTCGAAGTTTCATCAAAGTGCATCTTCAAAAGTTCTACAATGAATACATGCTTCCAAAGAACTTTATAAAATAAATTTAAATTAACACCAATCGATTCGAAATAACGTAATATAGTTGAATTACTTAAAAAGCGAAGAGACATAGACTCAGGATCAATATTCTTAACATTTTCGCAATTTTTTGCCAAATATTTAAGAATTGCACTTTTTCCACTTCCTGTACGCACCAAAAGTATAGACTTTTGATTCCTAGTATCTAAAATTTCATCTAGATTATTAATTGAAATAAATGCATCAATTAATAATTCATCAGTCTCAGCA
>JAAXJD010000194.1:0-12233 GCA_012270005.1 Flavobacterium sp. | reverse complement strand
TTAAATAATATTTTAATAAACACCAAGATGCGATTTTTTTATTTAAGTACTATTTTTTATTATTAACAATAGTAACGTTTTGTCAACATATACAAAATAAAATTTTAACAATAAAAAACCCACTCTTTCGAGTGGGGTTTGTACTATTAAAAACTACCTTGAGTAATTAGGAGCCTCTTTAGTAATGGTAACGTTATGCGGGTGGCTTTCGGCAATACCGCTTGAGGTAAGGCGCACAAACCGAGAAGTTTCCTGCAGGGTTTTAATATCCTTAGCACCACAGTAGCCCATACCGGCACGTAGTCCGCCTACAAACTGAAGCATGCTTTCAAATAGCTCGCCTTTGTATGGTACGCGGCCCACAATACCTTCCGGAACCAGCTTTTTAATATCATCTTCCACATCCTGGAAGTAACGGTCTTTACTACCCTCCTGCATGGCCTCTACAGAGCCCATACCGCGGTACGATTTAAACTTACGCCCTTCAAAAATGATGGTTTCTCCCGGCGACTCTTTAGTACCGGCAAGCAGCGAGCCCAGCATTACACAGTCGGCTCCGGCAGCAAGTGCCTTAGGAATATCACCTGTATAACGGATACCACCATCGGCAATAACCGGAACATCACTGCCTTTAATCGCCGCGGCTACCTCTAGCACAGCACTAAACTGAGGGAAACCTACACCCGCCACCACACGCGTTGTACATATAGAGCCTGGGCCTATACCTACCTTAACCGCATCGGCACCGGCAGCAACAAGGTACTGCGCCGCTTCGGCAGTAGCAATATTACCCACCACTACATCAAGCTCCGGGAATTTGGCTTTAACCTGTTTTAGCACCGTAACTACACCCTGGGTGTGCCCGTGTGCCGTATCTATAACCACTGCATCTACACCGGCAGCCACAAGTGCTTCGGCACGGGTAACGGCATCGGCAGTCACACCAAGTGCAGCAGCTACCCGAAGGCGCCCGAATTTATCTTTATTGGCCACAGGCGTTTTGCTCACCTGGGTAATATCCCTAAAGGTAATAAGCCCTACCAGTTTATTATCGGCATTTACTACCGGTAATATTTCTATTTTATGATTTTGAAGAATTTCCTCGGCTACATCAAGCGTAGTGCCTTCGGGTGCCGTAACCAGGTTTTCAGAGGTCATTACCTCAGTAATCGGCCTTGCAAAGTTTTTCTCAAAACGCAGGTCGCGGTTGGTTACAATACCTTTTAGGGTGCCGTTATCATCAACCACCGGGATACCGCCTATACCGTACTCGCGCATGGCAGCCTTAGCATCTTTTACAGTTGCAGTAAGCGGCAGCGTTACCGGATCTATAATTAATCCGCTTTCTGCACGCTTTACCTTACGTACGTGTGCCGCCTGCTGCTCTATGGTCATGTTTTTGTGCAGTACGCCTATACCACCTTCGCGTGCCATGGCAATAGCCATATCGCTCTCGGTAACAGTGTCCATAGCGGCAGATACCACAGGGGTATTAATAACAATGTTTCGGCTAAATTTTGATTGTATGTTTACTTCGCGGGGTAAAACTTCAGAGTAGTTAGGAACAAGTAAAACGTCGTCATACGTTAACCCTTCTCCCATGATCTTAGTTGTGTGTGCTTTCATGGTGCAATTTGTAGTTAAATTGCGTGCAAATATAACACTTTTTTAAGGAACAAAAAAATCAATGCCTTATAGATTTTCACAATGCCGACTATAAACTTAATCTATTAAAAAAGAACCTAACACAATCAGAAGAAAGTTTTTAAAAACAAGTGTTTCCTTATTTTCATCACAAATGCGTGAAAAATTAACTGTAAAATAATTTGTCTAAAAGTTCCAAAATTATTTTACTTTAGCGCGATAATATAAAATATACAAAAAACCAACAAATTGTTATAAATATGACAAAAAAATTACTCGCATTATCTTTATTGTCTCTTACAAACATTTATGCTCAAGACGGTACTTTAGATACTTCTTTCGGTACAAACGGAAAAGTAACTACAAGCGTTAACGGCGTGATAGAAAAAGCTAAGGGTATAGCATTACAAAGCGACGGAAAAATAGTTGTAGCCGGATACACGTACAGTGAAATATCTGGTAACGATTTTGTATGCATACGATACAATACAAACGGAAGCTTGGATACGAGCTTTGGTAATAACGGAAAAGTTACTGTAGACCTACAGCTAGGCAGTGACGACAAAGCAAATGGACTGGACATTGAAGCGAACACTGGAAAAATTATTTTGGGTGGCTACTCAGACGATGGCACTAATAAGCAAGGTGCTCTGGTAAAACTGAATACAGATGGTTCTATAGATACTACATTTGGTACTCAAGGCAAGGTACTTACCGACTTTACACCAAGCGCAAACGGTTCTATAAGACAAGACGAATTCAGGGTGATAAAAATACATCAGCTTACCGGAAACATTATAGCCGGTGGTACATCGTTCCTAGCCACAAATGATTCTAAACCCATCATGGCACGTTATACGTCAAACGGTAGCCTGGATACAACATTTAACACGACAGGCAAAATAACAAGCCTGCCGAATACTATAGATGGCTGGACATTTTTATTCAGCATAGAAGATCTTGCTGTAAAATCTAATGGAAAAATTACTGCGGTGGGTTACATAAAACCTACAACCGGTGCCTTGTACTATTATTCAGACAATTACACTTGTAGAATAAATGCAAACGGCACACTGGACACTACTTTTGACCAGGATGGTTACGACAGTTTCATTTATGCAACCAGTGATAATGTAGCTTCGTCAATTGTTTTAAACCCGGACGATAGTTTTTATTTTGGCGGACAGCATGCCTGGAATGATAATATGAACCGGTTACATATAGGGCTTACAACAGCTTCAGGTGCTAACTCTTACAATACAACTCAGTTCTGGCAAAACATGCAACCAAAATGTTTCGCCCTTGCCAAAGACACTAATGGAAGGCTTGTAATGGGTGGTTCTTTAACCGATTTTTCAACCGGAGGTTCTTTGTTTATGCTTTTGCGAATGACAAGCGGGCTTTATGTAGACACAACATTTGGTAGCGATGGCTGTTCTGTCACTGCGTTTGAGAATAATATGGCAAACGACGGGTACGGAATGAAAATACAAACCGATGGTAAAATTATACTTGCCGGTGCAAGCGGTAACAAAATAGCCTTAGCCCGCTATCATGGGATGGGTACTACAGGAACGGATGAACAAAAGTCTTTAGAAAGTATAAAACTATACCCTAATCCAGCAACTTCTTTTATTACAATAACTTCTGCTAATGACAGTCTTACGTCTGGTTTTGCTATTTATGATATAAATGGAAGGGAAATAACATCGGGCACTCTTCAGGGTAGTAACAATACTATAAACGTAGCATCTTTTGCAAAAGGCGTTTATCTTATAAAACTGTTTGAAGGCAACGCCACTCTGAAGTTTATAAAAAACTAAGACTTTGCGGCATATAATTTAAAATCCGCTTTTAGCAGTGCTAAAAGCGGATTTATTATTTTAATGATACTCCAAAAACACCTTACTCGCCTCGTTATACGCACTCTCAAAGCTAAGAGAGTTCAGTCCGTGGTTTGCTTTCGCAGCGGTAAGGTAAGACAGTAGCTTTTCGGTAGGCATATTACCCGTAAGGTCGTCTTTGGCCATAGGGCATCCGCCAAAGCCCTGTATGGCGCCATCGAACCGGCGGCAACCGGCTTTGTAGGCAGCATCTACTTTTTCATGCCACTTTTCGGGCGTGGTGTGCAGGTGCGCACCGAACTCAATATGAGGAAACGCAGGTATAAGGTTGCGGAATAAATAATCGATAACATCTGGCGTAGAGCTACCTATAGTGTCTGACAGGGAGAGTATTTTTACGCCCATATCGGCAAGCTTTTGTGTCCACTCCCCCACGATTTCCACATTCCATGGGTCGCCATAAGGGTTACCAAAGCCCATACTCAGGTAAGCGACCACCTCTTTATCGGCTTTATGGGCTATATCCAGTATTTCCTGCAGTGTTACCAAACTTTGCGCTATAGTTTTATGGGTATTACGCATCTGGAAGTTTTCGGATATAGAAAACGGAAAACCAAGGTACTGTATTTCTTTGTGTTGCGCCGCAGCCTCTGCCCCTACTGTATTGGCTATAATAGCCAGCAGTTTACTTGTAGTAGCAGACAGGTCCAGGCCGGCAAGCACCTCTGCGGTGTCCTGCATTTGCGGAATAGCCTTCGGCGATACAAAGCTCCCAAAATCAATAGAATCAAAACCCACACGCAGTAACGACTGTATGTAGTTTATTTTTAGTTTGGTAGGGATAAATGGCTTTATCCCCTGCATGGCATCGCGCGGACACTCTATTATTTTTACTGTTTCCATTCTTTAGAGCTTCTGAGCCACTAGCCGCTGGGCTACTTAGCTTTTTAGAAAGTTTTCTAACGTGTAAAATAGCATCATTTAGGTCACTGAACTGTAAAATCACTTTCAAAGCTCAGCGGCTAAGCAGCTATAAATCTAATATCCTCTCGTTAATATCTTTAATAAGCTGCGGGCCTTCGTATACAAAACCGGTGTATAACTGTATTAGGCTGGCACCGGCTTCCAGTTTTTCTATGGCATCATCAGCGCTGTGTATACCACCCACACCAATTATAGGGAACGCTTTCCCACTTTTCTCAGACAGGAAACGAATTACCTCAGTACTCCGTTTGGCAAGCGGTTTACCACTAAGCCCACCCGTTTCGTTTTTGGCTTCAGACTGCAAACCTTCGCGGCTTATAGTAGTATTAGTGGCTATAACCCCGGCAATCCCGGTTTCTTTTACAATATCAATTATATCTAGTAACTGCCCGTCTGTTAAGTCCGGCGCTATTTTAAGCAAAATAGGCTTTTGTTTTGGCTTGGCAGCATTTTTTTCCATTAATGCCGAAAGCAGCTTTGTAAGCGGTTCTTTATCCTGAAGCTCACGCAGGTTAGGCGTATTGGGCGAACTTACATTCACCACAAAATAATCTACATAATCATACAGGGCATCAAAACATAGTATGTAATCACTAACCGCCTCTTCATTTGGGGTTACTTTGTTTTTACCTATGTTACCCCCTATAAGCACATGGTTTTTGCCCGATGGGTTTTTCTTAAGCCGCTCTGCAGCCGCTGCCACCCCACCGTTGTTAAATCCCATACGGTTAATAAGAGCGCTGTCTTGGCGCAGTCTAAACAGTCTTTTTTTAGGAGTTCCGTCCTGTGGCTTAGGAGTAAGGGTTCCTATTTCCACAAAGCCGAATCCCATGTTCCCAAGCTCTTTAAAAGCTATGGCATCTTTGTCTAATCCGGCAGCAAGGCCTACCGGGTTCTTAAATTTTAAGCCGAATACTTCGCGCTCCAGCCGAGGATCGTTTAAACTATAAGCACTGCGCACCATAGCAGCAACGCCCGGAATGCTGTTTAAAAAGCGAATGGAGGAAAAGGTAAAATGATGAATCTTTTCTGGATCGAACCGAAAAAGAATAGGCCTTATGAGCGATTTGTACATTATTTTAGTTTGTGTTGTTCCTGCAAATTTAAAAATATATGCTGATTTTTATTAATCTAATTTCAAATCCCGGCTACTTTCTTCCATTATTGATAAATTTACAACACAAAAATGCCTGTTCCAATGAAACAAATCTTTTTTACGCTGTTAAGCCAGTACGCATCTCCTTCAACGACAGCAAAATTATGGGATGAAATAGCCTTGGCATACAGCCATAAGAACAGGCATTATCATAACCTTTTCCACCTGGAAAACATGTACAGCGAACTGAAGTGTGCTCAGCATACTATTTCAGATTGGGACACTTTGCTTTTTGCACTATTTTATCATGATGCCGTATATAGCGCCACAAAAAAAGATAACGAGGAAAAGAGCTCTAAAATGGCAATTAGCCGCCTGCGTGAAATAGGATATGACACTGTAAAAACAAGCTTTTGCCATGAACTTATAATGGCAACGAAGCACCATAATTTTTCTTCAGTTAATGATATAAATCTTTTTACTGATGCCGACCTGAGCATACTGGGAAAACCATGGGCAGAATATGAGGCCTACTGCTTAAACGTGCGTAACGAATACAGCATATATCCTGACCTGCTTTACAATCCGGGCAGAAAAAAAGCACTACAACATTTTTTAGAAATGGAACATATTTTTAAAACCCCGCATTTTAAAGACAGGTTTGAAGCACAGGCCCGTAAAAACATAACACAGGAAATAGACCGGCTGTAAATTTCCAATGTAAATTTATTGTAAATTTGTACGTACTAATTATAGCATGATGCAACATATTATTGATCGTTTTATTAGCTACGTTACCGTAGATACTGAATCGGACGCAAATTCTGATACAACTCCAAGCACGGCCAAACAATGGGACCTGGCCAATAAACTGGTAGATGAACTTAAAGCCATAGGCCTTGAAGACGTTACCATTGATGAAAATGCTTACATAATGGCTACGCTTCCTAGTAATGTAGCGCATGATGTACCTGTTATAGGCTTTGTATCGCATTTTGATACCACACCTGATTTTACCGGAGCCAACGTAAAGCCGCAAATTGTACCAAATTACAATGGTGGCGATATTGTGCTTAACGCCGAGAAAAACATAGTGCTTTCACCAAAGTATTTTAAAGACTTACTACAGTACAAAGGGCAAACCCTTATTACAACAGATGGTACCACCCTGCTGGGCGCAGATGACAAGGCCGGTATTACCGAGATTGTAACCGCAATGGAATACCTTATTCAGCACCCGGAAATTAAGCACGGAAAAATCCGTATTGGCTTTACACCAGATGAAGAAATAGGCCGCGGCGCACACAAATTTGACGTAGAGAAATTTGGTGCCGACTGGGCGTATACCATGGACGGTAGCCAGATAGGCGAACTGGAATATGAAAACTTTAATGCAGCCGGTGCTAAAGTTACTTTTAAAGGGAAAAGCGTACACCCGGGTTATGCTAAGGGTAAAATGATAAACTCTATGCTTATTGCAAACGGATTTATTAGTACACTCCCTAAAAACGAAGTGCCTGAGCAAACTAAAGGTTACGAAGGGTTTTTCCACGTTACCGGTATTTCGGGGAGCATAGAAGAAACTACCGTACAGTTAATTATACGCGACCATGATGCACGCCGTTTTAAAAAACGCAAAAAGCTACTTAAAAAAATAGTAGATAAGATAAACCGTAAGTTTAAAAAGCAATTTGGCGACGACATTGCCGTACTGGAAATCAAAGACCAGTACTACAACATGCGCGAAAAGGTAGAGCCTGTTTTCCATATTGTGAAGATTGCCGAAAAGGCTATGAAAAAAGTGGGAATAAAGCCTATCATTAAACCTATTCGTGGCGGAACTGATGGCAGCCAGCTATCATACATGGGTCTGCCTTGCCCTAACATTTTTGCCGGCGGGCATAACTTCCACGGAAAGTATGAATATGTACCGGTAGAAAGCATGGTTAAGGCCGTAGAGGTTATTGTAAAAATCGCTGACCTTACCGCTAAAGGCGAAAAAGAATAAAGACAGACAAACCTAAACGCGTTAGGGATAAATCATCAAAATGGCCTGAAGAAATTGATTTTCTGAAGGCCATTGTTGCTAAAACCCCTTTGGTAGAAACCACAAAATGGGGAGGGCCTGTGTATACTTACAACGGTAAAAATGTAATGGGCCTTGCCGGGTTTACTAACCATATTGCGGTGTGGTTCTTTAAAGGAGTGTTTCTTAAAGATGAAGCTAAGGTGCTGGTAAATGCCAACGAAGGTACTACGAAAGGATTACGCCAATGGCGGTTTACAACCATAAGCGAAATTGATGAGCGGTTGCTATTGAGATATATTAATGAAGCAATAGCTATTGAAGAAGCCGGGTTTACTATTGCGCCGGCAAAAAAAGAAACGATTATCCCAGACTTTTTACAGTTACGCCTTGAAGCCGACGCCACCTTAAGAAATGCTTTTGATGCGCTGGCACCATACAAACAACGCGAATTTTGTGAATACATAATGGAAGCTAAACAGGAAAAAACAAAACACTCCCGGTTTGATAAAATCAAAATCCTTATCATTGAAGGAAAGGGCCTTAACGATAATTACAGAAAATAAAAATCCCCCAAACGTTTATGTAATAAACCGCTGGGGGATTGTTGTATATATAGAGTGTGTATTCTATTATTTGTCTTCGGCTGCTACCTTGTTTTTAACTACAAGCCTAAAACCTTCTCCGTGTATGTTAAGGATTTCTACCTCCTCATCCGGCTTAAGGTATTTACGTAGTTTTGCAATGTAAACGTCCATGCTTCGAGATGTAAAGTAGTTATCATCTCTCCATATTTTAGTTAGCGCAAGCTCACGTGGCATAAGGTCGTTTTCGTGTAGTGCAAGCATTTTAAGCAGTTCGTTTTCTTTCGGAGAAAGCTTTATAGGCTCCTCGTTTTCAAACGTAAGGAAACGCAGTTTAGAGTTCAGGTGGAATTTACCAATCTGGAACTCATTTTTAGAGTTATCCGTTTTGCTGTCGCTTGATTTCCTTTGCAGGATTGCCTTAATTTTCATAAGAAGCACCTCAGAGTCAAACGGTTTGTTAAGATAGTCGTCTGCTCCAACTTTGTAACCTTTAAGCACGTCTTCTTTCATAGACTTTGCCGTAAGGAAAATGATAGGCACCTCTTTGTTTTTTTCCCTTATTTCTCTTGCCAGTGTATAACCGTCTTTGTACGGCATCATTACGTCAAGTATGCAAAGGGCAAAATTCTCTTTTTTAAATTTCTCGAAACCCTCCATACCGTTTTTGGCAAGGGTTACGTCAAAATCGTTGATTAACAGATAGTCTTTTAGCACGGCTCCAAAGTTAGGATCGTCTTCCACTAAAAGAATTTTTTTGTTTACTTCTTCCATATTTTTTAATTTATTAGTGGCATCTTAATGATAAAGGTACTGCCCTTCCCTTTTTCACTTTCTACATATATAAGGCCATTATGGTCTTCTACTATTCTTTTTACGTAGGCAAGCCCTAATCCATGTCCTTTAACATCATGAAGGTCGCCTGTATGTTCACGGTAAAACTTCTCAAAAATAAGTTTCTGTACCGCTTTGGTCATTCCCTGCCCCTGATCCTTAATTTTAATCAGGATAAAATCTTTAACATTCTCCGTATACACATCTATAACGGGCCTTTCGGGAGAATATTTGATAGCATTGTCTAAAATATTAACAATTACATTGGTAAAATGTACCGGGTTTAAAAGTGTTGTTGTCCTCTTTGCTTCAAAATGAGTATTTAACACCCCTTCCCTGTCTTCTACAATAAGATTAACGTGTTCTATTGCTTCTTCCAGTATATCGTTTACATCTGCAGCCTCTTTAGGTATATCCAGCTCGTTTTTATCAAGCTTGGATATCTGCAGCACGTTTTCTACCTGAGAGTGCATTCGTTTGTTCTCCTCGCGTATCATTTGCAAGTAATACTGCACCCGCTGCTTATCATCAAATATCTTCGGGTTCTTAATTGCATCAAGCGCTAAGTTTATAGTAGCTATGGGCGTTTTAAACTCGTGCGTCATGTTATTAATAAAATCGGTTTTTATTTCAGATATATTTTTCTGCTTTATAACCTGGTTTATGGCACTTAAATACGCAATTACTATAATCAGTGTAAAAACCATAGACAACGACGCCATACCCATAACCGATGACAACAGGTAGCGCTCCTTTTGTGGGAAGCTTACTACAAGTACATACTTTGTGTAGCCATCGCGGTCTTCAAACAGCTTGTGGTCGTACATTTCATTAATGCTACTAACACTGTTCGAATGTATGCGTGTAGGCATACCATTATACAAAACCCGGAATTCAAACGGTGTCTTTACGCCGTTTTGTTCCAGCTGCCTGAATATTATCCTTCTCAGCCTATCATTAGTAAGCCAGCTTTCTATGCCTTTATTATCTCTAAAGTCTTTTATAAAACCTTCTATTTTAAAGGCAAGCAGACGGTCTGCATCGTCTACCTCTGCACGGTCTGACGTAACATGAGAAAGTCGGCTTGTTTTTTTTCTCAGGTACGCTTCTACAGCGTCTTTTTCATTTTCTCTTTCAAAGAGCACATCATCTTCGTAACCCGAGGCTAACCCGCCCGCAAATATGATTTGTTTATTACCGGCACCTGCTTCCTGGCTATCATATAGCTTTACAAGATCTGCCTTAGAAGGTGCAGTACCTGTACTGTCTTTATACTTGCGGTATACTTTATAAAACTCATCTGTTTCAGCATCTTCCAGTTGCCCGGCCACATGGCTTAGCACCTGTTGTATATGATACTTAAACTGTTCTTCGTTATTTTTAAGAGAACTGTTAACCCAATATAACTGTACAAGTATTATGCCTAAAAGCGAAAGGCTCATAAAAAATACCAACAATCTGAAACGGGCTTTCTTCATCGATACAAAACTAACATTTTAACATTTAAGACTAATATCCATTAACCAAACATTAACAGAGGGTTCTAATTTTCAATTATATTCAGAAAATTAAACGTTGCGAGCACCTGCTTTTTGGTATCTTCGGTATCAATATTGGTAATAATATACTTACTTAACGCCATTTTCTGCTCATCGGTCCACTGATTTGCCATACGTTTCAGCACCATCTCTCTTGTTACACCATCGCGCGCCATAACGCGCGCTATACGTGTTTCTACCGGAGCAGTAACTAATATAACCGCATCGCATTGTTTGCTGGCACCACTTTCAAACAGTATGGCGGCTTCTTTAATTACAAACGGAGCCGCAGCATGCTGTAGTGTCCATTGTTTAAAATGTTCGGCCACACGCGGATGTATTATAGCGTTAAGTTGTGCAAGTTTTTGCGGATCAGAGAAAACAACCGAGGCAATTTTAGCCCTATCAGGAATACCATCAGTAAACACTGATTCTCCTAATGTTTCTTTTACAAGCTGGGAAACTCCCGGAGTAAAAAGAATATTCCTCGCCTCGTCGTCGGCATAATAAACCGGTACACCTAACGCTCGAAACATCTCTGCCACCGTAGTTTTACCACTACCTATACCGCCGGTAAGTCCTATAATTTTTGTCATTATTTAAAGAAAAGTTCGGGGAACGCTGCTTTAGGCTCCATGCGCAGCAAGTGAATTTTTACAAAAGATTCCAGATAGCCCATGCCATAACCATAAAACTGCATAAATACAGCCACAACAGCCAGTGAGCCTACCTTAAAGTTATTTTGAGAAACTGCCGTTAACCATATTATTACAAAATAGACAACGTAAAGTAACAGCATAAATTTAATTCCGAAAAGTACCAAAAACACAGACAGGAATAACCCCAGTATAAATAAAGTAGGAAACAGGAATGTTACTTTTTTATATTGCGGATGCCACTTATCAAGAATTGGCCTTGCTTTACCAAATTTAGAAACCTGTTTTTTAAATTTTTCCCAGTCTATTCGTCTTTTATGATACACATAAGAGTTGGCAAATAACGCAGTTTCAAAACCGAGTTTCCACAAGCGTATAGATAAATCCGGATCTTCGCCAGGGTGTATGTTTCCAAAACCTCCTGATGCTTCAAACGCTTTTTTGCTAATGCCCATGTTAAAACTACGCGGCTGAAATTTGCCTATTTTCTCTGACTTTCCTCGAATACCACCCGTGGTAAGTGCGGAAGTCATTGCAAAGTTTATGGCTTTCTGTACGTCGCTAAAACTATCCAGGGCAGCATCGGCACCTCCAAAACAATCAACGTACTTCTGCTGTAGGGTTGCTTCTATGCTAGAAAGATAATGTACCGGTAACAAACAATCAGAATCAAGGATAAGGAAATAACCACCCTTTGCTACTTTCATACCGTAGTTACGGGAATCTCCGGGACCACTGTTTGGCTTAAAATAATACGAAATATTTAAACGGTCTTTAAAAGCCGATACCACTTCTGTACATGGTATAGATGAGCCGTCTTCTACAACCACCACCTCATAAGCCTTTGTGTAATCTTGTTTAACAAGCGTTTGTAAAAGCTCTTCTATTTCATCTGGCCTGTTGTAAACCGGTATTATGAGAGAGAAATACATTACTATTCAATTTTTCTACCAATCCATATTTCAATTTAATACGCGGCATGCAAAGAGCTTTCTGCATATTCTTCATCTAAAAGGATACCTACATT
>JAAXJD010000190.1 GCA_012270005.1 Flavobacterium sp. | reverse complement strand
GTATAGTGTGATATTTTTTTAAATTATTTTCTATGTTTCAGTGTATTATTTAATATTTTGACTATATTTTTAGAATATTATATGATTTTTTATTAAAAAATATAGCTTATTGAGGTTTTTTAAGGTTGTTGTTTATTGTGTTTAAATTGGTTTTTTGTTAAGGTAATGTTACTTAAAATAAAAATTTTAACAACAATTACCTTCTTTACAACGTTTTCGTTGAATATTTGATAATTAGTTAAGTCTCTCTCTTTTCATTTCTAATATCTTTTAATTTTAAGAACATCTTTTAAAATCAGAATTAGTAATGAGAGAAAATTACACACCACTTTCGGGTTCCGTTCCCTCCAGAAATGGTTTCGGAAGCCACGAATCAGACCAGTCCCCTGGGAGAGGGTTTGCGTTAACCCGAACCCTAATGGGGTCCGGTTTTAACAATGTGTTTTCATCAAATTCATCGTTGTTTTTTAGATTCAGGTCTAACCTGGCTCTGTTAGCAAGCGTATTGTTTTTGATGCTTAGCTTTACCAACGTTAACGCACAGTGTACTGCTGCTCCGGTAGTAGTGGGTGCGGGCGACCTTACTGCTACATCTGCCGTGCTAAACTGGAACACTGTAACAGGTGTATCTGGAGGTACGTATACCGTAGATGTGGCTACAGATTCAGGCTTTAGTACCATACTAACTACCGCATCTGCAGTTGCAACCACGCGTTACCAAGTTACGGGTCTTACAGAGAATACTACATATTACTTTAGGGTAAAGGTAGATAACACGTCTTGCGGTACGTACAGCGCCGCCACTTCTTTTATTCCTAAAAGAGGTGTGTATACCACATTAGCTACTACAGGTTATGCCTCAGACGTTATTGCTAACGGCATTGGTGTACCTTCAGGATCTACGACTGCAGATATAGACGGAGGAAACTTCTCATATGTTGCTATGGATTATCAGCTTAACAGTTCGAGTAATCTTCCCGTAGCAAACTCCGGACTACCTATAAATCGCGTGCTTAATACCGCTTTGGGTGTTCAGTTTTACATGCAGGATTACTCTGGTAGTAACAGTTTAAGGCTTCCTACAAATGGAAACTCCGGTACTATTACACTGGCTTACCCTCAAAAGTTTGGTACTATATACGTGGCTGTTACCTCTGGTAGCGGAAATGCTGCTTTAACCCCCGTATTAAACTTTACAGATGGTACTACTTACACTGCCAGCGCTACAACATTAGTTAACTGGGACAATGCCGCAACTACAGCAGTACCCGCATGTACTAATGCTAATACCCTAAACCGTATTACACGTACATCGGCGACCGCTACAGCACCTACAAGTACAGGTTCGTTTAAAGTGTTTTACTTTACAATAGCGGTACCATTATCATACCAAACAAAGCAGCTAAGCTCTATTACGTTTACTAAAGGTGGAGTTACCGGGGCGGTAGCACAAATTTTTGGCCTTTCGGGTAAAACACTAGATGCTTGCCCGGTAATGACATCGGTTACTTCGGCGGCGGTATCTACATCGTCGTTTACAGCAAACTGGACGTTAGGTTCTCTAGGTTCTGATGGTGCCACTCCTACCTATACTTTGGAAGTATATACCGATGCCGGTTACACAACTCCGGTTTCGGGTTCGCCATTTACCGGATTAACCGGCAGTTCTTACACTATAACAGGGCTTACTCCTGACGCTACTTATTACTATAGGGTTAAGGCAGACGGCAGTAGCTGTTCATCGTCTTATGTTACGGGCAGCCAGTCTTTGGCATATTGTTCTGTAACTACATCTACTACATATTACAACACCAACTTTACTACTATAGGAGGTGCATCGAATATAAGTAACAGCACTGCAGCTGCTACGGCTAATTATTCGGCTACCCAAATAGTTTCGGTGCAGGCAGGTTCTTCGTTTACCTATACAGGTAGTAAGGCAGCAGGTACAACAGCTACAGGTATTTTTGTAGACTGGAACGATGACCTTGATTTCGCCGACGCAGGCGAAACCATTGCCGTACATACCGGGGCACTCTCAGGCGGTTTAACGTTATATTCGGGTACCATCTCAGTTCCTGCAGGGGCTGCAATAGGTTCGCACAGGCTGAGAGTACGTAGTGTAATATATTTCAGCACACCATCGGGTTGTTCTGTAACAGGTGAAACCGAAGATTATACTCTTAATGTTACCGCATCTACAGGAGCGTGTACGGCTCCGTCGGCTCCTGCTTCAATATCTTTCAGCGGGCTTACAAGTTCTAATATTAATGTTAATATTACGGCAGCAACAACGCCACCTACAGGAGGATATCTTGTTGTACGCAGTACTTCGGCATCTCTAAGTTCAGATCCTGTTTCAGGTACTTCATACGCAGTAGGTAGCACAATTGGCGGAGGTACTGTTGTGGCACTTTCTTCAACTGCCTCATCTGTATCAAGTTTTGTGGCGTCTAACACGCGTTACTATTTCTACGTATACACCTTTAATAACGGAAGCTGTGTGGGGCCAATATATAGTACTGCCGTAACAGGTAATGCTACATCTTGTGCCACAGCGGCGGTTTCCTCGGCGGCAAGTAATGTAAAGAACTCTTTTGCTACCCTTAACTGGGCTTCGGTAAAAGGTACAAACGGTAATCCGGTAACGTATACGGTAGAAGTGTATACAGACGCTGCACTTACTACACTTTTTGGTACGTACACGCTTGTAGATCAATTAAGTTATAACATTACAGACCTTACTGCTAATGCCACATATTATTACAGGGTAAAAGCAGAAGTACCTGCGGGTTGTGGTGATGCTACATTCTCATCTACTATTAACTTTAAGGCAGAGAACAATTATTCTCCTATTAACCTTACAGGTTTTAACGCAGACGTAATTGCCGAAGGTAACGGATGGGCTACTATATCTACAACAAGTGATGTAGATGGTGGCGGCTACGTGTACATGTCTCGTGATTACAAGCCAAATGTAACTTCAGCGGCACTTTCTACAGGAGCACTTCCAGTAAACCGTACTATGGCAAGCCCAAACAATGCAGGTCTTAATTTCCTTATGCCGGATTACAAAACAAATAACTCGGTAAGGCTTACGGCTGCTTCGCCATCGCAAGACCTTGTGTTTAGTGTGCCTACTAAGCTTACTAACCTTTATCTTGCGGTAGCATCGGGTGGTGGTCCTTCTTCTATAACAGGTACAATTTATTTTGAAGACGACACTACTCAGGCTATTGCAAGCACAGCCGTTCCAGACTGGTTTGCAACAAGCGGTGCTCCTGTACTGGCTTACAACATTGGACGTGTAAATAAAAACGGTACAACTAACGAAGCCGAATTTACTACTACAACAGGTATAAGCCAAAGTAATGCTAAAATTTTCCAGCTTACTATAGCTATTCCTTCTGCTAACCAAGGTAAAAAAGTAACCAAAGTAAATATAACCAGGGTAGCTTCGGGTACAGCGGTTCCTAATATATTTGCTATTTCCGGCCAGGTAATAGGCGACTGTCCTACGCTGTCTGCAGTTACCGCTGCTGCTGCAAGCGCTACCAGCGCTACCGTAAGCTGGACGCTTTCTTCTCAGGGCGACGGAGGTGCACCTACCTACACTGTAACAACCTATTCTGATGCTGCACTAACTACTCTTGTTAGTACTAACTCTGGCATTAGTGGAACTTCGTACACTGTTACAGGTCTAAACCCTACAACCACGTATTATTTTAAAGTACAGGCTGCTAACAATGTATGTAGTTCTAACACACTTACAGCTAACGCTACTACGCTTCAGCCGGAGTGTCCTACACCGGGTGCTCCTACAGTAGCTGCAAGTGCAACATCTACAGGTGCTACGGGTACAATTACAGCACCGTCTGGTGGTGCAGTGGGGTATGTTATTGTACGTAGTATATCATCTGCGTTAAGTGCAGCTCCTGCTAACTTTAGTACCTATACAGTAGGTGCCTCTATAGGCTCAGGTAATGTTATTGCAGTAGGTACATCTACAAACATAAACGATACATCTGCTAACTCTAATACACATTACTATTATTTTATATACGCTTACAACAGCGGATCATCTTGTTCAGGACCTGTTTACAGCACATCGGCTGCTACATTTGATGTAACGACATGCGTGGGCCAGGCTCTGGTAGTAGGTGCAAGTAATATAAGGAATAGTTCTGCTACACTTAACTGGACTTCAGTAACAGGTGGTGGCGCAAGTGCAATCACGTACAATCTTGAGGTGTTTACAGATGCTTCATATACTACGTCTTTCACTTCATTTACAGGGCTTACAGCTACAAAACAGGCTGTAACAGGTCTTACAGCAAATGCTATTTATTATTACAGGGTTAGTGCTATTGCTACAGGTACTTGTGCAAGTACCTATTCAACCGGTAGTTTTACAGCTACAAATGGCTATACCCCTATAGATGTAACTTCAGGCGGGTATAACAAGGACGTTATTGCAAACGGTTCGGGTGCTGCACAATATTCTACAACAGCACCGGTAGACGCTGACGCTGCAGGTGCCAGAAATGCTTACGTGGCGAGAAACTATATCTCTGGCACAGGTACACCTACAACAGTAGGGTTACCGATAAACCGCTTTTTAAGCAGCACTACTACATCTGGCCTTAACTTTATAATTCCTGATTACAGCGGAAACAACTGTTTAAGGCTCGCGGGTCAAAACGATACAGGAACGCTTACCTTTGAAACACCTGTTAAACTTACCGACATATATATTGCTGCAACGGGTGGTAGTGGCGACCTTGTTGCTTCGGCAGAAATTATTTTTGAAGATGGCGGTACTTCTCAGCTTAGTACGTCAATAGCAATACCTGACTGGGTTGTGGGAACAGGTTCTATAATAGTAGATAATCTTGGAAGGGCAAACATGAGCGATACTACAGGAAATGTTGAAACTATTGCTTCTAAAATCTTCCAGATTTCTATACCAGTGAACACGGCGAACCAAACAAGAAAAGTAGCGGCGGTTAAGTTTACAAAAACTTCAGCCGGACCTGTAGAGCCGGTGCTTAATATTTTTGCTATATCTGGAAAAATTATTGGCGATTGCCCTACTATGGCATCTACATCAGTAGTCTCAACAGGTGCAAACGGTGCAAATATTGCATGGGTACTTTCTACACCGGGAGATGGCGGTACACCTACGTATACGGTAGAAGTGTATACAGATGCTGCATTTACAACATCAGCTGCTTCGCCAGCAACGGGCCTTACAGCTACCACATACAGTATAACAGGTTTAACTGCTCAAACCACATACTACTATAGGGTAAAAGCCATTAATGCTGCTTGTGAATCAGGTTATGTAACAGGTACATTTACAACGTCTCAGGTCCCTGCTACACTAAACTACACAGAAGGTTTTGAAGGTGAATCGTTTTGGTCTCTCGTAAACACAGGGCAAACCAACAAATGGTTCATCGGTACTGCCACAAGTAGCTCAGGTACAAAGTCACTTTATGTATCTAACGATGGTGGTGCCACTAACGGATACGACTTAACGTCTATAAGCGTTGTTCAGGCATATAGGGATATTACTATTCCGGCGGGAACAAGCACAGTTGAATTCTCTTTTGACTGGAAAGGATATGGAGAAAGCGGTTATGACTACCTGCGCGTATGGATGGTTCCTACCAGCTTTATACCAACTGCCGGTACGCAAATTACTTCTGGTTCGGGAAGGATTCAAATAGGAGGGAATCTATTGTCTCAGAACACTTACACTAATTACTATACGCCTACACTTGACGTAAGTACATTTGCCGGACAAACAGTTCGTTTAGTATTTGAGTGGAGAAATGATAACAGTTTTGGACAGCAACCATCGGCCAGTGTAGATAATATAAGCATGAAGATACCAACGTGTTTCTATCCTGTAAACCTAACTGCCGTTGCTGTTACCACAACTGCAGACATCAGCTGGACTGCTCCATCGGTAGTTCCTGCAAACGGATATGAGTATTATTACAGTACTACTAATACCACGCCTGTAGCAAGCTTTACAGGTACGCCAACCACAGGTACATCTGTATCACTTACAGGATTAACTACAAACTCTAAGTATTACTGGTGGGTACGATCAGTTTGTAGCGATTCAGATAAGAGTAGCTGGAGTCCTGTAGGTATATTCTTTACTGGTGCATGTGCTCCTACATACACAACGTGTGATTCTACTCACCGTATAACACTATTAACTGTGCCGCAGGCATCGTTTACAGACGACCTTTCCGGCGTTACAGCGTGCTCTGCTACTGCAATTAACCGTACTTCACTAAGTATACCTGTTACTACTGGTAACACCTATACATTTAATGTTACAAGTATAGGGTGGATAGGTGTAGGTATGGCCATAGATTACAACGGAGATGGTAATTTTGACGATGCTAACGAAACCGTAGCATTACCAAACTATATAGATGGTAACTCTGTAATTTATACTATAACAGCTGCTATTCCATCATCATTAACTCCTGGTAACTATACGGTTAGGATATGGAACAGATTAGCAAACGCTGGTTTAGGAACTCCAGCAGCGTCTGCTTGTGGCAGCTACGTTTACGGTACTTATGTAGAATATACTCTTGCAGTTGCCGCACCATGTTTTAACTGGACAGGTACTGCTAATACAGATTGGAACAATACAGCTAACTGGTGTGGTGGTACTGTACCAACTTCATCTAGCGATGTTACCATAACAACAGCTACAAATAATCCTGTTATAAGCACTGGTACGGCTTCAGTACATAACCTTACTATAGCCGAAGGTGCAACCCTTACTGTGGCTACAGGTGCAACACTAAATGTAGATAACTTGCTTTCGGTTAACCCTGCGGGTATACTTACTGTAGCAGATAACGGCGCTCTTGTGCAGGGAGCAGCTACTACGGTGAGCGCTAACAGTGGTAACATTGTGTTCCATAAAAAAGGAAGCAGCCTTTACAGGTCAGACTATACAATATGGTCTTCTCCGGTGGCGGGCCAAAACCTTCAGGCGTTTTCTCCGGCTACAGTATCTAACCGTTTTTATGAGTACAAAACGGCAACAGACGTATATGCTTCTGTAACGCCCGGCGATAATAACTTTGAAGCAGCAAAAGGTTACCTTATACGTATGCCAAATGCAGATGCTACAGCGGGTTACAATGACGGTGCTACAGCTATTAAATTTGACGGAACGTTTACGGGTGTACCGAACAATGGTACTATAACAAGGCCTCTTGCTACTACCGGTGGCAGGTACAATGCCATAGGTAACCCTTACCCTTCGCCAATAAATCTTTACGACTTTTTCTATGGAAACGCCACCGTTATAGATGCATCATCTGGTGTGTATCTATGGAGGAAGAAAAACAATGCGTCAAGTTCTTCGTATGCTACATTAAACCTAGCTGCATTTGTGGCCAATCCGGCTCAGGGTGGTGGTGCAGAGAACAACCAGTTCTATGCTTTTGATCCATCAACAGGTTCTTCAAACTGGTTGCTGGCTCCTGGCCAAGGATTTATTGTACGTACGCTTACAGGCCTTACTAATCCTGAAGTTACCTTTACAAACAGCATGCGCCGCGGTACTCCGGGTAGCTCGCAGAGTTTCTTCAGACAGGGTGCAGATACTGCGTCACGCCTTTGGATCAACCTTTCTTCGGTAGCTGCCGGTAACGCAAGCCAAACTGCTATTGCTTACATGGACAATGCTACTATGGGTATTGACTTTGGTTACGATGCTACCAAGTTTACTGAAAACAATGCGCTTAGCGTGTATACACTTGCCCAGCAAAATCCATTAACCATACAGGCAAGGCCGGTATTTACTAATACCGATGTAGTGCCAATGGGTTACAATGCTCCTCAGGCAGGTACATATACTATTGCCATAGACCACGCTAACGGTGTATTCCAGCAGGGTCAGGCGGTATATATTAAGGATAGTGCAGAAGGTATAATCAGGTCATTAAACGATAATAGCTATAGCTTTGCTACCGAAGCAGGCACGTTTGATAATCGTTTTGAAATCCTTTATACTACACAAGCCCTTGGTACAGACCAGCCGCTGGATGCTAACACAGTAGCTGTATTTAAACAGGGAAGTAGTATACATGTAAATGCAGGCAGCGCACTTGTAAATGGTATAACTATTTACGACATACGCGGTGCAAAAGTATACAGTGTAGATAATGTTAATAATACAGAAGCTGTAATTAGTAACCTTACAGCAGAGCAACAGGTGCTTATTGTAGAGGTTAACACTACAAAAGGTAAAGTTAGCAAACGTGTTATTTTCTAACGGTTGCTCTTAATAATAGTCCCAAAATAGAAAACCCGGCTTTATGCCGGGTTTTTGCTTTTTATGCCTTAGGCACTTTCTTCTTCTGATGCTTCAATGTGCCGTATTTCTGTTTTTTCCTTTTTAATCAGTTGCCTTAAAAATAAAAAAAGACTCATATAAGCGTTTGCTATATATACCAGCGCGAAACCTGCTATAATATACCCGCGCCAGTCGTCTATGAGTAGTTTAAACTGTGTAACCGCTACAACAACAATGGTAACGTAGTGGCTAAAACAGTATTCGCACGTAAAAAGGTAAAAGAACTTGCGTGATGCAATGCTTTTTCCTGCCTTAGAACGGTTAACACAATATTCGCGTGGCTCCCTGAAAACTTCCTCATGGGTTACTGTCCAGGCTACACAGGCTACCACTATAGCCAGTACAAACAGCCATGTAAGTTGATGTTGCATTTCTATTTTTTAAGCTTAAGTTACTCAATATTACAATTGGATGCCAAAGCTTTATGCTTTTATTGGCAACTTAAACAATAGAGCAACTAATGGCTCAACTTAATCAGTGCGCTATTTTGTTTATCATTCCATTAAAAATAAAGTAATGAAAAGGCAACACGCTATACCAATACAGCCTGCCGGCAATGCCCAGTGGGCGAAACGTAGCTACCTGAATTACTTTATTTCCTTTTACCTTAAATTCCAGCCAGGCTTCGCCGGGCAGCTTCATTTCTGCGTATAACAACAGGCGTTTCTCTTTACGGTTGGCGTACAGCACTCTCCAAAAATCAAGCGATTCGCCGGCGGTAATCAAGGCTTTATTATTGCGGCCACGTTGCAGGCCTACGCCGCCAAAAAGTTTATCTAAGAAACCCCTGAAACTCCACAGCCAGTCGGCATAATACCACCCTGATTCTCCTCCGATAGAAAATATACGGTCGGCAGCACGTTCAGGGTCATCAGTAATGGTCATTTTTCGGTCGGTAAAAACACCGTGCTGAGGTACTTTTATTTGCTTGGCAAAAAACTTACTGTAGTTAGCCCTGCCTACCGCGTCTTTCCAGCTGGAAAGCACCATGTTTTGCTCTATTTTATCAAAGGCAATTTTTATGGCTGTATTATACGGAATAAGGCTAATGCCTAAAAGGTCTTTAAGATTGTTTGGCTTGGCCACCACATCTATCTTCATGCTTTCCACAAGGTTTTTGGCAAGGGAGTAGGACGTAGAGGTTACAAAATATAACCAGTAAGACGACAGCCTCGGTGTCATAACCGGTACGGTAAATATGTGTCGCTTTAGTTTTCTAACCTCGGCAAATCCCAGTAGCATTTGTTTGTAGGTAAGTATGTCCGGGCCGTAAATGTCATAATGGTTGTTGTAGGTAACTTCTTTAAGCAGCACACCCGATAAAAACTCTACCACATTCCGTATAGCTATGGGTTGGCATTTTGTGTACAGCCATTTTGGAGCTATCATAACCGGTAGCTTCTCTACAAGGTCGCGTATTATTTCAAATGAAGCGCTGCCCGAACCTACAATTATACCCGCCCTTAGCGTAGTAAGCGGTGTTTTGCCTGATGCCAGTATTTCCTCCACATTTTTTCTGGATGAAAGGTGTTTAGAAAGATGCTCTTCGTTTACAATACCGCTCAGGTAAATTACCTGTTGCGCATTAGTATTTTCCATGGCCTTTATAAAGTTTTCGGCACATTTTTCCTCTAAGGATGAAAACTCTCCCTTGCCACTCATAGAGTGTACCAGGTAGTATGCGGCATCAATATCTTTGGGTATGTTGGCCAAGCTGTCCGGAGCCAGCAAATCAGCTTCTATAACGGTTATGTTTTTTGTAGCAGCATATTTTCCGGCAAACCGTTCGCGTTCGCGCACCATACATATTATCTCGTGTCCTTTTTCGAGGAGTACGGGGAGCAATCGTTGCGCTATATATCCGGTAGCGCCTGTTAACAATATCTTCATAGCTTATTTTTTGAGGTTTATTTACAAATTGTGTGTTTTTATGTATGCAGATGGGGTAGTACCGGTATGTTTTTTAAACGATCGCTGAAACGTTGTTTTGCTGTTAAAACCACAGTCATACGCTAAACCTAGGAGCGTGGTTTTATGGTTGTCTCCTGCTTTCATTTTTTCAATAATAGCATTTACCCTGAAATTGTTTATGTAGTCATTAAAATTTTGCCCTGAATGAGTATTTATTAGCCTGCTGAGTACATGGAGCCCCATTTTTGTAGCAACGGAGAGCTCGGTAAGGCTAAGCCCCGGGTCTGCATACAACTGTTGCTCGTTTATCAGCAACGCTACCTTTTCTAAAAGTTCAGCTTCGGCTGCATTGTTATTAATCGTGGCCGGCTCCGTTGCGGTTTGTTTTTCTTCCTCCCATTCATCTTCTTTGGTTTGTACTGGAGTATAACTGTTAAGCATTTTCTGTGCGCCTTCCGTAAGCACAACTATATCAGGTGTGCTATGTAATGTCCAGTTTTTTATATAAAGCCTGGACGCCGTATTGTTAGAGTATCCTGTAATGGCAATATAGTAGAATAGCAATGAAAAGATTAAAAAATACCACCAGCTTGCCGTGTAGCTTCCGCCGGTAACAGCACTGTAGAAATTAATGCTTAACCAGCTTATGATGAATGCCAATACCGCGACAAAAAAGTTTCTTATCCATGTAAAGGAAAATGCATCTGCGTTACTCAGAAAATTTAGAATCATTTTCCTGTAGTTAATATAGTATCTGTAAGCCGTAAAAAAGTAGGCGGCTATGCTAATGAGTCCCAGATATTGATACCAATTGTCAAAGTCGGGGTCCTGAACACCATCCATCATAACATAGCTATGATAAATAAATTTATCTGCTACAAAACATACAATCGAATAAGAGAGGTAGAGTATCCCCGGTAGAAAATGGTAAAAAAACTTGGGTTTTATTTTAAATCCCGGATTTAAAAGATAAAGTACATATAGCAAGCCTACCGGCCCGATAAAAAAAAGTTGCTGAAACGGTACGTAAAATAAAATATCGCGGTAAGGCTGGTTGTCATACCAACCCGCAAAGCCCAACATCCAGGGGCATGCATAAAGACACCCCAGTAGTAGGAGCAATGCCAGCAAAAGATCAGATGGATTTCGTTTATCTGCATATCGTTTAAACGATAAAATGCTATACACCGCAAGGTGTATAAGGAACACCATTAAAAATACACTTTGTTTATTAAATTCAAATATCATGGTGTTCCGATTTGGTTTCCTTACTAAATGTACGAAAATATTGCACTATAAAGAGGTGCCAAATTATAATTTGCACCGATTTACAAATTGTTTAATGATAATTTTGAGGCAGTTAAATAAAGCACACCATGAAAAAATTATTCCTTATGTTAACACAACCGGTACTGCAATTAAATATCGGTTCTCAATTACTTATTGCAGTGCCGCGTATATTTTGCGGCTACCTTATGGCATTTGAATTTGGCGCGGCTAAATTCGGTATGCCGTGGTCTGAACCGGACAAAAATTTAGGTTTGTTTGAAGTAGCGTTTTGGTTTCCCGCAGATGTGGCGCGCTTAGGAGGCATATTCGCCACGTTTCCTGTATTCTTCGCGTGGATGGGGGCGTTTAGCGAGGCGGTTGGCGGACTTTGCCTTATGCTGGGGCTGCAAACAAGAATCAGTTCTTTTTTAATACTATGTACTATGCTGGTTGCAGCTTTTTGCCAACAGCTTAATGAGGGGTTGTGGAATATGCTTCCGTCATTATGTATGGGGGCTATTTGTATCTACACACTGGTATTAGGTTCAGGGAAATTTGGATTAGATTATTTTATCACTAAAAACATAACTACAAATGAAAACTAAACTGCTTATTATAGTCGCTGCATGTATGGCTTCATGCGTGCAAAAAACAGAGAAACAAACGGTGGTGTTTGAGGTTGCTGTGCCAGGCACAGATGGAAAAGCTACAAACGTAGCCTTGCGCGGCACTGATTTTCCACTTAACTGGCAGGAAGATAAAGTTATAGTGTATGACTCGGTTAAGAAAGTCTATCGGGCTACTGTAACCTATAAAACCGGCTATAAATTTACCGAATATAAGTACGTGGTAAACGGTGTTTTTGAAATGCAGGATAAACCTAACAGGAAGGTAAAATTTAATGATAAAAACTACACGGTATTACATGACACTGTACAGTTTTAAGTTCTTGAATTACATAAAATAAAAAAGCTCTTAATTTTAAAAATTAAGAGCTTTTCAGTTTTTTCGGTCGGGGTGGCAGGATTTTAACCCTGTTCCGTAAATATTTATAAATCAATAATTTGCAACTGGACTTGAATTGATACTCACCGAATAACTCACATATAAATTTTAACGGTAATTTCAAAGCAAAAATAGTGATTTTTGGTCACTAAATGTCCATTTTGGTGAAAATACTTGTAGTGGTCATTCAGCGTCATTTTTACCTTCCATCAGTTTCAATATATCTTCATATTTATAATATAGCAACCCACCAATTTTGCTGAAAGGTAGTGTCCCATTTAGGCGCATATTTTGTAAGGTGCCTGTAGATATCCTAAGTAGTTTTCTTACTTCAATGCCTTTAAGCCATGTCTTTGTTCCTTCTGAAATTTTAGAGGAGACAATCATTATTCTTATTTCTTTGAGCAACTCTCCTTTGAATTGCTCAAGATCATCTTTTGTAATTAGCTCTACATTCATATATTCGTTATAAACAAATTTTATACATACAATCTCTTCTATATTACTGCAATTTTAAGAGATTCGTTAATACTATGAAATTGTCTGACACAATCTTGTCCATTTTGGCTGCCAATTTCACAATCGGGCTGAGTTTAAATTTCAAAGAGTTCATTTAATAGTTGTTTTAAAAGCAAGACAATAGAGATGGACATTTTATTTCAATGGTCAATTATTCTTCTTTGAATTCGTCGTCATTGAGATGAAGATTAAACATTTCGGAAATAGAGTTTGCCATAAGCCTAGCGTTTTGATCTACAGTGGTAAAATTTACACGTCCGTTTGGTGTTTTCTTAATCGCCATTAAACTATGTAATGTTCTATCTTTCATGGATTCTACCATATGAACTTTTCCCATTCGGGATTGCTCCGCTAACATGTTGATGTTATGTTCAAAGTCCCTACGGTTAAATATCGTCGTCATCTTTTTCATGATTCACTTTTTTTGTTGCCAATATTGTTGCATAGGTATTTGCCATATTTCTCGTAATGTCATCAACCGTTACAAGATCAAGTCTATTATTGGGCAGAATTGTTATTGCCTTCAGACTCCTATAAGCGCTAAATCCCGATGAAATAACATATCTACCGTCGAGAATAGCATCTTTCAGTATGTTTTGATGATTTTCGAATTGTCTACGATTTAATGGTATTTTCATTTCTATATAATTTTTTTATTAAAAAAGATTAATATAGCCCAAAGTGGCTAATAAAGAAGAGTTTACAAGAACCGGAAGTGTTATCGGTAACGATTTAGTAATGGTGCTTACTGC
>JAAXJD010000086.1 GCA_012270005.1 Flavobacterium sp. | reverse complement strand
TCGTAAGTCTGGCTTTTTTATTTTATAAGGGTATTAAGATTTTTTAGTTGGTTAGAGCATCTGACTGTTAATCAGAGCCCCGATAGCTATCGGGGTTGGTTCGAGCCCAAGAGCGGATCATTTTTATTTTATAAGGGTTTTGAGATATAACTCAGTATCTTTTACCTGAATGTTTATTTTTCAGCTAAACACCTCCCTTAGCACATCCAGCGATTTTGGCCTGCGGAAACCCTCCATATGAAACGCATAGTAATCCAGCAGAATGCGCAGCAGTGCCTGCCGTTCGGTAACGTGGAACGTCTTAGCGCTATCATCCAGCTTTAGCGACATAAGGCGGCGCAGCAGGGCGGTATCTTCCAGGGTAAGGCACGTAATGCCGTGGTAGGGCATAAACACGCCTTCGGTCATTTCAAAATACGGAAAGTTATCGGCATCGTTAGGGTAAAAGCCCAAGAACTTGGTAAGGTCCATAAGCAGCACCAGGTGAAAGTTGGCCGTGCCCTCATGGCTGTCCAGCCACAGCAGTGCCGTTTCCAGGAACTCATACAGGCTTTCGTTTTGTTCTTCCTCCTTTATGCAGTGGTGCAGCATTTCGCTTACAAATAGCGCTATGGTGGTTTTTACAATATCGGTATTCAGGGTGTGGTAGGGGTGCGCCAGGCGTACTTCCTTAAAGTACTCCATAGTGCCTTTGTCTTTGTGTGAGGCTTCTATTTCCAGCAGGTTCAGCGGGCGGAAATAAATATTCTTCTGGGTGCTTTTTTTGGTGCCAAAAGCATCGCGCACATAGTAGGATTTAAGGCCGCTTCTCTGCGTGTAAATCAAATTTTTGTGCGGGTAGCGTCACTTGCTCTGCGTGTAGCATTTTACCACCAGGCTTTTTTCCTGGTAGCGAAGGGCACTGATTACTATGGCGCGGGTTTTTATGAGCATTTTTAAGAATCTGGTACAAAGGTAAGCCCTATTCGGTTAAGAAATGCTTGATTTCATATTCTTCGATTAGTTTACTTAATATCAGGTTGCTCAAACTCATATACTTTAACCGGTTCATCTAAATAAATATTGATTCATCTTCTTTTGCCATTGGTTAATTGTTTAACTGATAAATTTACTTATTTCTCCCTACCTTTGGTATCATAATAAAATTATTATCATGAAATACCATCAAATACCCAGCAGCCTTTTCATTAAAAACCGTAAAAAGTTTATGGCCGAAATGAAGCCGAAAAGTGTTGCCGTATTCAATTCTAACGATATTTACCCGGTAAGTGCAGACAGCACCCTGCCGTTTGCACAACACCGCGATATTTTTTACCTGAGCGGTGCTGACCAGGAGGAGTCTATCCTGTTGCTTTGCCCGGATGCTCCGTACGAACACCTGCGCGAAATACTTTTCCTTCGTGAAACAAACGAACACATAGCCGTATGGGAAGGCGAAAAGCTGACCAAAGAACGCGCTACCGAAGTAAGCGGCATTAAAAACATTGTATGGCTTAAGGATTTTGAAAAAACGCTTTTCGAAATAATGACGTATTGCGATACGATTTACATAAACACGAACGAGCACTACCGCTCTGCCGTGGAAACCGAAACCCGCGAGGCGCGCTTCATTAAGTGGTGGAAAGAAAAATACCCTGCCCACCAGGTGGCTAAAAGCAACCCGATACTGCAACGTCTGCGTTCTATAAAAGAGCAGGAGGAGCTGGACCTGATTCAGACCGCGTGTAATATTACCGAAAAAGGTTTCCGCCGTATCCTGGGCTTTACCAAGCCGGGCGTTTGGGAGTACGAACTGGAGGCAGAGCTAATACACGAATTTATTCGCAACCGTAGTAAGGGGTTTGCGTATACGCCTATTATTGCCAGTGGTAATAATGCAAACGTGCTGCATTACATAGAAAACAACAAGCAGTGCCACGATGGCGACCTTATATTGTTTGACATTGCTGCCGAATATGCTAACTACAGCAGCGACCTTACCCGTACCATTCCGGTTAACGGACGTTTTACTCCACGCCAGCGCCAGGTATACGATGCTGTGCTGCGTGTGAAAAACGAGGCTACAAAACTGCTTACACCGGGTACGCTGTGGAAAGAGTACCACGTAGAGGTGGGCAAAATAATGACAGGCGAACTCCTGGGCCTTGGCCTGCTTGATAAAGCCGATGTACAAAACGAAGACCCGGCATGGCCTGCCTACAAAAAATACTTTATGCACGGTACAAGCCACCACATGGGGCTTGATACGCACGATTATGGATTACTTTACCAGCCGATGGAAGCCAACATGGTGTTTACCGTAGAACCGGGTATATACATTCCGCAGGAAGGCTTTGGTATCCGCCTGGAAGATGATGTTGTGGTACAGCCAAGCGGAGAACCGTTTAACCTGATGCGAAATATTCCTATTGAAGCTGACGAGATAGAAACGATTATGAATAGTTAGGCTATAAGGTCGAAAGTCATAAAGTTGAAAGTCTAAACGTCAATCGCACACTCATTGAGAGGCGGTACAACGAAGCAATCTCGCTTAAAACAAAAAAAGCAGGAACCTTAACGGATTCCTGCTTTTTTGTATTTATAGAGTAGTGTTTACTTAATCACTATTTTACGGGTGGTACGCTGTCCGTTTTGCTCTGCGGTAACCATGTATACGCCCTGTTCGGCATGTAGCTGTACGGGTATGTTAACCAGCCCGGCAGCCGTGTTGTTTTGCTGGGTGTGTATTACGCGCCCACGAATGTCGTAAACGGTAACGGTTGCCGTGCCGCCCGTAGCGGTAAATTGCAGGTTAAAGTTACCGTTGTTCGGGTTAGGGTACAGCGCCACGTTAGTCAGCCCATCAGGCGTATGTGCCGAAAGTGCCGTATTAAGTCCGCATACAATCAGTGCGGCGGTATTTACACTGCCACCATCACCGGCGGCTACATCGGTAACGCTAAGCGTCCAGGTACCTTGTATGTTTTCGCCACGCAAAGCACTTAGCGGGGTAGCCGGTGCCACCACGCCTGTAATGGCGGGTACGGTATGGCAGGTTAGCGCCGTACCTTCATCGTTAAAGGTAACCACGGCATTGTTATTATCACCACACACCTGCGAGAACAACATCACTTCGGTACCTGCGGGGCTTACCAGCTTCACTTCAAGGTCGGCTATCCACGAGTGGGTAATGTCTAACGATACCGAAATGTCGTTTAACGTAAAACTGTCTGAAACCGGTATGTAAGCTACAAAGGTTTCCGGGTCGCCACCCGAAATTTCCAGCGGTAGTGCCGTAGCGGTGTAATCGTTGCAAAACACATTGCCGGTGGTAAAGGTAGCGGTAGTGCCGTAGCTGCCTTCGCAACCCGCATTAGCTGCTTTTACACGCCAGTAATATTGGGTGCCTTCTAAAAGGCCTGTAAGGGCATAGTTGCTTTGGGTAGTGGTAACTTCGGTAACTATATTGGCAAAAGCCGCATCACGTGCTACCTGCAAATGATACGAAGCTGCTATAACATCATCGTTCCAGTCCAGGTTAAGGCTAAGCGGCTGTGTGTTTGCCCCATCTTCGGGGGTTATGGCCTGTAACAGCGCAAAATCAGTGCTCAGTAATTTAAGGTGCAGGGTAACAGTCTTAGTATCTGTACCTGATTCCATGTGCACCACTATGTTATAATTGCCTACCGCTGCTAACGACGTATTGCTTATGCTTACCTGTACCTGCCCCGCCGCTGTTACATTTTCAGGAGAAAACACAACTACTGCTCCCTCAGGTAGCCCTGTAGCACTAAGGGTTACGGCATTGTTAAAACCACCCAGATAATTTATGTCTAAAGCAAAAGAAGCAGTGCCGCCCTTACAAACTTGTTGTGTCTGTGGGCCGCTTACGCTTGCCAGGTACGTATTATCAGCAGGAGTTACGGTAAATCCGGTGTTAGATATATCGTAAAAAATATTGTTATGCCCACGTACCATAAGGCGCGCGTTTGTGGTATCTGCATTAGGCACCAGTATGTTTTCGCTGCCGTCGTTTGGCACTGCCGAAGCCACCAATATAGGGTAGGTGTAACCACCATCGGTACTCAGATAAATGTCTACAAACGGGGTATTAACACCGTTAGCAGTGGTACCCGCCACGTTCCAGGTAACGGTTTGGTTAGTGCCCGCCGCCCAGGTAACAGCCGTGTTAGGCGATGTTACTACAAATGGCCCGGCTGCATCGGCCACGTCTATGTGCATGGCATCGGTATCTGCCTCGCCGCCGTTAAGGTTGTTATCGCGTACGGTAAGGGCAAAATCAAGCGTACGGCCTACCGTAGGTATAACTTCCCACTGCGGGGCAAGGTTATTATCCAGAACATCTTCTATGCGGGGCACCCAGCGGTTAGGCGATGTAGTTAACGGCAACGACCTGAAATTTGGCCCTCCAGCGGCATCGGCTACCGGGGGCTGCGCACTGATTTCGTTATTCATTTGCTCCCAGTCGTAGGTTAGTATGTCGTTATTGGCATCGGTACCGTTACCTTCCAGTATAAACGCTGTGCCTTTTGGTATTACAAAGTCGGCACCGGCATGGGCTACAGGCGGTGTATTTCCGGTAGGCACCAGGGCCACACAGTTACTTTCGTTATTAATACGGTTACGCATGTGCGCTATGCTGCTGGCGTGGAACTGCGCATCGCTATGCCACTGTATTACGGGGTCGCACACGCCGGCGTATGCCATAAGGGTAGTACCGCCGCCGGGTTCGTAAGCATCGCCATCGGCACGGTTACCTCCGCACTCCGCATTAAAGGTATGCGGTGCGCCAAACTGGTGGCCTATTTCGTGGGCTACATAATCAATATCAAAAGGGTCGCCCACCGGCGATCCGGCACCGGTCATGGCACCTGCCTTAAAATCAGAACACGGAGCCCCCGCGGCAAGCCCTCCGCCCGATGTGCCGAAGCTGTGGCCGATGTCAAAATTTTCGGCACCTATGGTGGCGTATATTACATCGTTACCCTGGTTAAGGAGTTCGCCGGCATCGTCGTTGTTTACCGTGTCGCTTTCTATAAACACCACTTCGTCTTCGTTATCTACCAGTTGCATAGAAACCGAAAGATCCCTTTCAAACATGCTGTTTACACGGGTCATTGTAGCTGCAATAGCCGCTACTACAGCCTCTTTTTGCTGTGCCAGCGGAGCGCCCTCCAGCCCGGCTTCTGCAATATGGAATGCCGAATATTCTACCGTAGCCAGTATGGCAGCGCGGTAGGTGCGCCAGTTGCCGGCATCCATAGGTGCGGCAAGGGTTTGCTGTATTTCGCGTGCGCTAAGGCGGCGTGTACTGTTGTCTGAAGTAAGGCAGTGAAAGGTTTTGGCCGTTTCCAGGCTACTCTTTTTATATACCATGTAGTAGTTGCCTGTTTTGGTATACGGGTCTATGTACCAGGTGTGCCCGGTGGCAAGTGCCATAACGTGCAGGCCATACAGGGTGGTGCTAAAGCGTATTACTGTAGTGGGTTCTTCTACACACTGGCCCACATAGCTTTGTATGCCGGGGTATTTGGCGGCAAGCCCGGGAGCAAGCACCGGGGCGTTATATACCCTGAATTGCTGCATGCTCCCATCGGCATTGGGCAGGGAGATTATCGTATTAGACGCCGTGCCGCTTTGGCGCAAAGGTGCTTGTTGCAGCTGTGCTTTAAGCCTGTTGATATCTAATTGATAGAGTAAAAAATCCTTTGGGTGCGAATCCCTTTTAGAAATAGTTTCTTTAGGAACAGCTGCTTTAGTTACCGTTTGCCAGGGTTGCTGGGCAAAACCCATGGAAAAGGTTAATAAGGCAGTGAGGGTGAGTAGTTTTTGTTTCATTGTTGTGCGTTAGGTTTTTGCAGGCACAAGTACGCAGTTTTTCTACTGAAAAGCAAATGTTTACCTACAGTCTGCCGAAGGGTTTTGCAACCGTAGTTTTTGTGTACTTTTGCCCTAATGATATACAAGCTGCTCACCCTGTTAGTAATTATATTTTTCCTTACGCTGCTGCTTTCTGTAAAGCATAGCCGTAAAGGTCTATGGCAGCGTAACAATACCCGAAACAGCCGCTTGTATACCTTTAGGGCTTATATAGTACTGGCGCTTATTGTATTGTTTTTGTTTTTCTCACTTTTCCGGTAGCACGTTGTTATTTTGCCAAAACAAAGCCTCCGGTAATGCCCACTGCCAGCCATAGATACCACTTTTTATATACCGGTACAGGTTGGGGTATCTCGGCAGCAGTAAGTTGGGTAGTACGCAGGTAGGGATTGGTGTTCGTAACTTCTGTAACCAGGGTTTCTTTGCCCAAAAACCATTTGCGTTTGGTTCCTGTTATTACAACTGCGGTATTGGGTAGGGTAAGGCTGTCTATGCTAATACCGTTTTGATCTGACCTGTATTTAAACCCATACCACGCATTTTTTACAACCCGCTCGCGTTGAAATGCGCAAGGAACCGTGTCGGTGTAGCGGACGTTTATGGTATCTACCACCGTAACCGTGTTATACTTTGTAACGGAATGTACCTTGCTAAAACCTTTTGCCAGTGTGGCGAGGGCCTTGTCTTTGTTTAATACCAACTGTTTTAATTGGGTCTTATCGGCCTGTAAAGTTCGGATGCTTGTGGTTTGTAATCCCAGCGCATTGGTATAGTAGCGAAGGGTGTCGGTTAATGCCCGTTCGTTTTCATAGGCGGTACTTTTTATAGTAGTACACGTAGCGGTACTAAAAAGCAGCGCCACTACCAGCGCTGCTATAAAAATGTTTTTGGTGCGTGTCTTCATACCAGTTTTTCTATGGTGTTAATAACTCCGGTGAGTACTTTGGCATAATCAGGAGCGGTGGCGTACCCCGCCTGCGCTATGGCACGTGCAAACAATACGGGGTTGTGTTTTACGCTCAGTGCTTCGGTGTAGCGCTTGTTTTTCAGGAAAAACTGCGCGTGGTTTGTAAAGCACTCCTCGGCGGTACTATATTTCCTGAAATAGTCTTTTACCTTATAGCGAAACATTTTAACCCCGTTTCGCACAATAGGCGTTACGCTTATTATTACGGGGAATTTAAGGTCGGCACGGCGGCTGTATTCTGTAGTGGTAAGCAACTGCTCGTTTCCGTTTACACCGTCGGTATCCTTCACCCCGAAAAACGCGTTTCCGGGAGCGGCTTCGCCCCAGCCGCTTTCCAGTGCGGCCTGCGCCAATATGGCTACGGCGCTAATGCCGGTTTTAGCCTCGGTAGCTCTGGCATGAGGCAGGTATTTTTTTACAAATTCTGAAGGTTGCATAGTTAGTGCGTTAAATCAGAAATATCAGAGCTGATTTCGCGGGTACGGCTCACAATGCTTTTAAGTAATTTCCAAAGATCTTTTTTGTAAGCAGCTTCAAAGTTTTCCTTTACAGAAGTTAGCTCTATAACCACCAGTGCCAGGGAAATTATTTTGGTAAAAAAATAATCGGCGGAGAACCAGTTCTTAAAAAATGCCGACAGTAGGAAATGATCCATAACATACACCGATAATACGGCGGTGTTATACAGCAGCACTTTAGCCGCCACGTCAGACAGTTTGCGGCTTTGGATGGATCTCCAGCCACGCAGTTTAACCGATTTAAAAATGCCGGTAAAGGTATCCAGCGCAATGGCGCATCCCACAGCGATAAGCATCCCGTGCAGCGGTACTAAAAACGATAGTAACGAGCCTGCCAGGTATTGAAGTGTTTTCACAATGCGAATATTTTAGGCAAATATTCTTTAGGTGGTAATGCTCCCGTCAGTAATGGTCCAGCCCTTATTCTGGATTAATGAATTTCGGGCAGCCTGACCGGAAGCGGTATATTTAATGGACCCGAAGTGCGGTTTAAGCCCGGTTTTTATATTTTGAGACGCCCAACTGTTTAACAGCGCATCGTAATTTTGTTTGGAAAAATTGGTAGACGATTTCCCTATCATAAAGTTATCCAGTGCGATAACGTTTGTAATATTCCAGTTGCTTATATTTTGATTAAAGGCCGTAGCCGACTGAAACATACCGTCTATGCGTGTTGCCTGGACGGTATTCCAGTTGTTTAGTGGCTGGTTAAACACTACAGCGTTCTGAAACATAGCGGTTAGAATACTTGCGGCCGACATGTTCCAGTTATTTAACGGTTGGTTAAACTTATTATTGAAGCTAAACATATAAGAGAAGTCGGTTACATTTGACACATTCCATGTACTTATATCCTGATTAAAGGAAGTTGAAGAAGCAGAGGACAGTCCGCGGAACATACCGCTTATATTAGTAGCGGAGGCTGTATTCCAATTGTTCAGTGGGGTGTTAAATACGTTATTGTAATTAAACATATAACCGAAGTTTGTTACCTTACTTACGTTCCAGCTGTTTATATTTTGGTTGAATGCCATTTGGTTACCGTCGGAAGCCCCGCGGAACATATTCAGCATATTAGTAACATTTGAAGTATTCCAGTTGCCCAGCGGCTGGTTAAATTTATATGCCCTGCAAAACATTTGCGCCATATCTGTAACCGAGGAAGTATCCCAATTATTTAAGGGCTGATTGAAGGAGGAACAACCATAGAATAGGGATTGCATAGTTTTGACATTGGAAACATTCCAGTAGTTTATATCTTGATTAAATTTTGCTGCCCAGCTAAATGTATTAAATAAGTCGTCAACTGAGTTCGTATTCCATTGAGTTATTGCACTATTAAATTGTGTCGCATAGTTGAACATCAACCTCATACTCGTAACCTTTCCGGTATTCCAGTTGTTTAAAGGCTGGTTAAATACTGTTGCCCCATTAAACATGCTCCTCATGGTAGTTACGTTTGCGGTATTCCAACTGTTTAACGGTTGGTTGTAAGACGAGGCATTAAAAAATGTACCCCGCATATTGGTTACGTTACTCACGTTCCAGTTGTCGATGTTTTGGTTAAAGGCACTGCATCCGTAAAAGGTTTGGTATAATGATGTACACGAACTCACATCCCAGTTGTTCAGGGGTTGGTTAAACGCCGTCGCCTCCTGAAACGTAAAACTCATATCGGTAACCTTTGAGGTATCCCAGTTGTTAACCGACTGATTAAATTGTGTTACCTGCCAAAAGAGCGAGCTTATATCAGTAACTTCAGAGATATCCCACTCCTCTATACGGTTAATGCGGCTGATGCTGCTGCATTGTGCAAACATATATGCCAGGGTAGTAACACCTTTTAAATTCGGCACGTCTGTAACCGTAGCGAGGTTGAGATTGCTGCATCCATAAAAAACATACCCCAAGTTGCCGGGCCTGAAACACCCCCATTGGGTAACCGACTTAATCTTAAGCCTGTCGCCGGTATAATTAAACCTGAAGCCGTTAATAATGCCTTTTATGGTAATACGATACACACCATCTGCTGCATATGTATGTGTAACATCAGGTGCGTTAAACGAGCGTATTCGGGATGAGGTACCGTCTCCCCATGAAACTGAAAAATCATATATGCCGCCTTCGTACAATGGAAGCGTTACCTGGTTTGATGCACTACTCCCTGCACTCGTAAGTGTAGTATCCCAATCGGAAATAAAAGTACTAAAAGGCTTTACCGATGCGTATTTAATAGCCGTTGCTCCCATATCTATATCAATTCCAGTCGTCCAAATAATAATGCCTCTGATTCACTTCTAAACTTAATGCCAAACACACTGTACTGCCCTGCAGTTCGGGACAGCTCTCCCGTGGGCAGCTGCAGTGTTACATTTGGTGCTGCGGTAAAATTAACCTGTGCTGTTCCGCTGGCGTCGCCCTCTATAAGTGTGCCGGCTGAAAACACCTCTTCCGGAATATGCACCGTTAGGGTAATGGTATTGTTAAACGACAGCCAGCAATTAGTGTCTTCCGCTGTAAGGGCATAAACGCCGTTTACTACATTCGGGTCATCGTCATTAATCTGTTTTACAGGCTTATTTATTTCACTACGCAGGGCAAAGTAATCGTCTGCGGCACCGGTGGGGACAATACGCTTTACCGTTGCCACCGGGTCTTCAAACTCCACAATAATGCTGTTCCCATCCGGATTACTGTATTTAATGTCGGTTCCGTAGCCGGTTGTGTTTTGGTTCAGGCTGCCATAATGTATGGCATACGCATTACTAAGCGGACCTGCATTTAACACCTGGGTATAGGTGGGTACAGTGGGTATTGAAACAGGCTCCGGGATCACTTCAAGGTCATCTTCGGTAACTTGCTGTGCACCTTGGCCATACTTACCCGTGCCGCCCACCCAAAGCCTGCGCTGTAACGCCCCGTTATACGTAGCCTCGAGCACGGTAAAGCGTTCGGTAATCGAGTCGAAACTCAGCGGTGCATTTACAGGGCGCTGGTTAATAACCGAAGAAATGAGCGGCAGGTTTATAGTGCCCAGGTTAATGTTTATGGTAGAGGGTGCCTGGTAAATCAGGTCTCTGTCCAGTACGCTGTAGTACACCAGCTCCAGGTTAGCAGCGGTAAGGGGTGTAGGACTATTACTTCCATTCGGTGCGCCGTAATCGCCTTTGCCCAGCCCGGTCATCTTGTATTTATAGATGCTTTTTGTACCTCTTCTACTACTTGGAATCACGCTAATGGCAAACCACACACTCTGCTTTTCGTTTACGGTAAACGCGGGTCCGTTATTTATGGCATTCAGCACGTTAGCCATGCTGAATGCACTAATGGTAAGCCTGCGCACCAGGTCTATATTATCTTGGTTTATGTCTGCCGCTACTGCGCCCAGGGTAGTGCGCACATACAACACATCGGCAAGGGCCGATTGTAATTGTGATGCCGAGTTGTATACCGAACCATTTACCATAAACTGGTTGTAGTGCGTTAGCGGCAGCAGCACATCGGCGCGGTCATAGCAGTTAAAAATTTCGAGCTGGTTACCCGAAACATGGGTTATATAGTTTTTAAGGTATTCTATGCCGTTTAAAGAAAACCGTTTACTGTTTACGGTGCGTATCACGTGCATTAGCCCAGTTTTTTAATATGAAATCCTTTCCCCGGGGCGCGGTGCCCACATGGCTTGTAATCGGGGTGGGCAGTGCGTGTAAGGTAATTTTTTACATTGCCCCAAAGCTGCATGGCTGCCTCCCGGTTTTGGGCATAAATGTTTTTTTTGGCCAAAGCATCAGCGGGTCGGCTGTTGTCGTTAAGCTTTTCTACCATGCTAAACGCGGTATCTATGTATGACCCGAAGTACACATAACGCGCATAGGCAAAGTACGCAAGCACCATTTTTAGCCCGTAGTTAATGTACTCTATTCCATCATGCGTGTAGGTGCCGTAATCCAGCAGGGAGGCATTGCCTTGCGGATTTTCAGTAATTTTTTTGTACAGGCTTTCGCCAATGAGCGGTTGCAAGTCCAGCAGCTGGGCATCCAGTATCTGTTCCTTCAGCTTGTCGTCGTAGCCCGATTTAGAGAGCTGCTTGTAGCGGGCTATGTCCTCACGGGTTATCAGGGGCTGGTACTCCATCGTCTATCAGTTTTATGGGTTCTACAATCAGGTTTTTGTAATCGGGCATTTGTGCCAAAATTCGGTTTAGCGTAGCCGTAAGCAGGGCACGCTCTTTAGAGGTGTTTTCCCAGTAGGTGCGTTTCATTTCACGTATGGCCTCGCCACTGTTGCCAAACAGGGCACTGTCATTCGTTTTTACCAAACCCGATGGCAGGTTGTTAAACGCCACCAGTATGTTCTCGCGTACGCTGCTTTCGGTATAGTTAAACAGCTCGTCGTCTATTTTGCTTTCTATCTGTTTTATTAAAATGGCGTCTTCCAGTTTTTCTCCGGCAAAATCCATTTCCAGGCACAGCACACCGCCGGTATTATCGGCGCCAAGGCTGTCTTTAATCGCTTTCTGAAACGCCTCGCGTTCGTTCTCGGCTTCCCGGTAGGCGGTGCTTGCGGGTTCTAGCCCGCCGCTTATAAGCGGACGCGTTACCACCAGGGTATTGCCAAAAAAGCCACGGCGCAGCAGCCTGTTTTTATAAATACCTGCCTGTGCCTCGCTATCGCAGTCTTCGGCAACCGAGTCGATGCGGCTTAGCGGATAAATCAGCTTGGTATCCATGTTTATAAACAGTACCTGGCCTTTGTAGTGTTCCCAGCCGCCTGCCGCTTCTACTTGCGCGTCGATTACCGCTTTGCGGGGGTTGTACACGTCTATAAGCGTTATACCGCTGCGTTTTGGATTAAACCATTCTTTGCATACGGCTATCTTTCCGGCATAATCGGTACTGTCTTTTTTGCCCACACGGCACCACTCGTAGGGTAGTATGCTTACATCGGCTATTTGGTACAGGGCGTTGTAGTTAATGTGTATAAACGCGCCGCGCTGTTTTACAATGTCTTCGGCAAGGTCATCTGCAAAATCTATAAGGCGCAGCTTTTTAGATGCGTTTACTATGCTGTTATCGGCCTCGGGGCCAAAGCCTTTGCCCAGCAGGTACTGTACCATTATGGCGGCGGCACTCTTTGCGGTAACGCTGTTGTTTATAAGCCGGTCCATGCGCTCAGGGTAAGCGTTATCTACATCATTAGCATACACATCGGCGCTTTTGCTCCATGGGGTAAGGCGTTTCCAAACCTCTACAAAAAGCGTTTTCATGGTTATGGCTGGTTTGGTTCTAAATCTTCTGATTCGCCCAGCAACTGCGTATCTTCATTTACGTGTGCGGGGTGTGGCATATCGGCTGGCGGGTTAGTATTATCGGCCACCGGGGCGTTGCCGGGCTGGGGCATTTCGGCAAAATACCGCACCCCGTTAGGCTGGTTCAGCAGTATAAGGGCGTAGGCATCGGTAAGGTTTTGGTTGTTTATAAGTATATCAGATCCTTCCTGAAGCGGAATGTTTTCGTAGCATTCGTGTAAGCGGTACCTGCACGTGGTTTCCATGGTTGTAATATAGTTTTTGTACTGCTGCAAATATTGGTTTAAGCACCGTGGGCACTGCGGGTTTAGCGGCCCCGGGAAAATAGCGGTATACGCCTTGAGGAACACCTCAAGGTACCGCTCGCCCTTACCCGAAACTCCGCGGGTAAGGGTGGCGATATCCATGTTTTTAAAATCCATGTAGGTTTGGATATTTGTTTTAGCCTGCCGACTCTTCGGTATCAAGCTTGGTATCAAAGTACTCTTTTGTAGCACTGTAGCCCGTGGTAAGGAGCAGGTTTCGTGGTGGCGTAGGCTCTTCAAAACCGTCTACGCTGGCCATTTCAAACATAATCATGTTGTCGTTTTCCTTGCTGCTGTTTGTCATGGTGCTCATTTCTAAGCCCGATGCCAGCCCCAGGATTTCAAACGCGTCGGCACTACCGGTACCTTTCCACATTTGCTCTACCACAATAACGTACTTGTCGCCCTGTGCCAGTGTGGCGGCACTTTGTTTGTTAGCCGCGCCGGGGTTAAAAATCACGCCGCTAAAGGTGTGCTTGTACTTGTCTGGCGCGTTTTCTTTTTTAACGAGTTCCCACGCCTTGCCGTTGGCCTGCTTTATGCCTTGCAGCCTGCATACCGATGCGCCTGCGGCTAACTGTAGTGCGGTTACCACCAGCGGGTTAGTAGTGCTGTAGGTAGCTCCTGTTATGTCTTTTTTCTTGATTATGAGGATGTTTTGTTCAATGCCGCCAATGGGGCTGTTTACGCAATCAAAGTTGATATCGTGTAATAGTGTGCTTGTGCAATCAGACATTTGTTGTTTTGTTTAAAAAAGTCAAATCTTTTTTTGGTTGGAAGTCGGAAGTCGGAAGTCGGAAGTCGGAAGTCGGAGGTCCGATGAAGGATTTGAGTGTATTCCCCTCCTGCGGAGGGGTGCCCGCAGGGCGGGGTGGGTATGTGCTAAGTCGTA
>JAAXJD010000203.1 GCA_012270005.1 Flavobacterium sp. | reverse complement strand
ATCCTAAAGCTAAAAGATTGTGTTTAATTTATAGATCTTATTTATTATTGAAAAAAAACTTAATATATAAATATTTTATATTCAACCATTTCAAAAAGAAACACTTACTTGCTTTTACATATGGGATAGAAGTGCATATGAATATTTAACAAGGTGTTTTAGGTATACTTTTTTTCCAACAAAGAACTTCATTTAAGCAATTCATTTACATAGATTGTTTCTTGGCATATATTGTCACCAAAACCATCACAAAGACCATTTGGATTTGTGGATTGACCACAACTACATTCGTTCATATTATATTTCAATTAAAAGTTTGTTTAATATAAATCAAAAAGATTAAACAAAAAAACCACTTTGTTTAACTTATTTAATAATTATCAACAAAAACTTAAACAAAATTTAAACAAATAACACAAAGTTTTAATTTTAAACTCTAAACTTATATGCAATCTTTTAATATCAAATAAGTGCTAAAAATTTAACAAAAGTTTTAATTTTACAAACCGATATTAATTAAGTATCTGTGCGGTCCTATAGCTCAGTTGGTTAGAGTAGCTGACTCATAATCAGTTGGTCCCTGGTTCGAGCCCAGGTGGGACCACACCGCAAAACCCTCAGTATTACTGGGGGTTTTTCTATTTTATATAATTTCTGTTAAAATAATAAAATACATTTTTAGGTTCATTTTTGTATATTTTTGTAAATAAACCGCACGTAAAATGCACGCTACGCAATCACGCTTCAAATCCCTTTCTATTTTTATTGATAGCCTTTATATAATTTAGCTATACTGCGTAATACCTTTTTCTCGATTTTATTATTTATATTAAACTTTTGGGACAGTTTTTGTGCTATAAGCGTTTAATATTGATATTCTCCTTTGTATGAAAAGATACAATTCCTTTTTTCTCTTTCTTTTTCTGTGTGCGTTTGTACCGTTTACAAGTGCGCAGCAGGCACAGCAGCTACTGGGTACTACATTATCAACCTCTGATATAGACTATAATGCATTTGTACAGCGTTATGCTAACAAAGAAGTTAGGGTATCTGGGCGAGAACCAAAAGAACAAATGCCTGAATGGGTGTTGTGGACCTCTGGCAGTACTCCCGGTCATACAGGTATTACCTATGGGCAGGCTCCGGTTTCGGGCACCCGATATCTTCGTATTGGGTTTAAAAAAACATTAGCTGTAGGTAGTGTTTTAGTAAAGGGGGGCGGAAGGCTAAGTGTTTTAAAAGAAGGAGCACCTTATCCCGGAGATCTTTCAAATGAAGAACAGTGGATAGAGGCCAAGAGGGCTTACGCCGGAAAATATGTTACTACAGAGGTAGGTAAAGATGAATATGCCCTATGGATATTACCCCCTAATACTAGTACAAGAGCGCTTCGTTTTTCTCATAGCCCTGACCCGGCAGACGGAGACTATGGTTGTGTGTTACAGGGAGTACAGGTTTCGCCTGAAAGGTTAAACAATGTAGCTGCGGCTGCTCAGGTTACTACCTCGGCAAATGCAGGAAGGGCATCGGTACTCGTAAATGGTCAGGCAGAAACCAATGCGGCTGTATGGGCAAATTATGACAGGAATAAACGAGACCGTGTTCCCGGTAGTGTTGTAAGTGAATCTAATCCTGTGGTTGTAACATTAACGTTTAAAAATGAAATTGAAGTAAGCGGATTATGTTTGTTTGACGCCGGTTTTCAGGCCGCAGAAGTACAATTTTTAGATGGTTCCGGTGGTGGTAACACCATGCCCGTATGGAAAAAAGCCGGTAACTTTACTTCTGTTTTGCCGTCATACGGAAATTTTTACCCTAATTATATCTCTTTCGCAAAACCATTTAAAACAAAGAGTGTCAGATTGTACATAAACAACCCTGTTTACGACTCACGTTTTCAGTTGGCTGCCTTTAACGGAACCCGTGTTTGGCTGGGTGATATAGCAGTGCTGCAGAACATAGGGTCTATGAAACTTTATGACAAGGATACAAATAGCTCCCCGGGTTCATCTCAGCACGTTTACAAAGGCATACCCTTTAAATTTTACCTGCCTACTGCTGGAAATGTAACACTGGTGGTTGAGGATCAATACGGTAAAAGAGTTAGGAACCTGGTTGAAGATGCCTATTTCCCTGCGGGGAATAATACGGTGTTTTGGAATGGTATTACAGACCTGAAACGTGATGCCGATGCCGCGGCTCATGGTTTATATCATATCCCGGAAGAGTTTGCCGCGGAGGGTAAGTACCGTGTTAAGGGTGTTGTGCATAACCCTGTTAGTGCTACATACCAGTTTTCTGTATTGAGTAGTGGTACCCCTCCGTGGATGACAGATGATCATACCGGAGGATGGCTCGCAGACCACTCTGCCCCTCAGTCGGTACTTTTTGTTCCGGCGGTAAACTCACCTAACGGAAAAGATGCCATGCTTATAGGCTGCTATGTTGCAGAAAGTTCAGATGGGCTTATTTGGGTAGATATGCAAGGCAAGAAAATAGCGGGTAAAAAATGGCTTAGTGGTGTGTGGACTGCGGCACCGTATCTCTCGGCAGATGTTAGTAGCTCCGTATCAGGAGGAAGTATATATGCCTGTGCGGTATGGAGTGCTTCCGAAGCAAGTAAAGCCGAGATTAGAATTACGGCAATAGAAAAGTTTAAAGACGAGTCGGTAATAACACTACCTATAGGTGATTTCTTTGATTCAAAACATAAAGAGTGGGAGGTACGTGGCTTTGCCGTTTATGATAACATTGCCGTAGTAAGCCTTTCAAAAAGAGATAAATTATTACTTATAGATCTTAAGGCCAAGAAGAAAGTGGGTGAAATACCTTTGCCCGACCCGAAAGGGGTTGTCTTTACAAAGCAAGGCGCTTTACTGGCACTGTCGGGCAATAACCTTGTTCGGTTCAGTTCTGTGCGGGTTACCTCATATACAACTCTGACAAGTAGTTTGCCTCAGCCTTCATCTATTATGCTTAGTCCCGGCGGAGACGAGATTTATATTGCTGCAGCAGCTAACAGCCATCAGGTATTGGTGCTTACTCCTTCAGGTAAGTTAAAACGTACTGTAGGTGTTGCAGGTGCACCGGTTGCGGGCGTATATAATAAGTTGCACATGAATAATCCTAACGGTATGGCATTAGATTCTTTTGGTCGTCTATGGGTGGCTGAAACCGATTATCTGCCGAAAAGGATGAGTGTATGGGATAGTAAAGGGCAACTTGTAAGGGCTTTTTACGGTCCCGGTAAATACGGTGGAGGCGGTACCATTGATGCCGCAGATAAAGCAAAGCTATATTATGCCGATGTTAATGGTACACTGGAGTATAAAATAGACTGGCAAAGACAACAAGCAACCCTTGTAAATGTTTTGTACAGAGAAAAACCCGGAATGATGCCGTTAGGCGAGCGGAACCTTACCCCGGAGACTGCTTTCTACAGAAACGGTAAGAGATATTTTACCAACTCATTTAATACAAATCCGGGCGGAGGACACCAGGTAGGCTTTATATTTCTTAATAAGGGCAATGTTATTGTTCCGGTTGCAGCAGCAGGTAAGGTAAAAGACTGGCCATATTTAAAAGAACTTGCCCCGGTAAGTAATCAGGAATACCTGTTTTTATGGAGCGATGGTAATGAAAATGCCGTAGCCGAATTATCTGAGGTACAATTGATAACCGAGCAGGGGGGAGGTGTTACGGTTATGCCTGATTTATCTATAAACATGGTGGTAAAAGGGGCCGTAGAGCGTTTTAAGCCGTTAGGGTTTTCTTCGGTTGGAGTGCCCTATTACAGTACACAGCGTTATGATGTATTAACTTCCGGAGCTTCTGAGTACGGGGGAGCATTCGTAAATCAGGTCCTTTCGTTTCCTGATGGTGGCATTGTGGCTACCGGTGGTGGTATTGCACCGTTTGATAAATATTCGCTTTGCGGGGATTTTAATAATCAAGTATGGGCGTATCCTAATATGTGGCCGGGCATTCATCCCTCTCATAATGCGCCGGTACCCGAAAAAAAATCCATCCTCGTAGGTACTACCAGGCTTTTAGGACCTTATTTTTACCCTTCCCGTAGTTCAGAGCCGTTGTGGGCGCTAAACAGTAATCACGGAATGGTGTATGTGTTTACAGAGGATGGACTGTTAGTTACCACACTCTTTGAGCCTATGCGTAGCGGTAAGCCGTTTAAAATGCCATTAGAAACAAAGGGCTTAAATTTAAAGAACGTAACGTTAGGCGAAGAAAATTTTTGGCCTACCATTACAGGTACGGCTACCGGTGAAGTATATATAGTTAGCGGCATAAGTGGCAGTATTATAAAGATAGAGGGATTAGATTCAATGCGCCGGGTAACGGGCAATTATCTTTCGGTTACCCAGGCAGATTTACAACAATGTGCCGCGTTACTTACCACTACTGTAACGGATGCCTATGATGCAAAGATTTTTAAAGTCCCTTTTAAAAATGATATTGTTACAGACGGCGATTTAAAAGACTGGGGTAATGCCCGGTGGATGTCGCTGGAGGCAAGGGGCACAGATGCTTACTTTAATGCTACTAACCGGGCATATAATATTGAAGCTTCGGTGGCTGTTACTGCTTCTTTTCTTATGGCGGCATTTAAAACGGCAGATAAAACCCGGATTAGAAACTCTGGCAGCGCATTACCAGGTTTGTTTAAAACGGGTGGTGGACTCGATATTATGATAGGCGCTGTGAACGCGCCGTATGACCGTACCAAACCCGCAATGGGCGATATGCGTTTACTAATAGCCGAAGTTTCGGGCCGTATAAAAGCGCTTTTATATAAACCTGTTTCTCCAGATTCGCACGGGCCGAAAGTGCCTTTTTCATCGCCGTGGCGCACTATAAAGTTTGATGAGGTTATAGATGTTTCTCAATACATAAATGTAAAGGCATCAGGGACAGGGAATTTTGAAATAGCTGTTCCATTAAATCTTTTACGATTAACATCGGTAAAAGGAAAAAGTATACGTGCAGATATTGGTGTGTTAAGAGGCGATGGTACACAAACTATCGCGCGGAGCTATTGGTCCAATAAAAATACTGCGATTGTTTCAGATGTTCCGTCTGAGGCCGAATTGTTACCACAATTTTGGGGTGAGTGGGAATTTTAATGAGCTTGATTATTAAGTAAATTGATAAAAAAAAGGGAAAACTTTTGGTTTTCCCTTTTTTAGCCCCCAAAAAATACCGTAAAATTTTAAATTTTACTAATGCTATTTTGGGTAAAAATATACTTAAAGGCACTTGCGTGCAAATTTTGAGCGTTAAAAACTTAAAATAATCGACAAAGTGCATTTTTTATCCGTTTAAATGCATGGTTTGTTTGGTTTTGATTAATAAGCTCGTGCGTCATTACCTTCGTAGAAGTTAATAAATGCACGGTTTACTACACGGTTACCACCCGGAGTAGGGTAGTCGCCGGTAAAGTACCAGTCTCCCAGATTTTTCGGGCATGCCTTGTGCAGGTTCTCTACGGTTTGAAATATTATTTTTACTTCCGCCTTAATGTCTGAGGTGGTAAGCATCTGCGCTATCTTGTCTGATATTTCCTGATCCGTAAAAGGTGCGTAAAACTCAGTTACATGGTTTACCACCTCTTTATCCGGCAAGCCTTCCTGAGCTTTACATTTGTTGTACACGCTGTGTATAATGTGTTCCATACCACGTTCTTTAAGAAGCTCGTGTGCCGCACGGAATGCTACTAAGCCTTCCAGTTTAGCCATGTCTATACCATAACAGTCGGGGTAGCGTATTTGAGGAGCGCCAGATACCACCACAATGCGTTTTGGGTTAAGGCGGTCCATCATTTTAATGATACTCATTTTAAGCGTTGTTCCGCGTACAATAGAGTCATCTATAATAACCAGGTTATCTTGTGGTTTTATTACGCCATACGTTACGTCGTACACGTGTGCCACAAGGTCGTCGCGGCTGCTGTCTTCTGTAATAAAGGTGCGCAGCTTGGCATCTTTAATGGCTATTTTTTCGGTACGTATTTTAACCGAAAGCAATTCTTTAAGGGTTTCCTCTGTAAGTACATTTCGCTTTTCAAGGATTTCGTTGTTCTTACGTTGGTTAAGGAAGTCGTTAGCAGCTTCTACCATCCCGAAGAAAGACGTTTCGGCAGTATTTGGTATGTATGAGAATACAGTGTTGTCTGTGTCGCTGTCTATGGCTTTAAGCACATCGGGCAAAACAAGGCGGCCCAGTTCTTTGCGCTCTTCGTATATTTCGGCATCGCTTCCGCGTGAAAAATAAATGCGCTCAAAAGAACATGCTTTGTTTACCGTAGGCGGAATGATTTCCTCTACAGATACGTTGCCACTCTTTTTAATGATTATGGCGCTGCCCGGTGTAAGTTCTTTAACGTCATCAAAGGCTACATTAAACACCGTTTGAATTACCGGCCTTTCGCTGGCTACTACGGCAATTTCATCGTCCTGGTAATAGTATGCCGGGCGTATGCCTGCCGGATCGCGGAATACGAACGCATCGCCGTGGCCAAACATACCTGCCATAGCATATCCGCCATCCCATTGTTTAGAGGCGCGCTTTAGTATGCGTGCTACATTAAGCCTGTCTGAGATTACTGGTGAGGCCTCCTGCTTGGTGTAGCCTTCCTGCTTGCACTCCTGGTAAAGATCAGCTACTTCATTATCCAGGAAGTGGCCTATTTTTTCCATTACCGTAACGGTGTCTGCAAGTTCTTTTGGGTGCTGGCCCAGTTCTACAAGGCTGTTAAACAGTTCCTGTACATTAGTGAGGTTAAAGTTGCCCGCTACAATCAGGTTGCGGTGCATCCAGTTGTTTTGGCGAAGGAACGGGTGAACGCTCTCTATACTGTTTTTGCCAAAAGTACCGTAGCGTACGTGCCCTAAAAACACCTCGCCTATGTAGGGTATGTTTTCTTTTTGCAGCGCTACGTTGTCTGCGTATGCAGGGTTAGCAGCAAGTTCCTCGTTTATACGGGCGTTTATTTGTGCAAAAACATCTAATATAGGTTGCGAATGGTTGCTGCGTACACGGCTAATGTAGCGTTGGCCGGGTTTTACGTCCAGCTTTATGCTGGCAAATCCTGCACCATCCTGCCCGCGGTTGTGTTGCTTTTCCATAAGCAGGTACATTTTCTGTACGCCGTAAAAAGCCGAACCGTATTTTTCTTTATAGTATTCCAGCGGCTTTAAAAGCCTTAGCATTGCGATACCACATTCGTGTTTAATAGCGTCGCTCATAGTTGTATGTGTGTTGTTGTGTGTTGTAGTTATATCAAAAAAAGCCCCATAAAGAGGCTTAATTGTTGTATTATTCTTCCAGTTCTATCTCAAACTGTGTGAGTGCTTTAAACTGTTGCAGGCGGTTTGTTACTTCGTCTTTCTGAAGTTTTTCCATACGTTCTGTTCCAAATTTCTCTACACAGAACGACGCCAGGTTAGAAGCATATATAATGGCGTTTTTCATGTTGCCAAAAGATACGTTTTCGCTTTGGGCAATATACCCGCTAAAACCACCGGCAAATGTATCACCGGCACCGGTAGGGTCAAACACCTCCTCAAGCGGAAGGGCAGGGGCAAAGAATACATTGCTGTTGTGGAATAGCAGTGCGCCGTGCTCACCTTTTTTAATAACCACGTATTTAGGTCCCATAGTATGAATTTTGGCAGCAGCCTTAACCAGGCTGTATTCGCCGCTCAGCTGGCGTGCTTCTTCGTCGTTTATAGTAATAACGTCTACACGTTTAATTACGTCCATAAGTTCAGGCAGTGCGCAGTCCATCCAAAAGTTCATGGTGTCCAGCACTACCAGTTTAGGAGTAGCAGTAAGTTGGTTTAGCACGCTGCTTTGTACTATAGGATGCAGGTTACCCAGCATCACTACATCGGCATCGGTAAAGTTAGCCGGTACTTTTGGCTGAAAATCTGCCAGTACGTTTAGCTGTGTGTCCAGTGTATCGCGACTGTTAAGGTCATTATGGTAACGGCCGCTCCAAAAGAAGGTTTTTCCGCCCGGCACCACCTCAATAGCTGTGGTATCGATGCCTTTATTGTTAAGCATATCTATGTATTCCTGAGGGAAATCTTCGCCAACCACAGATACTATGGCACTTTTTACGTTGAAGAAAGAGGCCGAAAGACCTATGTATGTAGCTGCACCGCCAAGTATTTTGTCGGTTTTGCCAAAAGGGGTTTCTATGGCGTCAAAAGCCACAGTACCTACAATCAGTAGTTTATTCATTTGTTTCAGTCGCAAAATTGAGGATGCAAAGATAGTGTAAAGGTATGACAGTAGCAATATGGTTACCATCAATTTACGGAGTTGTAAAGTATATGTTGGTTTAGGCTGGTTAAAACTGTTGTCTACGCTGTACAGCAAAATTCAAAAGCCGGTTTTTACGTGCTTTAAAAACCACTCGTTTATTTGGAAAAATAAAGTTTTTACTTCCTGAAATTTATGGAGGTAGAAATTTATATGTTAAATTATAGGGTTTACCCTGGTTAAATATTGTGCAGAATAAAATAAATCCCTATGTTCGTCGTTAATGAAGAAAAAGTTAACGTACTGTAAGGTTTTAATTAATTTTTTTTTAGGAGGAAGACATTATATATAGGCGTAACTTTATTGTAGAACCTTAAAAAACATAGTTATGACACCTAACCACAACGGAGGATTTGGGCAGATGGATGAACTTCCTGCAGGGATGTTTACCAAGATGCTGGCGGCAAGCGTGGCATCTGTAGTAGGGTTATGCCTATTAGCGCTCGCTTTTTTTAGCTGAAATTTCGCAAACGATTGCGATAAGACACATAAAAAAACCTGAATACTCATTAAGTGTTCAGGTTTTTTTATGAAGCGCTATTTCAAAGGAGTTGCTTCTCTAGTAAGTAAAATAGTTCCGAGGTTTTTAGAGTCGTCTATCATTACTTTTTGAAGTTTATACGTGTAGTTACCGTTTTCAAAGGTGTTTTTCCTGAATCTTACCTTAGGGGCATTGGCGTCTAAAGCTGTCATCTTCATCGTTTGTGTATTTGGGTCTAATAAAATTGTAGCTTTTCCGCCAAAGCTAAGTTCGCCACCATTTGCTTCAACTTTGTTTACGTTGGTAAGCAATGTGTTTTTCCCTGTAGGGTCGGGTGTGCTGTAAATCCAGGTGCTCATGGGGTATACGGTGTCTTGGTATGTAAACATATCGGCAAAATAGATATGGTCGTATGTATCTATGCACATTACGTCCAGAAGGTCTTTTTCAGATTTTATTTCCTTTTGTGCAATGAACGCGTTTGACAGGATAGAAAAATTATCTTTTTGCCTTACATCTTTATACAGCCGGCTAATTGTAAAAGTGCAATATACTGCATTGTTGTAGCTGGTAAGCGAGTGGATGATATAAAAATTTATGGCGTTTTTCTGTGCCAGTTGCCCAAATTCTTTAAACGGTATCAGTTTTAAGTTTTCAGGGTCAGGGTTACGCTCCTGAAGTGTGTAAATTTTAAGAGAGTCGCGTAGGTTTTTGTATAAATACGTAACGCTATACGATTTGTTTACGTCCGCTGATTTTGTTTTCCTGAACAGTATTGCTACGTCCATTTTTGGGTTTATGGTGGCAAACGCGTTGTAAGGCATTATCCGTGTTTCCAGGTCATTTGCCATAAGCACAGTGTCTTGTTGCTGAAATACAATTTCAGGTGTAGTAGCTCTGGCGTTTGCGAGGTTTATAATTTGTTCGGGATTATCATTTAAGACACCGTTGAATCGCGAGTAAAGGAAGGTTCGTTTGTTAATTTCGAACAGGTTAAATATTTCCCGGTCAAAGTAGTAGGTGTAGTTGAGTTTGTATTTGCCCAGATTTTTTTTAGCGGAGGCTATGTTGTCTGGAATTACGTAGCCGGTGATTTTACTATCGGGTTTGATTTCACCTAATGTTTGCCTTAAAAACAAGATGCAGTTTTCGCAATCGGTGGATGAATAAAGCACTGTAATGCAGTTTTTTTTTCCGTCTGATGTGTGATGGTTTACTACGTAATTGTCAATCTTTTCATAATCATATTTTTTGCCAGGTATTATTTGTGAGGCGGCTTTTGTATGGTAAAATAAAATTAGTAAATTGATTATCAGCAATGTAGTGCTAAATCTGTTTGAAAAATTTTCTAAACCCTTTCTTCTCATATCACAGTAGTTTAATTGGCTGAAGTTTCTGTTTCGAAGGTCTGTTTTTAAACAAGACAATACTGTTAAAAGTAATAAGGATTTTCCCTATTTTTTACTCCTCGCCCTGCTGCTCGTAAAAAGCATCAATATGTAAGTCGGGGCCTGTAGAGGCCATAACGGCAAGCTGGTCACAGCGTTCGTTTTGCGGATGCTGGTTGTGGCCCTTTATCCACTTAAAATCTACCTTGTGCTGGCGGTATATTTTAAGGAAACGTTTCCATAAGTCGGCATTCTTGCGGTCTTTAAAGCCTTTTTTCTCCCCCCCAAACACCCAGCCCTTGCTGGCCCTGTCTACTACATATTTGCTGTCGCTTACAACCAGTACACTTGTGCCGGGTTTGGTTAGTTTTTCCAGCCCTACAATTACGGCCAGCAGTTCCATACGGTTGTTTGTGGTTAGCCTGAAACCTTCGTAAAACTCCTTGCGGTAACCGGTACCTACCTGTTCCAGGATTACCCCATAGCCGCCCGGGCCGGGATTTCCTTTGGCGGCGCCATCTGTATATATATGTACGGTATGCATTTTTTAGTGATTCGTAGATTTGTTAATTCGGTTATTCGGAAATTGCTACACTGTTTCAGTAATCAATTGCTCAATCACCTTCGGAAAATGCTCATGTTCCAACGTAAGCACTTTTGCAGCCACGTCTTCGGGTGTGGTGCAGCCTTGTAATGGTATACTCTGCTGAAAGATGATATTACCCTCATCATAATTTTCATCTACATAATGTATGGTAATGCCGCTTTCGGGTTCATTGTTTTCTAATACGGCGCGGTGTACGTGGATACCATACATACCTTTTCCACCATATTTAGGCAGCAATGCGGGGTGTATGTTAATTACTTTGTGCGGGTATGCAGCTATAATGTCGGAAGGAAATTTCTGTAAAAAGCCTGCCAAAACTATTAGTTGTGGGTTAAATGCCGTGAGGTGTCGCAGCACCCAGCCATTGTTCAGCTCCTCTTTTGTAAAGGTCAGGGTGGGTATTTCGTGTGCTTTTGCCTTCTCTAAAACCCCCGCGTTTGTATTGTTGCTTAGTACTAATACCACCCTCGCAAGGGGGCTATTTGCAAAATAGTTGATTATTTTTTCGGCATTACTCCCCCCTCCGGAGGCAAAAATCACAATATTTTTCATGTTGCAAACCGTTTTCAAAATGCAAAAAAAAGAATTAAATCCCGCAAAATAACAAGGGGTTCACATTTTTCTAAAATTAATTTTTTACCTTAGTACTCACATTTTTTATTGAATGCGTGGTTTTAAAATAAAGTTTTTTATTTTTGCCGTTCAATTTAAATTCTAAAATTAAAGATTATGTCAGACATTGCATCAAGAGTAAAAGCGATCATCGTAGACAAACTAGGTGTTGACGAAAACGAAGTGGTATCAGAAGCAAGCTTCACTAACGACCTTGGAGCTGATTCACTAGATACTGTGGAGCTTATCATGGAGTTTGAAAAAGAATTTGATATCCAGATTCCAGACGATCAGGCTGAAAACATCTCTACTGTTGGTCAGGCTATTTCTTACATAGAAGAAGCAAAGAAGTAATAAATATTTAACATCCATGTGGCTTTAGTTGCATGGATGTTATTGTTTATTTGTCTCCCATAATAGGGTTGTCTGATAGCCAGATTTAAAAACTGCCGCATTGCGGCCGCTATATAAAGTATGCCAATACCCATGTTTTCTTTATATTTAACCTGGTTTTATATTAAAGACGCATGGGTATTGTTTTATAACTATAACCAAAAAGTAACTGTATGACGTTAAGGAGAGTTGTGGTAACCGGCCTGGGGGCGCTTACTCCTATAGGCAATACCGTAGAAGAATACTGGAACGGCCTTATAAACGGTGTAAGTGGTGCTGCGCCAATTACATATTTTGATACCACCAACTTTAAAACCAAATTTGCGTGCGAAGTAAAGAATTTTAAAGTAGAAGACTTTATAGACCGCAAAGAAGCCCGTAAAATGGACCGCTATGCGCAGTATGCCATGGTAGCCAGTGAAGAGGCTGTAACCGACGCCGGCTTTAATATGGATACCCTTGATAAAGACAGGGTAGGGGTTATATGGGGCTCTGGTATTGGTGGGCTTGAAACCTTCCAGGAAGAAGTTATAGGCTGGGCTACCGGAAACGGGGTGCCTAAGTTTAACCCTTTCTTTATACCAAAAATGATAGCCGATATAGCCGGAGGTCATATATCTATGAAATACGGTTTCCGTGGGCCAAACTTTACTACGGTAAGTGCCTGCGCTTCGTCTACAAACGCGCTTATAGATGCGTTTAACTACATTCGTTTAGGCCATGCAGATGTTATGGTAAGCGGTGGTAGCGAAGCAGCTGTAACCATAGCCGGTATGGGGGGCTTTAATGCGCTTCATGCCCTTAGTACAAGAAACGACGACCCTGCTACGGCCAGCCGCCCAATGGACAAAGACCGCGATGGTTTTGTGCTTGGTGAAGGTGCAGGTGCGCTTATACTGGAAGAGTATGAGCACGCTAAGGCGCGTGGGGCAAAAATATACTGCGAAATTGGCGGTGGTGGTATGAGTGCAGATGCGCACCATATTACAGCACCGCACCCTGAAGGCCTTGGTGCTAAAAATGTAATGCTAAACTGTTTGCGCGATGCTGGCCTTAGGCCAGAGGATGTAGATGGTGTAAACATGCACGGTACCAGTACGCCACTGGGCGATATTGCAGAGAGTAAAGCTATACTTGAAGTTTTTGGGGAGCATGCCTATACCCTTAACCTGAACTCTACAAAGAGTATGACAGGGCACCTTTTAGGCGCTGCCGGGGCTATAGAAACCATAGCTTCCGTACTTTCTATAAAACACGGTATTGTTCCGCCTACCATTAACCATTTTACTGACGATGAAAACATCGATCCTAAGCTAAACTTTACCTTTAATAAAGCACAGAAACGCGATATGAAGGTGGTTATGAGCAACACTTTTGGTTTTGGAGGCCATAACGCCTGTGTGCTTGTTAAAAAGCTAGAAGAATAATCCGAATATGGGATTCTTTAAAAAGATATTTTCAAAATCCCGCCCGGTTCCTAGTGAAGGCGGGATTTTTTTTAACGAAATGAAAGCCATATTGGGATTTGACCCTATAGAACTTAACCATTACAAAAGGGCCTTTACCCATCGGTCCAGTAATAAACAGGACGAAAAAGGTAATCCTATAAACTACGAGCGCTTAGAATTTTTAGGCGATGCCATGCTTGGCTCTGTCATTGCTGCGCATTTATTTAACCAAGTGCCTACCGGAGACGAAGGCTACCTTACTAAAATGCGCTCTAAAATTGTAAGCCGCGAACACCTGAACGAACTGGGGCGCGACCTTAATCTTATTAAGTGGGTAGAGAGCAAAGTATCTGCACAGCACTTCGGCGAAAATATTCACGGTAACCTGTTTGAAGCGTTTGTGGGTGCCATATACCTTGACCGTGGCTTTCCGTTTTGTGAAAAATTTATCCATGATAAAGTAATTGTGCCTTATGTAGATATTGCCAAGCTGGAAGGCAAGGTAATAAGCTACAAGAGCCTTGTGATAGAGTGGTGCCAAAAGCAAAAAAAGTCGTTCCATTACGAAGTTTATGAAGACAATGGCGTTGAGGGACAAAAGCATTTTGGTGTAAAACTTAAAATCGATGGGCAAATTGTAGGTAGGGCGCGGGCAAATTCGAAGAAAAAAGCAGAGGAGCAAGCATCACAGCCTCCCTATTTAGCAGTTCAGGAAAAAATTAACAAAAATTAAGA
>JAAXJD010000186.1:26769-54370 GCA_012270005.1 Flavobacterium sp. | reverse complement strand
CGAATCTTTTATTTATTTGCTTTGATTTATTTGCTCTTTAATAACTTCCCATACCGGGACAAAAGGGTTACGAACACGAACTCGCGTATACCGAGGGTACCGAGTATAAGTTTAAGACCAAACCCATCGACCCTACTGATCCGTTTAGGGGTAAGTACATCCTCTTGGATTTTGAACCTGATACTATAAGAGCCAAAGAATACCAGTTTGGCAATGACGAGAAAGTGTACGCGCTGCTGGGCAAAGACAAAGAAGGTTTTGCTATAGTGACTAAACTTCAAAACGATATACCACAAAAAGGGGACTACGTTTTAGTAGAACTGGGATACAATTATGACGGAATACAGCACTTTGACTATCCTTTTAACCGCTTTTACATGGAAGAAAGCAAGGCTCCCGATGCTGAAACGGTTTACCGCGAATATAGCAACGACGATAAGAATAAGGTTTCGGCCTATGCTCTGGTGTCTATAAGGGGCGATGTTGCCGTAGTTAAAGATGTTATTGTAGGTGGCATGCCTATAAAAGAGTATGTGGAAAAGCAACGGAAATAGTGCTTATAACATATCAACTAAACACCCCGTACCATATTTATGTTATAGGGTGTTTAGTTTTTCAAAGCGTATATCTTGTGGCAGCGGAACACAGAGGGATTTATTGACAATTTTATCGCGCATCATTTTCTTTTTGTTGAAGTGGCGCGATATATTTTGGACAATCTCCGTGTAGTTATCCGAACCATCAGGTTTCTCATGATAGAATACTTTTATGGAAACGCACTTGGGATGCTCAAAAATAGTATTGAGCAATATCCTGTCCGACAACCCGCAAGAATGTCCCATAATATACACCTGGAAAATATCGCTTTCAATATAGTCCAGCACCTGTTTATAGTTCGAATTTTGAAGGTATTGAAACGACTTAATGTATTTCAAATATTCGTTATCGTCCTTTTCTTCTATTTGTTTATAGAGGTCATCCATTTCATCACCAAAACCAAAGTTTATTTTGTTATCAGGGTCATCTAAGCGACCATGGATTTGGATTAGAGTATTTCTTCCATAATTATCTCGTAGTCCGTCTCTGTTCATATAACTTTTAAATTTATCAACAGAATATGTATAGTTGAAATTAAGGAAAAGATGGTTTGCAGAAACTGTATTATTCCAAATTTCTTGTCTCAGAGTACCATCCTTGTAATGCTTATTTATTTTACCAACCTCATCTCTAATTTCTTTGTGGTGACTCTGCGGAAATTCTTCTAAGTATTTACTGTTATCAAGAGAAATATGGCGAATCAAGAAAAGTCGAATTAATTGTTCAACTTGTTTATTAGGTTTTTCGAAATCATATTTGTTAATGATTTCCTCATTTAAATATCTTTCTAATAGGTTCTTTACTTGTTCAAATTCTTCATTAAGTTTTTTAACTTTAGTATTGTCACTTTCTTTTAAACAATCTTTTAGTAACCTGTAGTATTCGTTTTCAATATCTACCCAGTTTTGGATTGAATGTTTTTCACAAATGTTTCTGAAAAATGCATTAGAAAATTTTATAAAACATCGATCATATTGTTCAGCGTAATAAGCAGGGTAAGCCTCAGAATATTTTTGTGTAAACGTTATTAGTTCTTTATAACTAACAACTTTTTTGTATTCTTCAGATGCGGTTTTTATGCTCTGTGGCTTAAAAAGTAATTGAATCTCAATAAAATCATTTTTAAAATTCGAATGGGAGATATCCGGTATCTTTTCTAATACGCCTCTCCAGTACCAATTTATAAAATCCCCATAAGATGTAGGTAATCCATGCGCAAGGTCAAAGCCGTTGCCTATAATAACAAGCTTGTTCATAGTAAGGTTGGTTTGGTATAAAAATAACTAATAAATAAGTAGGTAATCATCTGCTAACGCCTGAAAACTGCGACTGCGACTGCACACTACACATGCACCACCTCGTCGTCTACCAGCAGCTCCTCGCGTCGGAAACGCAGCAGTATCTGGGCGGTAGCCACAACGTCTTTTTCGCAGTAGGTAACAATGCGGTCTATGTCTTTGGCTATGTAGTACACGTGCGCTACCTCGCTGCCGTCTATATCATCTTTAGGCGATGGTATGCCCAGTATCTTGGTGAGCAGTTTTAGCGAAGTGAAGCTTTTATAATCGCCAAATTTCCAGAGTTCCATCGTATCCAGATGGGGCACTTCCCAGGGCTTTTTGCCAAAAAGGTTCAGCTTCCCGGGCAGGGGTACGCCGTTTATAATCATGCGGCGGGCTATGTAGGGTATATCAAACTCCTTGGCATTATGCCCGCACAGTATATGTTGCGGCTGCCCGAAATGATTGTTTAACAAGTTGCTGAAATCACGCAGGATTTTTTCTTCTTCGCCAAAAAAAGAGGTTACCCTAAAGTGGCGCACATCATTACGAAAGGTAAAGAACCCCGCCGATATGCACACAATTTTACCAAACTCGGCCCAAATGCCGGCACGGTCATAAAAGTCTTCGGCCTCTATTTCGCCCTTGCGCTGATAGGCTGTTTTTTGCGCAAACAAGTCCTGTGTTTCATGGTCGAGCTGAAAGTAGTTTTCATGTTCGGGTACCGTTTCTATATCAATGAAAAGGACATTTTCAAGCCGTATTTTTTCAAGCATTGTAAATATTGTTTTGACACGAATTATACTAATGTGCAACAATGCCATTATACCGATTAGTATAATTTGTGTCTTAAAAATTATTTCATTTTACGTTTGTTGCCTTCGCCTTCCCCGGGCTTCATTTTGCCCATCATTTTATAGGCTTCGTCTACATATACATAAAAGTCGTTGCTATGAGGGTCGTAATTAGGTTCAGTTCTTTTGGTTTGATAACCCTTAGTGTGGCCCAGCCTTACAATAACCAGGTTGTCTGCCGGTATGCAAATAACAAACTGCCCAAGGTGGCCGCGCATGTAATACATTTTTTTACCTAGGTAGTTGTTTATCCACCAGCCATAGCCGTATTCAGGGCTTTTGGCAAAACGGGGTGTAACCATACGGGCTACATCAGCGCTGTCCAGCACTTTGGTAGTGTTCCACATTCCGTGGTGCAGGAATAATTTGCCAAAGCGTGCAAAATCACGGGCGTTGCTGCCCACACAACAATAGGCTTTTTCTATGCCGTCTTTTTTATCGAGCTGCCACAAGGCATCCTGTTCCATGCCCATAGGCTTCCAGAATTTATCTGATACGTAATCGCTCAGCGTTTGCCCGGTAGCCTTTGTAACCACCATAGCCAGCAGTTCTGTAGCGCCGCTAACGTATACAAATTCTTTACCCGGCTCTTTTACTACAGGTACATTCAGCATGGTTTGTTCCAGGTGGTTGCCAAAGTAGGCGCGTGTAGTAATGCTAAAGGCACTGCTGTATTCTTCATTCCAGTCCAGCCCCGTAGCCATAGAAGACAAGTCGCCCACGGTGAGTTTCGCGGCAAGCCCCTTTTTAAACTCCGGGAAAAAGTCACCCACTTTTTGGTCCAGGCTTTTTATTTTACCTTCTTCAATAGCCTTAAACATAGCTGCTGAGGTAATGCTTTTAGCCATGCTGAACGAGTTGGTTTTGCTCTCCGGGCCATAACCATCATAATAGCTTTCGTGCCAAATACTGTCGTTCTTTATAATAAGATAGGCCACCGTGCCCAGCTCTTTGTTTACCTGCTCAAGCCTTTCAGTACCTTTTACGTTGTTGTAGTCTTTGGCATTAGCCCATGGTTGTGGCGTACCGTGGTGAATGGTACGGTTGTCAAAATGGGTATAGTCATCCAGATAGGCGGTGGTTTTGCCGTGCAGGTATACCACACGTACGGCTTTTATAAGATAATCTACATCAAATATGTACATAAGGGCTATAATAACAGCCACAGGCAGCACAAACCATTTGAGGAGTTTTTTCAGGAATTTCATAAAATGAGCGGTTTACTACGAATGTACAAATTATTTTGTACACCCTGCAAGGCGTACTTACTTAACGGAACTGTGGTAATCGCGGTATAAGACTTAACTACTGTGCCGCCCGGTTAAGGTTATCTGATAGCTTTTGCACTTTAAACGCGTTGCCGTTAAACAGTATACGGGTGGTGTCGTACTGGTTAGGCCTGCTGCTGTCGTTAAAGTCTATACCTTCTACAATGGTAAGCGTGTTAGACTGCCCGGCCACATCGCCCGGCCATATTTCTTTAAAATGGCGGTTGCTGTACCCGTCGCCGCTTTTAGCCGACCAGTATTCGTTAATGTAGCCAATGCTGCCGTCGTTGTTTAGTACGTAATAGCGCGATGTTTGCGTATAATCACAGGCCTGTGTGCCGTAATTTAGTTTAAATATCAGCTTTTTATCGCCACCCAGCTCGTGGTAACCCAGGGAGGTAACGTAGGGTTCGCCTTCGCCTTTAAACGCGTCTTTAAACAGCAGCTTGCCGTCTTTTTTTACCTCCAGGTAGCCCGGGTTTTCAAAGCCAAATACATCTTCATCGTATTCGGTGTACCCATAGCGGAAGGTAAGCCCCTCCAGGGTTTTTTCATGTGGAATAAGGCGGGCTTCGTTTTTAAGGGTTTCCTCGTCTACCGGTTTTTCATTTGCCTGTTTTTTTGCTTTTTCCGGAGCATGCGCATGCCGTGCCGGTGTTTTTTTAACCGGCAACGCAGCCGTGTCTTCAGCCTTTGGGCTGTTACACGCTACAGAAAGCAATAGCAGGGCAAACAAAATACGTTTCATTTTTTCAGCACAGAAATTACGGGTATAAACTTACAAAAAAACCTGATTTTTGCATAGGGTAACGGTAGTTATTCGCTTGTAAAACCTACATTGTATAAACGCCAAAGCAGCGCATTAAGTTTGCTGGTGTTGCAAAAAAATGAAAAAAGGTGGTAACACCAACCACTACTTAGCTTTACTTGCTTTTTACAGATTACCTAAAGACACAAAAACCCACTATATTTACCAAATCCAAAATAATCACCTCATTACAATGAAAAAGCTTTCGGTTGTAGCACTACTTTTATGCGCCGTTGTGGCATTTCCGCAAAAAGCAAAACATAAACATAAACCGCGTACAAAGGCACCGGTGTTAAAAGACCTTGCCCATTTTGTAAATCCGTTTATAGGCACCGGCGGGCATGGGCACACCTTTCCCGGGGCTACCGTTCCGTTTGGTATGGTGCAGCTTAGCCCCGATACCCGGGTAGATGGCAGCTGGGACGGCTGTAGCGGTTACCATTATTCAGATGAGGTTATTTATGGGTTTTCGCATACGCACCTTAATGGTACCGGATGCAGCGATTATGGCGACATTATGCTTATGCCCACCATGGGCGAGGCATCTTTGGATAAGAAAGACTATAGTTCAACATTTAAGCATGCCGATGAAACAGCTTCGGCTGGGTACTATTCGGTACTGCTGAATAACAATATTAAGGCCGAGCTTACCGCAACTCCGCGTGTGGGTTTTCATAAATATACGTTTAACAAAGCAGGACAGGCAAACATTATCCTGGACCTAAACCATCGCGATAAGCTGCTTATGGGCGAAGTACGGGTTATAGACAGTAAAACCATAGAGGTGTTTCGCCGTAGCGAGGCCTGGGCACGCGACCAGGACATTTACGCCCGGAGAGAATTTAGCCAGCCGGTAAAAATAACCAAAGTAAACAACAACGCCTTTGCCCCGGCTAAGGTAACCGATACGTTTTTTGCAGGTTCGCTTTTGGCAATAAGCTTTAGCAAGCAGGTGAAACAAGGGGAACAGCTATTGGTTAAGGTAGCGCTTTCGCCTACGGGCTATGAGGGCGCCGCAAAAAACATGAAAGCCGAATTACCGGGTTGGGATTTTGGCAAAACCGTTAGCAACGCGAAGGCGCTTTGGAACAAAGAACTGGGCAAAATAGAAATCACCGAAAAGGATAAAGATAAGAGCACCGTATTTTATACCGCGCTGTACCACACCATGATGCAACCCAATGTGGCTATGGATGTAGATGGGCAGTACCGTGGCAGGGATAACCAGCTGCACTATGCAGAGGGCTTTACGTACTACTCGGTATTCTCCCTGTGGGATACCTTTAGGGCGGCGCATCCGCTGTATACGCTAATCGACAAAAAACGCACCGCAGATTTTATAAATACCTTCCTTGCCCAGTACGAGCAGGGCGGCAGGCTGCCCGTATGGGAACTTGCCAGCAACGAAACCGATTGTATGATAGGCTACCACTCAGTAAGCGTTATTGCCGATGCTATGGCAAAAGGCATTAAGGGTTTTTATTACGAAAAAGCATTTCAGGCGGCAAAACACAGCGCCATGCTCGACCATTTAGGGCTCGATGCCTATAAGCGTAACGGTTTTATAAGCATAGATGATGAGCACGAAAGCGTTTCAAAGACCCTTGAGTATGCGTATGACGACTGGTGTATAGCCCAAATGGCAAATATTACAGGCCATGCAGCCGATTACAAATATTTTATGAAGCGCAGCCAAAACTGGAAAAATCTGTTTGACCCTACTACAAAACATATGCGCCCAAAACGCAATGGGGGCTGGGAAACACCGTTTGACCCACGCGAAATAAACAACAACTTTACCGAAGGCAACAGCTGGCAGTACAGCTTTTTTGTACCTCAGGATATACAGGGTATGATAGAAGCGTATGGAGGCAATGCCGCGTTTGAAGCCAAGCTCGACGAAATGTTTAGCGCGCCAAGCGCTACAACCGGCCGTGAGCAGGTAGACGTTACGGGGCTTATAGGGCAGTATGCCCACGGCAACGAACCAAGCCACCATATGGCGTACCTGTACAACTATGTAGGTAAACCCGAAAAAACCCAAAAATGGGCGCGCTATATACTGGATAATTTTTATAAAAATACCCCCGACGGACTTATAGGTAACGAGGACTGCGGACAAATGAGCGCCTGGTATGTGCTGAGTAGTTTGGGTATTTATAAGGTTACGCCGGGACAGGAGGCATGGAGCAGCACCACACCCTATTTCGAAAAAGCTGTGGTGCATTTTGAAAATGGAAAAAGTATAACGCTAACGCCTTCCACGGAAACAAGGATATTAGAGGGAATAGACAGTTTTGCTGCTACAGGAGGATATGATGTGCCAAAGATGTTGCCGGGATACGAAGAAATAGTGCCCGTGCCTGTTATAAAGGCGCCATCAAAGTCTTTTGCAGGAAGTATGGACGTAACGTTTGAAGGCAGCCGCCCCTCGGATAAAATTTACTATAGGGTATATAATATTTTTGATTCCTATCTGCCGGAATTTATCTTGTATGAAGCTCCTGTAAGAATTGCTCAGGAAATGCCTGTAGTAGAATTTTATGCAGAAAGGAATGGTACGAGAAGCAATACTATTAGCGCTCAATTCTTTAAAAAACCAAATAACTACACCATAGCCATAGCATCAAAATACGATAAGCAGTACTCGGCAGGAGGCGCCGATGGTTTACTTGATGGCATACACGGCAGTGCCAACTGGCGCAAGGGCGACTGGCAGGGCTATCAGGCTCAGGATTTTGAAGCAGTGGTAGATTTACAAAAAGTACAGGATGTACACAGCTTAAGCGCATCGTTTTTACAAGATACCCGCGCCTGGATTATACTACCTACCAGGGTAGAATTTTTTACCTCGACTGATGGAGTTACCTACACGCCTGCAGGCAACATAACCCACGCTATAGATCCACATGATTATGAAGTGCAGCTAAAAGAACTGACGACTAACCTGAATACCAAAGCCCGATACGTAAAAGTAAAGGCGTACAACTTTGGCACCCTGCCGCAGTGGCACCAGGGCGCCGGTGGCGATGCCTATATTTTTATAGATGAAGTTACAGTAAAATAGTATCAGGGTGTTTTGCCGGATGCTGTCTTTTTTTCTCCCGAAGGGAAAAAGAACGACAGCGGCTTTCTTAAAAAGTGCCTGCGTATGGCACGTCCTACAGCCCAAAACTCGGTAAGTGGAATGTTTCGCGAACGAAATGCTAAAGACATACTTAGGGTAAAGCTCACTAAAAAGTTAACCAATCCTATAAGCACAATACCTGCCGATGCCCATAGTATCATTTCGGTGCTTATGTTATAGTTGGCCCCATAAAGCGCCAGGGCAAGGTTGCCGCTGGCAAAGGTAATGTGGCGTATATCCAGGTTTAGCCCCAGGAAAATACCTATAGATGAGGTACTGCCCATAAAAAAGCCAAACCAAAAGTTACTTACTATGCCCGCCCATTTCCGTTCGTACCAGCTGGCTATTTTTTCGGCACGCGTGCGGCCAAAGGTTTTTTTAAGCAACGGATGCTCTGCAATACGGTAATACATGTGGCGGAATTTATCGCGGTTTGCCACACTGCCCGCTATAATGCCCGAAAGGAACAGGAATACCCCGGCAATCGCCGCGTGGAATAACGCCAGCGAGTGTACGGGGCTGAGGTCAAACAGTAGTTTATCCCATTTTGTAAGGGCTATGTTGTAGTGAAAGGTTATATCTATAAGCCATATACCCAGCCATGCCACAGGGAAAGCCACCAGCACATTACCCACGAAGGCTATAAACTGCGACCGGAATACCCGCGCGAAAAACGTGGCAAAGGCACGGTGCTGTTCTTCATTACCCAGCTCATTGTTTTTTTGGTCGCGTTCCAGGGCGCGTATCAGTGCTGTAGCCGTCATGGCAGGCTGCTTGGTAGCCAGTGTAAAGCCAAGTACGTAGATAGCAATAAACCCAAACGCGTAGTTAAGGCTGTACAAAAATGCATGTCCAAAAATAGAGGTGTCCACTTTGCCCAGCAGTACTTTTATAATACACAACACCCCCACAATAATACCTCCGCCCGAAGCGGCCCACAACATCCGGAAGTATTCGCCTACAGTTTTGGTTATGTAATGTTCGCCGGTGTTCGCCGTATGCTGTGTAACCTCGTAAGACAGCAGTTGGGTACTTTCGCCTACAAGGCTGCGCACGTTGTTTTTTATACAGTTGTAGTTAATCAGGTTCAGTGCCAGGCTTATGGTGTCTTTGCGGGCTTCTTCCGGTTCAGATATGGCCAGCAGCGGCAGCAGCACCTCCAGGCGTTGCAGTTGCTGGCGCATGCGCAGCAGGTTTTGGTTAACACGTAATGATATGCCGTATTTAGAACTGTTTTTAAACGCCGCATCTACATAATCCCTGCATTGGTGCAGCAGTACGCCTATCTGCCGGAAACCCATATCATCTGGCGACACATAATTTTTTTGCTCCTCCAGCAACCGTTCACTCAGTATGCTAAACTCCTTTTGTATGGCTATAAACGGGCTTTCAAGGTTTTCGTACTCGGGTACCATTTGCATTACGTCGGTTTCCAGTGCGCGTCCGCCTATACGCTGTATAAGTACCTTCATGGCAAAGAGCAGTTCGGTAAGCGGGCTGTTTGCCTCATCTGAAATATATATCGTTCTATACCCAACGTCTTCAATAAGAGCTTCCAGTTCGGCTGCCGGTCTTTTCAGTAGCCACCCAGGTGCTGTTTTCAAGGACATCACCTGGTTAAGTATATACTCAAGTGTTTCTTTTTGTGGCTGGTAGGGTATTATCTTACTCAGCAACCTGCTTTTAACCTCAAAAAAGAAATCGGCGTCATTAAGTATGCCGGCATCGGTAAGTATGCGGCTAAACTTTTTGTGTTTAATCAGTCCTTTTATATAGAATCCTAATCCTTTGCAGTACTTTTCGTTGTTTTTTAGTAGTGCAAGCAGTGGCTCAAGGCTTACTTCGGTAACGCGTTCCGGATGCCTTGGGCGAATAATCGCCACCAGCTCCACTAACAGGTCTACCTCAGTGGCCTTATATTCCCACAGGTTGTTATCGTCAAAATTCTGCTGAAAGAAATCATCAAAAGTTGTAATGTCCCTTGATTTCCTAAATTTCATGAATATTTTTTAAGGTTAGCAGCGTAAATATAGTCAAATTACCTGTAAATGCCCGAAAGCGCTGCTGCTTTTAGGATTTGATTAAGGGTTTGATATGGCGTACAGCACTTCATTTAAAAAATAATAGCCACTGCCGCAGGAAGTTCTTACTAACATCGTCTAACCCTTACAGCACACCTTAACAAACACATAGGTTACATGAAAAAAATATTACACTACGCGGTTATAGGGCTTATTAGTTTAGCGCTAAAAGCGCAAACCAATCCCGCTATTACATCATGGCTGCAAAACACCAGCGCCACCGGAACCTATTACGTAAGCGGCAACAGCACCGCCCTTAGTAACGGTATACTGGTTAATTGCCAAAAGGTACAATACTCGGGTAACTATGTATATGTAACCGCTACGGGTGTGCCTGCATACCCTACGGGGCCTTTTCCGGACGGAAACCCATCTGTAGCTGCTAACCAAAACAAAATAGTAAAATTGCCACTTAACCCCACACAAAATACAGGTACCGCCACCAGCACCACCATGGGCGATATAGGCGTGTTTATAAACGGCGTAGCACTGTTTGACTACCGCGATGGGGTGGGGTGGAGCACCAGCAGCAATGCCCTTTGCGGAGGTCCGGGCAATGCGCCCTGCGGTCCGCCTAATACTGTAATTTACTGGAACCGCGATGCCATACCGGCCGAGCGTGCGGGCTTCGATTGCTCTAAAGGGCACCCGGCTATGGGTAACTACCACCATCATCAAAATCCTACGGCGTTTAAGCTGGATATTAATGTGGTTTCTACGATTTGTAACCTGTACGATGCTGACGGGCTGTATGTAATAAACCCTCAGGAACATTCGCCGCTTATAGGCTTTGCGTTTGATGGTTACCCTATTTACGGGGCGTACGGCTATGCCAACGCCGATGGCAGCGGGGGCATTACGCGCATAAAATCAGGCTACCAGTTGCGCAACATTACTACCCGCACTGCATGGGCAGATGGAACCGATGTGCCCGATGGCCCTGCGGTAAGCACCACATATCCTCTGGGCTATTTTAGGGAAGATTATGAGTTTATTAGCCATAACGGCCAGACCGATTACCTGGATGTGCACAACGGCAGGTTTTGCGTAACGCCTGAATATCCTAACGGTACGTATGCCTATTTTGCTACGGTAGATGAAAACCATAACTCTGCATTTCCTTATGTGGTGGGGCCTACGTTTTATGGCAATAAAACCGGCAGCCTTGTTACCTCTGTAACCGAAACTACCACCACTTACGAGCCACTAAATACAGTAGCCGTACAAAAAGAACCGTGGGTAACGGTGTTCCCTAACCCATCGGCAGAACTAATAGCCGTGCAGGTTAGTAACGGTACCGTAGCTGATTATAAGGCCGAACTTTTTGACATCAACGGAAAACTAATGCAAACGGCAACCATTAAAAAAGGGCAAACCATAGCCTATTTTGATGTGCAAACCGTTTACGAAGGGACCTACATGGTTAAAATTACAAGCGGTAAATATACCAGCACTAAAAAGGTGGTCATTAAACGCGACTAAAACATTATTCTTTGTGTTTTAAAAGGCTGCACTACAGGTTTTGTAAGTGCGGCCTTTTATTTTTTTGGGTGTTGTTTGTTTAAACCCTTTCCCATTATTCCGTAAATTGCACGGGTAATCACACAGTATTATGACAGAAACCGAGCGCAAGTTCCTTATCCTTGCAGACGACTATAAAACAGCGGCTTTCGCCAATAAACGCATTACCCAGGGCTATCTTTCATCGCACCCGGACCGTACCGTGCGTGTACGCATTAAGGGCGATAAAGGCTTCCTTACCATAAAAGGTAGGGGGAACGACAGCGGTACTACCCGTTTTGAATGGGAAAAGGAAATCCCTGTTACCGAAGCCGAACAGCTTTTTGCCCTGTGCGAACCGGGTGCTATAGATAAAATACGCTATGAGGTAAAGGCGGGCAATCACACCTATGAGGTAGACGAGTTCCTGGGGGATAACGCCGGGCTGGTCATTGCCGAAATAGAGCTGACTGATGAGCATGAAGCTTTTATAAAACCCGAATGGCTGGGTGCCGAAGTAACCGGGCAGGAACGCTATTACAACGCTTACCTGAGCCGTAACCCGTACAACACATGGAAGTAAAATACGATGTTATAATTATAGGCGGTGGCCCCATAGGTATGGCGTGTGCCATTGCCGCTCAGCGTAAAGGGCTAAATTACCTTATTATTGAAAAAGGGGCGCTGGTAAACAGCCTGTTCAACTATCCGCTATACATGACGTTTTTTAGTACGGCAGAGCGACTGGAAATAGGCGATGTGCCGTTTAGTTGTATTGCGCCAAAGCCCGGCAGGCAGGAGGCACTGGAATATTACCGTAACATTCAAAAGCATTTTAAACTGAACATTAACCTGTTTGAAAAGGTGACTTCGGTACAAAAGGAGGAGGATGGAGTTTTTAATGTTATTTCTGATAAAGCAACCTATACTGCCCAAAATGTGGTTATCGCTACCGGTTTCTATGACATTCCTGTATATATGGATGTGCCGGGCGAAAACCTGCCGCACGTGCGCCACTACTACAAAGAGGCACACGAGTATGCGTTTAGAAAAGTACTTGTGGTAGGAGCCAATAACAGTAGCGTAGATGCGGCACTGGAGTGTTGGCACAAAGGCGCTGAGGTTACTATGGTAATCCGCAAGGGCGAAATAAACGACCGCGTGAAATACTGGATTAAACCCGATATAGAAAACCGCATTGCCGAAGGCAGCATCACGGCGCATTTTTATAGTAGCATTACGGCTATAAGGGAAAAGGAAGTGGATGTACTTACACCCGAGGGTCCGGTAACTGTGGAAGCCGATTTTGTACTGGCGCTTACGGGCTACAGGCCTGATATTGATTTCCTGAAAAGTTGTGGCATACTAACACACGATGATTTGCTATGTGTACCGGTGTACAACCCCGATACTATGGAGACTAACGTGCCCGGGCTATACCTGGCAGGCGTAGTATGCGGCGGTATGGAAACGCATAAGTGGTTTATAGAAAACAGCCGTGTACATGCCGATATGATTATAACCAACATTGTTTCTGCAAAAGAGTCTGATTAATATGAGCAATAAAAAACAGGTGCTTACCGTACAAGCGGTTTTGCCTATAGTAGTGGTAGTATTTTGTTTTATAAACCTGGGCAATAGCACTACGGCTACAAATCCGCCATCGGCTATGGTGAGCCTGCTGGGCATTACCGGGGTTATTACGTGGTTTTTGGGCAGGGCTTATGCAGTAGGGCTGCTGTATGCGTGGCTGTTACTGCAGGTAGTTGCCGTTACACCTTACTATGATGTAACACAGTTTTTTTCATGGGGTTTTTCATTTAAAGCGGGTAGCTCTGTAATTAATGTAAATGTGCTGCCGCTTTTAATGTTTGGTTTGGTAAAAGTGTTGGCTGGTTCTGCGCTTATTGGTAAAAGAATAACATTAACCGCTTCCGGGGATTCTGCTCTGGGCAATGTTTTTCCGCTAAAGGGAACCATAACCCACCGTATAACCTTGGACGGGCAAAAGCACTGGCTACTGGTACAGCCCGACGATCTTTTGGTATACAATGGCACCCCCATAAACCGTGTGCTGGTGTGCCGCAAAGACCATAACATACTTAACCTTCGCAAGCCCATAAAGCAACTGTGCTACCTAAGGCTGGTACAAGATAATAATGAGGTATTGCATAACGCCGATGCTGCAAAATACCCGTTTATAGAATGGGTGTATGTAAACAGGGGGTAATTTTTTCACACCAAATTTCAACCAATGCAGTATGAGAAAGGTTTCATTATTTATGTTATTGTTAATAGCGATTAATGTTGCGTTTGTATTTTGGTTATTACCTTATGAACAACATTGCACTAATGGTCATATAAAACCCTCTCTATCTGCACTGTTACTTCTTTTCTCAGGAGTAGTCTTGGATTTTTTTCTCTGTTATAAAATATTGGGAAAAGCCTCGGGTAATGTTTGTTATGCTTATTTATGCCGTATGTTTTCTTTTCTGGGCATATAAATTCTATAGCTTGGAATGCAACATTATTGATGGTTAGTATTACTTCTGAGTTTCTTTAAAATTGTAACGTAAAGACTATTTACGTTACGTCGGCCGAAATAACCGCTCACGGAATAGATGTATATAAATAGAGCTATATAAAACAAAAACTCCCGTATCGCTTTAAGCACTACGGGAGTTTTTGCTTTATATAAAAGCTGCATTAATCCAGCTTGTCGGTTAATTTTTTAAAAACCTGCTTGGCATCCTTGCCATCGTATAGTATGGCGTATACGGCGTCTATAATAGGGGTTTTTGCCTGGTATTCCTGATTTAGTTTATAGGCACTTTTGGTGGCGTAGTATCCTTCGGCTACCATGCTCATTTCCATCATGGCGCTTTTTACGGTATAGCCTTTGCCTATCATGTTACCAAACATGCGGTTGCGCGAAAACACAGAATAACCCGTTACCAATAAGTCGCCCAGGTAAGCCGAATTGTTTATGTTGCGCTTCATTTTGTGTACTTTGCGTATAAACTTTTTCATCTCCCGTATGGCATTGCTCATAAGCAGTGCCTGAAAGTTATCGCCATATCCTAAACCGTGTGCTATACCTGCGGCTATGGCGTAAATGTTTTTAAGCATTGCCGCATATTCTGTACCCACAATATCGTCGGATATTTTGGTTTTTATATAGTGGCTGTTCAGGTTTTTACCCATAACACGAGCTTTCTTTTCATCGCCGCAGGCTATGGTAAGGTAGCTAAGGCGTTCCAGTGCCACCTCTTCGGCATGGCACGGGCCTGTAATAACCCCTATATTTTCGTACGGAATGTTGTAGGTTTTATGGAAGTGCTCGCCCACAATAAGGCTTGTTTCGGGTACTATACCCTTAATGGCACTAAACACCACTTTATCTTCAAGGCTTACGGTAAGCTTTTCCAGTTCCTTGCTCAGGAATGCGCTGGGTATGGCAAATATTACATAATCGGCATAGGCCACCGCCTCGTTAATGTCGCTGGTAAGCAGTAACTGGTCTGTATCAAACTCTACCGAACTTAGGTAATTAGGGTTATGGTTGTGCGCTTGCATGTGCTCTATGGCAGTAGTGTTACGCATGTACCAGGCTATTTTGTTTACATTTACACACAGCATTTTTGCTATGGCTGTAGCCCAGCTTCCCCCACCTATAACGGCGAACTTAGGTGCATTGCTCATTATTATGTTTGTTTAGGCGCGCCAAAAGTACTCATTTTTAACATATCCTCCCAGTGTTATCGTTACCTGAGTTTTTGCGGGATTGAAAAAATTAACATTTAATAGTGTTAATTAATGCAATGAAACCCCGGTTGTAACCGTTATACTATTGAATTTTGTGTAATTCTAAGGATTACAGCAAGGTTAGTTAAATTTTTTGTTTTTGGTGTTTTAGAAGGCATTTGTGCATAACAGCGCAGGTGCCTTTTATCTTTTACACTAAAATACAAAAAACGATTTCTTTAAAATGGTAAGGCTATGTTAAGAGCGCGCGAAAGTATCATTTAGGCCGGGCTATGGTTTTTTGTTCCCAAACCCAACGTATTTCGAGCATGCGGAAGTACAGGTCGGCCAGCAATATGGTTTCAAGAGGGATAACGTTAAGTAACGATTGTCCGTATATAATACCTACTGTAGTAGTAACCAGCGCGGCAACAAGGCACACAAGCGCATAGTACTGCATAACGGCTACGGCGCGGCGTTTTTCCAGCCAAAGCCCCAGCATACCTGCCGGCAGGGTAAAAAGTATGAGCACAGTAACCAGTTCCAGGAAAGGGGAGGGTAATATACGGAACAAGCCTAATAGTTTAGGAAAGAAAACACCAAGGTACACCGACTGCCCGGCAGCTATAGCCATGCGGATAACAGTGTACACGGTTAGCACGCCCAAAATAGTCCAGATGCGGCCCGAAAGAAGGCTGCGCCGATAAGGCAGGTGCAGGTGCTCAAACTCCGAAAAATTGTTTGGTTTTTGTTCCTCCATTGCAAAAATATATAACCCCACACTAAATATATAAATTTTAATGTAGGGTTATTTATAATAGAAGATTTAAGTGTAAAAGAAGATTTTTTACTTACCTAGTATTTGTTGTTTTCTATCACTGACACGACCTCTTGCAAGCAGTTGCGCTTAACAAACCTCTGGAAATATGGAGTTCTATACATCCGCCAGAAGATGACAAGGAATTGGTTAATAAAGTTTTTACATCGTTTTCAAACTGATCCTGCGAACTTAACCCGTATGTACCTATCTTAGTCCATCCAGGAGAGCATGATCCATAAAGCGCCCCTGCTATAAATTCCGGAGGGATGCTACTATTCTCTTTAGGTTTTATGGGATTGGAGATTACAACTTGATTTTTTTCGTCGTAAAAAAATAGTGACTGTATTGTACCTTTACCTGATTTTACCGTTACAACAAATTGGTGTGCCGTAATTTTCGGATTCTCAAGCATGGCATCATTTACTTCAAGCTGCAACTCATCCATCGCCGCAAATAATTTGTCTCCGGCATCTTTGGAATTAGTATAAGTAAAAAAAGTTCCGGGTTCATTCATTTTTAATTTAGATAGGTCGGGTACAATATCAAAATTAAAGTTTTCATTACTTTCAGTAATTACTCTATCTTCGCCTGAGCAAGAAAAGAGACTAACTAATGAGCCTAATAAGATTGTTTTTAAAAAAGTTCTCATAAAAAAGTTTTGATATTGAGTGATTGATTTTGTTGCAACAAAACAAATGTATTTAAACTTTTTTCAAAATTACATAGGTAAATCCCTATATTTTATTTCTTATAAAAGAGGTTGTGCTCTATATATTCCCATACTTTGGCGGGGAGCATAGGGCGTACGTTTTTACCGTCTTTTATGCTTTGGCGGATAAAAGTGCTCGATAGCTCTATAACCGGTGCACCTACACGGTGTATGGCAGGGTGGTGGGCTATAGCATCGTCTGGGGTGCCGTTATCCAGGCGCGGGTATACGTATATGTTATGGTTTTGCAGCAGCACCTCGTAGTTTTTCCACTTGTGCAGGGTGTTCAGGTTGTCTTCGCCCATAATCAGTGAAAACTCATGGGTGGGGAATTTTTCCTGCAGGTACGCCAGCGTATTAACCGTGTAGTTAGGCTGCGGAAGGCGAAACTCTATATCGCTGGGTTTTAGCTTTGGGTAGTCTTCTACGGCAAGGTGCACCATTTGCAGGCGGTGGTGGTCACTTAGCAGCGTGCTTTTCTTTTTGTGCGGGTTGTGCGGGGTAACCACCAGCCATATCTGATCCAGGCCGCTGTATTCGGCCATGTGGTTTGCTATAATAAGATGCCCCGCATGTATGGGATTAAACGTACCGAAGTAAAGCCCTATTTTCATCTTAATAATCTTATAGTTCGATCCCGTCATTGCGAGGAACGAAGCAATCTAATCAGGTTTATACTGTTTTATAAATTCTTTGGCTTCTTCTAATGTCTTTGGGTAATTTACTTTCAACAGTATGTTTTTGTCAATTCTCGTATAAACCGGTCTAAACCTAAAACCATTATCCAGCAACAGTTTTACTAATTTCCATCCGGCAACATCCCCCTTTTTGGGTGGCTTAAACTTATGGTGAACCAAAATCATTACATCACCACATTTGGTACACTTAGATGTTTTTATTTCATCTTTTTCCATACCTGTACTAAATGCAGTATTACAATTTAAACAAACCTTTTTGTAACCCATGTGATTTTCAGATTAGGTTAACTCACCATCTTCCAACCTACAGCCTAACCACTAAAAACCGTTTACGCCCCTACAAAATCCTTAACCAGTTTGTAGGCTTCGTCCAGCGCTACCTCAAGGTCGTAGTTTTTTATAATGGTATCAAACTGTGGTGCTGTAGCCAGCTCTACAGATGCCTTTGCTATACGCATGTTTATTTTGTCTTCGCTTTCGGTGCTGCGGTTTTTAAGGCGAATTTTAAGCTCATCTACGCTTGGCGGCTTTACAAACACAGCCAGCGTCTGCTCAGGGAATTTGCGCTTAAGGCGAAGCCCGCCCGCTACATCAATATCAAAAATTACGTTTTTGCCTTCGTTCCATATACGTTGTATTTCGGAGTTAAGGGTGCCGTAAAAGTTATCGCGGTACACCTCTTCCCATTCGGCAAAGTCTTCGTTTTTTATGTGTTTTTTAAACTCCTCAAGCGAAATAAAATGGTAATGCTCGCCATCTATTTCACCCTCGCGCGGTTCGCGCGTGGCAGCCGAAACCGAAAACGCCAGATTAAGTTCGGGGTGTTTTAATAAATGCCTTACTATAGTGGTTTTACCCGACCCGGATGGTGCCGAGAATACAATTAATTTTCCTCCAGTGCTCATTTGTGTAGTTTGTGTGTTGTTCAATTTGATTAATGGTTTTTGGTTGTTAGTTGTTGGCACTCTTAGTCATAAAACCCAACAACTAACAACCAAAAACTATTAACTATGCTAAAGCACATTAAGTACCTGTTCTTTTATTTTTTCCAGTTCGTCTTTCATTTGTACCACCAGCTTTTGCATTTGCGCGTGGTTGCTTTTGCTGCCCATGGTGTTTATTTCTCTGCCCATTTCCTGGCCTATAAAGCCCAGTTTACGTCCGTTTGCTTCGGTTCCGGCAAGGGTTTCAAGGAAATAATTCAGGTGGTTTTCCAGGCGTACCTTTTCTTCGGTAATATCCAGTTTTTCAAGATAAAAAATAAGTTCCTGCTCAAAACGGTTTTCGTCAACATTAACCTCAAGATCGGCAATGCTGTTTCGCAGGCGCTCTTTTACGTTAGCTATACGTTCGCCGTCAAAAGACACGGCCTCGTTCATTAGCCTTAATATATTACCTATACGTATAATAAACTCTTTTTCAAGCGAAACGCCTTCGGCAATCCTAAAGCTCTGAATGTTTTCCAGTGCTTCATCTACCAGTCCTTCAATCTGTGCCCATTCGCTTTCGTCTATTTCCTCGCGTTCTGTTTTAAGCGCGTCGGGCATGCGCACGGCCATTTTCATCAGTTCGGTAGCATCGCCGTTTGGTATTACCTCTTTCATTTGGGTAATGTACGCCTTTACAATAGGCACATTTATTTTAGAGGTGGTTTCCTCGCCGGTAATTTCCACAAAAAGAGAAAAATCTACCTTACCACGCTCCAGCTTCTGTGCTATACGGTTGCGCAGCCCCAGTTCCATTTCGCGCAAGGCCGATGGCATACGCACATTCAGGTCGAGCCCCTTGCTGTTCAGGGATTTAATTTCTACGGTAATCTTTTTTGTGGGCAACTGTAGCGACGCTTTGCCGAAGCCGGTCATGGACTGTATCATGCAACGAATTTAAGATGCGCAAAGGTAGTAAAAGTTATGGAACGCAAATAACGCTTGTGCCTTGTAAACACCGATTTACGCATTTTTTTGACTCTTTTGTTATAAAATTGTCTGCATAATGCCGGCATTGGCTGCTGTTATATGCGTTCCATACAATAAAAAACCGACTGGTTTTTATTTAAGGTAAGCTACGGCCTCGGCTACAGTATTCGCCTTATTGCCTATAAATATTTTATCTCCTGCCACAATTACCGGTCGTTTTAAAAACGTGTAATGTTCCAGCAGCAGTGCTTTATAATCGTCTTCGGTAAGGGTTCTATCTTTAAGCCCGCGCTCTTTGTATAGGGTAGCGGTACGGCTAAAAAGCGCCTCGTAACTACCCGCCATGGCATAAAGTTCATTGAGCTGTGCTTCGGTAAGAGGGTTAGGCTTTATATCCTGAAGCTCAAACCTGTCCAGGTTAGGCAGCTGCTTTAATATTTTAGCACAGGTAGAACAGGTTTTGAGGTAGTATATCTTGTTCATTATTTTTGTTTAAAGTTTGCTTGGCTAGTTCGGCTGTGGCCCCGTGTCAGGTGTCAGGTATCAATGAAAATACAATCCAAGCCCAAAACTTATTTTACAACTTCCGACCTCGGACTTCCGACTTTTTTCTTTTGACTTTCGACTTATGACTTTATCACTATTTACCAAGTATTCCATCCTTGTATATAACCGGGATTTCCTGGGTGGCATTTTCTTTGGTTATGCTTCCGGCAGCAAATGTAAAGGTTTTGTCGTACAGCGTATTGCCTATAAAATAGGTAACCATAAACGTATTGGCCAGTTGCAGCACGCTTTCTTCTATCATTTCTATTTTTACGGCAGTGTTTGGCAATACCTCCATAAACCCGTGGCGCAGGCTGCTGGTTTTGCGTTCTTCGCCATCTATAAGCCCGTGTGCGCTGCTCACCACTATAGCGGTTTCCAGCTTTTCTGTGCTGTCGTTTACAAGGTAAGCGTACCAGGTGTTTTCTATAAAGTCGTCATTCCACTCCTGTAATGCCGCTACATATATGTCTTTTACCGTAGGTATGGTTATGTCTTTTTTCATGCTTAATACATTCTTTTTATGGGTGGCAAAGGTACGTAAAAAATCAGCAGCCACATAACCGCGTCACTACTGTCAAATTATGATTTCTTTGGCACAAAAAACCACCCGAACCGGTTAACTTTAATTTACGGAAATTAAAATTGCTATGAAAAAGATTGTTTTTGCCCTTGCACTGCCCCTGCTTATTGCCTCATGTAAAAACGATAAACCCGTGCCCAGCGTAGAGCAGCAGGAGCAGGGTACACTGCCCCAAGTGCCAGACAGCAGTGCTACAAAACCCGCAGATACACTTGCCACTACAGATGCCTGGTATGGTAACTATTCGGGGAGCTTGCCTTGTGGCGACTGCAAGGGGATACTTACCCGTATAACGCTACGGAAAGATAATACGTACCAGCTGCAATCGCAGTACCTGGGTAAAGAAACCAAGCCCACTATATATAAAGGTAGCTATAACCTGGACCCTGATAAGCACGTGGTAACCCTTGATGCCGAAGGCGATCACCTAAAATTTTTAGTGGTAGAAAAAGACAGTATGATTATAAAGCTGGATAAGTTTGGCGCACGTGAACAAGGCGCACCATTTGCCCGTTATTTTTTACATAAGGTGCTGTAAATGATGGCGTAATGCGTTTTTTGGTAGTGGAGCCCGCACACCTGTATGGTATTTTGCTATATTTACAAGGTTGTTTTTTAGAGCATTGTAAATCTGTATTTTCCTCACTACCTGTATGAAGCGCATTTTCTCCCTATTATTTCTACTGTGTAGTTGTGCCGTGGTTTCGGCGCAGCACACCACTGCGCTTCGTACAAAGCTGCAGCAGGCTGTTACCGCCAAACAAAAACTATCGTTGTTACACCAACTAGCAGAAGCCTACTTATACCCATATGCCGAAAGCAAAAGCGCTGCCGATAGCGCTATGTACTTTGCAAAGCAGTCGGCAAAACTGGCTGGCCAGGTGCAGGATGCGTATGCTACTGCCCATGGGCAGGTGCTGGTATCGCGCGCCTATACCAAGCAAGGAAAACCTACTGAAGCAAAACAGGCAGCGCAAAAGGCGCTAGAGCTTGCTACAGCAGGCAATTACGAAGATGTGCGTGGCGAGGCACTGGAAGAATTATACAACCAGTATAATTTTTACGAACAGATTGACGAAAAAACAAAAGTGCTGGAGCAGGCACTTCAGGCCTACGAAAAAAAGAGCACTAAAAAACAGCTTGCCAATATACTTACCACGGCATCTGACCATTACAATTACATAGGGCAAAACGATAAGGCACTGCAACTGGGTGAGCGTGCACTTGCCACGTATAAGGCGGTACCCGATGCGGTACTGACCAATATTTACCGCGTTATGGGTAACAATTACTACACGGCGGGGCTCAATAAAAAGGCAATAGATTACTTTTTAAAGGGTGCACGCTATGGTGAGGCGCTTAATAAAGAGCATGAGTTACTAAGCTATATTTACAACCAGCTTGCTATTATATACACACAGCTGGGCGATAATGACCTTTGCCTGAAATACCTGTACAAATCGCTGGACCAGGCTATGACCATTGGCGATAAGCCTACCATTTACACCGCGCTTAATAATATTTGTGGTGCGCTGGGGCGCGAGAAACGCTTTGCCGAAAGTGATGTTTTCCTGAAAAAGATTTCGCGGAAATATCCCCCTGATTTACCTATAGATAAGGTAACGCTGGAATTGTGCTTTCTTAATAACGACCTGGGGCTAAAAAATTACCCGAAAGCAGGGCAGCACTGCCGCCGTATTTTACAGCTTGTTAAAGCCAATGAAAAAACACTGCCGGGCTTGTTTGTGTTTAGCCTTAATACGGCACTGGCACGGTATTACCTTGCGGTAAAAGACTTGGATAACGCAAGGGTGTACCTAAGTAAAATGAAACCCTTTGCCGAAAAAAGTGGCGGGTTTAACCGTAAAAAAACCTATTACACACTGGCTTTTCAGGTAGATAGTACACAGGGCAATTACCTGGGCGCCATTGCTAACCTTAACCGGGTACGCGTAGCCGATGATTCGCTTTTTGACATTAACAAGAACAATGAAATATCGCGGTTGCAAATAGAGTACGAAACCGAAAAGAAAGACAAAGACATTCAGCTTAAAAACCAAAACATAAGGCTGTTGGGTAAAGAAACCGAACTGCAAAAGAGTAAAACCCTTGAAGCCCAAAAGCTGCGTAATATATCATTTGGGGTTATTGCGCTTATTATAATTTTCCTGGGTGTATTGTACCGCGCTTACCTGAACAAGCAGCGCACTAACGAAATACTGCGCAGGCAGCAGGCAGAGATTACCGATAAAAACGCCATACTCAGCCATCTGCTCGATGAAAAGGAGTGGCTGTTAAAGGAAATTCACCACAGGGTAAAAAACAACCTGCAAATTGTTATAAGCCTGCTAAACAGCCAAAGCGCCTATCTTAAGAGTAAGTCGGCCGTTAATGCCATAAAAGACAGCCAAAGGCGGGTGCACTCCATGTCGCTCATCCACCAGAAGCTGTACCAAAACGATAACCCTTCGGCCATAAACATGAAAAACTACATCAGCGAACTGGTGTATTACTTAAAGGACAGTTTTGATGAAGGCAGTGTAGAGTTTAAGCAGGAAGTAGCCGACGTTAACTTTGACGTATCTCAGGTGGTACCCATTGGGCTTATATTAAATGAGGCGATTACAAACAGTGTTAAATACGCCTTTACCGATGCAAAGCGCGGCGTTATCAGTATCACGCTCAAACAATGTAATAACGATATTTACGAACTTATCATTGCCGACAACGGCGGCGGTATACACATAGACCTTGATGCTACAGATTCGCTGGGTATGAGCCTTATACAAGGGCTTAGTAACGACCTTAACGGTACCCTGGATATTTATAAAGATAACGGAGCGGTTATAAAGATCATCTTTAAACGAAGCCACAACACCCCTAAAGAAGAAAGGCCGGCGTAATACTGCCCGTGTTTATAAAATAATAATCCCTGTAGTGGTAAACGCTACAGGGATTAATTTTATACGGTTTACAAGTTGCACTACAACTCGTTTAATAACTTGTTGATTTCATCCAGCTTAGGCGTAAGGATGATTTCTATACGGCGGTTTTTGCTTTTTCCCTCTGCGGTTTCGTTTGGTGCTATAGGGGCAAATTCGCTACGTCCGGCGGCCGTAAGGTTCTTAGGGTCTACCTTTTTATTTTCGCGTATAATGTTTACAATAGCCGTGGCACGCTTGGTACTAAGATCCCAGTTGTCTGCTATAGGGCCACTGCCGCTGTACGGCACATTATCGGTATGGCCTTCAATAAGTACAGATATGTCCGGATTATCGGCAAGAACCTTTGCTACCTCTACTACCGCTTTTTTACCCTCAGGACCTACAGTCCATGAGCAGGAATCAACCAGTAGCTTGTTTTCCATGCTTACATATACCTTTCCGTTTTTGTGCTCTACGGTAAGTCCTTTCCCCTGGAAACTGTTTAGTGCCTTAGCCAACTTATCTTTCAGGGCAGCCATGCTTGCCTGCTGGGCGTTCATTTTGCCTTCAAGCTCGTTTACGCGTGCGCTGCGTTCCTGTAGTTCATTTTTAAGTTTTTCCAGGCGTTCCTGTTCGGCTGCAAGTGCTTTCTCTTTTGCTTCCAGTTGCGCCAGTAGTTCGCGGTTTTTCTTCATGTTGCTTTCCAACGCGCTGTTGCTGTCTTTTTCCAGTGCACTGTAGCTAGCCTTAAGGGGATCCAGGATCTTTTTGGTAGCGGCAAGTTCGGCAGCGTTTTTATCGCGTTCATCGCTGGCAGCGGTAAGTTTTGCCTCCAGGTCTTTCGCTTTCAGGTCCAGTTCATTCTTTTCCTTGGTGAGTGCCGCGTTTTGGTCGGCCATTTCGCGATTCTCCTTTTTCAGGTCGGCATATTTATTTTCAAGGTCTTTGTACACCTTTTTAGATACACAGCTGGTAGTAAGCGCCAGGGCCAAAACCCCTGCGGTAATGGTTTTCAGTTTCATATTTGTGTAATGTTTTAGTGGTCTCTGTAAAAGTACATTTTTATTCACAATAACCTTGCCTGTTTTTTAGTCTATCTCAACCAAAACAGGGCAGTGGTCGCTGTGCTTTGCCTCGGGCAAAATAACCGCGCGCTTCAGCCTGCTGCGCATGGGCTCGCTAACCAGCGCATAGTCAATACGCCACCCTTTGTTATTGTTGCGTGCATTAGCGCGGTAGCTCCACCAGCTGTAGTGGTGCGGTTCTTTATTAAAATGACGGAAACTGTCTATAAATCCGCTTTTCATAAAGCCATCGAGCCAGGCGCGTTCCTCAGGCAAAAAGCCCGAAACCTTAGCGTTTCGTATAGGGTCGTGTATGTCTATGGCTTCGTGGCAAATGTTATAATCGCCACAAATAATCAGGTTAGGGTGTTCCTGTTTCAGGTTGTTTATATACACCTGAAAATCGTCCATGTATTTAAACTTGTGGTCCAGCCTGTCTATGTTTGTTCCGCTGGGCAGGTAGAGGCTCATTACGCTAAAGGTATCAAAATCAAGGCGCAGGTTACGCCCTTCAAAATCCATGTGCTCTATACCGGTGCCGTACACCACATTGTTTGGCTTGTGCTTGCTAAAAATAGCCACGCCGCTGTAGCCTTTTTTCTGGGCGCTAAACCAGTAGTGGTACGGGTAGCCCGCTTCTTCTATAAGGTTTACCTCTACCTGGTCTACGTTAGCCTTGGTTTCCTGCAGGCAAATAATATCGGGGTTTGCCTGTTTAAGCCAGTCTATAAACCCCTTGGTATACGCAGCGCGTATGCCGTTTACGTTATATGAAATTATCTTCATGCTTATCCTCTTGGTTGTTCCAAAAGTAACGATTTTTTCTTCCGTTATAAAATGCAGCCATCAACAGTTTTGATTAAATTTGGAAACAACAAAACCACTACACCATGAAACCACTGTTTATGCTTGCACTATCTTTTTTGGCGTTTAGTGCTTTTGGCCAAACCCGGAGAATGAAGATAGCGCATCTTGAAAACGGAACTTACAAAATTGACGCCGATACTCTTGCCCTTAAAAAGTTGTGGGTAGGAAAATGTGGTTTTGAAGGCGTTAACTATACCAAAATGGAGGTGCTGAAAAAACAAACCTTTGGCGAAAAAAAGGAAGACTTTTACATGCTCATCGCCTATGATCCCGCAAAAGATTTAAAAACGTGCCGCTATCTCTTTAAGATAAACGACAATTTTTATTTCAGGCCTTCAAAGGGAAGTGATAATAACGATCTTTTTTATGGCACTGTTTTTACCTGTATGGGTAAAGATGATGAGTGCTTCCCCGAAGTGCTCTATATGGATAATACGTATCAATGGGGAGGTAAACAAAAACTGGAATGTAGTAAGGATAACCACTGCCCCTCTACGCGAAGCATTATGTTTGAGTAGGTCAAAATTGCTAAACCTTTGTAAAGTTTTTCGGTTAAAAAGGCAATTTTCTTAATTTTGCACTACCAGAAATTTAAACCGCAAACTTGAAACAGCTCGACTATAAAAACATCTCTATAACCTATACCGATGCCGGTAAAGGCACTGCTATAGTACTGCTGCACGGTTTTTTAGAAAACCTCGGCATGTGGGATTATTTTGCGGCAGAATATGCTAAAAAGTATCGTGTAATAACTATAGACCTGCTGGGCCATGGCGATACCGGCTGCCTGGGTTATGTGCATACCATGGAAGACCAGGCCGACGCCGTACACGCCATATTGCAGGAGCTGCGCATACGTAAGGCGGTGTTTATGGGCCACAGCATGGGCGGGTATGTGGCACTTGCTTTTGCCGAGCTTTATCCTGACATGGTTAAGGGCATTATACTGCAAAACAGTACCTCATTAGCCGATAGCGACGAGCGTAAAGCCAATCGCGACAGGGCCATTGCTGCCGTAAAGCAAAATGCTACGGCTTTTGTACGGATGAGCATAGCCAACCTGTTTAGCGAAGAGAACCGCGAGAAATTTGCTGCAGAAATAGAACAGCTGCGTAATGAGGCTGTAAAGACCCCGGTACAAGGTATAGTAGCAGCCCTTGAAGGTATGAAAATACGAAAAGACAGGGAGGTTATACTGCACTTTGCCCCGTACCCTATATTGCTGGTAATGGGCCAAAAAGACCAGAGCCTGGTATATGCAGACCATATAGACCAGATTGAAGGCACCCGCGTAAAACTGGTTACCTATCCAGATGGGCACATGGCGCATATAGAAGACCGCGATGCCCTGCTTAAAGAAACCCTGGCGTTTTTAAAAGCAATAAAATAGCCTGTTTATTTGGGTATTCGAAGATGTTGATGGTTGTATTTTTTAGAGGTTTGCAACCGTAAACTACCACTGCAAACTAAGCACTCGGTATAGCGGCAATGAGCTTTTTGGTGTAGTCTTTTTCGGGGTGTGCATACAGGGCATCGGCTTCGTTCATTTCTTCAATCTTGCCTTTATTCATAACCAGTACCTGATCGCTCATATATTTAACCACCGCCAGGTCATGCGAAATAAATATATACGTAAACCCAAAGTTTTCCTTTAGCTCGTTAAGCAAATTAAGCACCTGCGCCTGTACCGAAATATCCAGTGCCGAAACACTTTCGTCGCATACTATAAGTTTTGGTTGCAGTGCTATGGTACGTGCTATGCCTATACGCTGTCGCTGCCCTCCGCTAAACTCGTGCGGGTAACGGTTAAAGTGTGCCTCGCCCAGGCCGGTACGGTGCAATATTTCTATGGCTTTTTCACGGCGCTCTGCTTCGGTTTTGTACAGCTTGTGCACTTTCATAGGTTCCATAATGGCTTGTCCCACGGTAAGGCGCGGGTTAAGCGACGAGTATGGGTCCTGGAAAATAATTTGTATTTCCTTACGCAGTTCCCGTATTTCTTTGTCGGATAGTTTAGTAAGGTCTTTGCCGCGGTACAGTATTTTTCCGGCGGTGGCTTTGTCCAGCTGTAGTATGGCATTGCCTAGTGTACTCTTGCCACAACCTGATTCGCCCACAAGCCCCAGGGTTTCGCCCTCGTATATTTTAAAGCTCACGTTATTTACAGACTTAAAGCTTGGATTTGCGCAAAACACCACTGCGTTAGCAAAGTACT